>NZ_VOZF01000003.1:0-213308 GCF_013419905.1 Acinetobacter sp. YH12046
AAGTGAAGGTAAAGAATGTTGAAGGGTGCAATCTAAATTTTCAGATAAAGTCATAAAAAAATGAGCGTATTTACATACACTCATTTTTACTACATTTTACTAATATTTGCTTAACTGACTGGCATTACTCACATGGAGGGATTTTCCTGAAGAAAAAATTACTGACCTGGTAAAGGAATATATTGTGAAGAACTGCTTTGCGTTTTACGTTCACTAATCACCACATCCAGTGTCATAGTTTTTCCAGCGCGTTCTACTTCAATCTGAACAGTACTGTTTGGGGCCTGTAAAGCGACAAAATTAATCAGATGTGAGGCAGAAGTAATCACTTCATTATTCACCTTAATGATTTTATCACCACGCTGGATGCCAGCTTTTGCTGCAGGTCCATTTTCCAGCACTTCAGCGACCACTACACCTGATTCTTTAGGTTGTAATACATCATTACGTTCTGTCGGCAACAGACTGATACCCAGCCAGCCACGAACGACACGGCCATCTTTCAGGATTGCATTCATCACTTGCTGACAGATTTTAGCGGGAATCGCAAAACCAATCCCCAGTGAGCCACCTGTTTGGGAGAAGATTGCTGTATTTACCCCGATCAGGTTACCAGCAACATCAATCAATGCACCACCCGAGTTACCCGGGTTAATTGCAGCATCTGTCTGAATAAAGTCTTCATAGGTATTGATGCCCAGATCAGAACGGCCTGTCGCAGAAATAATCCCCTGAGTCACGGTTTGACCGACACCAAACGGGTTACCAATAGCCAGAACAACATCACCGACTTCATTGCCACTCAGCTTGAATGGCAAAACTGGCAATTGTTCAAGTTCGATCTTGATTACAGCCAAATCCGTATCTGGGTCTGTACCCACGACCTTGGCTTCGGCACGGCGTCCATCATGCAAAGCCACCACAATCTGGTCTGCTTGTGCAATCACGTGGTTATTGGTCAGGATATAACCATCAGGACGTACAATTACACCTGAACCTAAACTGTTTTCATTTGGACTCTGACCAAACTGGTCTGGCAACTGATCACCGAAAAATTCACGGAAGACTGGATCAGTCAGTAAAGGGTGCGCCTGCTGTTTTACTTTTTGTGTGGTAAAGATATTCACCACCGCAGGTGCTGCGACTTTCACGGCGGCACTATAGGAGACAACCCCTCCAGAACGCGAAGTATCAATCAACGGTTCTACTTTTTCAGCAGGCATTTTTACGCCATCCGGCGCAATCGGTGATTTAGGTTTCTGCAGCTGCTGCCACCCCAAAAAACCGATAATGACTAAAATCAGTAACACCCAAGGTAACCATGTAAAGGTGCGGCGCACTTTGCTATCCTCTAAAATATTTTAATTCGTTGATGACTAAGTAATTTGTATCCTATTGTAATGCCAAATACATAACTAAACACAAAAAAATCCACAGAGATTTGTGCTGCTTTAGTTACAATTGGACAAATAAATAAGAATTGGCAAGTTTATAAACTGACAGGAATTTTATGGCGAATTTAAACGATATTATCCGCTGGTGCGATCAGACTTTGGCATCTTCCGAATTTAAGGACTATGCACCGAATGGCTTACAGATCGAAGGCCGCACTGAAGTCAATAAAATTTTATGTGCGGTTACTGCCTCACAAACTGCTATCGAAGCTGCGATTGAACAAGGTGCTGATTTGTTACTGGTTCACCATGGTTATTTCTGGAAAGGTGAAGCCTACCCGATTACCGGGATGCGTGGTAAACGAATTAAAAGCCTGATCCAAAATGATATTTCGCTTGTTGGTTATCACCTGCCTTTAGACAGCCATCCAACTCTGGGAAATAATGCTGCGATTGCAGACCTGCTGGAACTGGAAAACCTTGAACAGCTTGATCCGAATGAGCGCCGTCCAATTGGGAATATTGGTTATTTAAAACAGGCCATGACGCCAGAAGGATTCAAAGCCTATGTTTCAGAAAGACTCGGTTATGATGCGTTACATTTACCTGCTGAAAAAAACCTGATTCAAAAAGTCGGTTTCTGTACCGGTGGTGCACAGGATTATATTCATAAAGCGGCAGCACAAGACTGTGATGCTTATATTTCTGGCGAAGTCAGTGAACGTACTTTTTATGATGCTCAGGAACTGGATGTCCATTATTATGCCTGCGGCCACCACGCCACTGAAAAATATGGTGTACAACGTCTGGCTAAAGCTATTTCAGAACAATTTAATATTGAGTATAGTTATTTCGAATTAAACAATCCGATTTAATTTCGATTGGCAAGTAGATGAGTGGCTTTATCTTTAAATTTTCAGGCTTTATTCTGTATTGTTATTTATACACAGTGCCCATTTTTGCCTAAGAATCTATTACAATAACGCCACTTATTGTCAAAACCCAGCAAAATGCAAGGAATTGAAAACATGACAACCATTACTTTACCACCATTACCATACGACTACGACGCTCTTGCTCCACACATCAGCAAAGAAACTTTAGAATACCACCACGACAAACACCACAATACTTATGTGGTTAACCTGAACAACCTGATCGCTGGTACTGAGCTTGAAGGCAAAACGCTAGAAGAAATCATCAAAGCAACTGCTGGTGATTCATCTAAAGCAGGTGTATTTAACAACGCTGCGCAGGTATGGAACCACACATTCTACTGGAACTGCTTGACTAAAAACGGTGGCGGTAAAGCAACTGGCGCTTTGGCTGCAAAAATTGACGAAGCTTTCGGTTCTTACGAAAAATTTGCTGAAGAGTTCGCAACTGCTGCTGCAACTCAGTTCGGTTCAGGTTGGGCTTGGTTAGTTGCTGATGAAGTAAACGGCAACCTGTCTATCCTTAAAACTTCAAATGCTGACACTCCAATGGCGCACGGTAAAATTGCTGTGTTGACAATCGATGTTTGGGAACACGCTTACTACATCGACTACCGTAACGCTCGTCCTAAATACATCTCTACTTTCCTAGAAAGCCTGGTGAACTGGGACTACGCAAATGCGAAATATGCAGGTCAACCTGCTGGTGTTGAGAAATAATTTTTTATTTCCAGCTTAAAAAAATCACCCTTCATGGGTGATTTTTTTATTTTTAGGTCTGAGATGCATATTAAAAAAGCAAATGATTCATTTCTTTACAGGAATTGATTGACGGTCTTTGTTTTCCTGCCTAAAATGCGCATCAGATTCTCCAATAGCTCAGTCGGTAGAGCGACGGACTGTTAATCCGCAGGTCCCTGGTTCGAGCCCAGGTTGGAGAGCCAATCTATTCTCCCATAGCTCAGTCGGTAGAGCGACGGACTGTTAATCCGCAGGTCCCTGGTTCGAGCCCAGGTGGGAGAGCCAAGATTCTGAAAAAACCCACTCATTATGAAGTGGGTTTTTTTATGTCTGCATTTTGGATTAAATATTTATATGAGTCCTGTTTGTAGTTTTAGCGACTTGCAACCATGGCAGCGAATAATCACACAACCCCTCTACCCTTAATCTGGGTTTACATAAACATAACATTTTGAACTACAATCATTTTTGATTATTTTTAAAACACTTGATTCAGTTTTTTTAGCTTTTTTATAAAAGTGCCTTGACCCCTTTTTAAATCTCTCTATAATCGCTTGCAGATTCTCCAATAGCTCAGTCGGTAGAGCGACGGACTGTTAATCCGCAGGTCCCTGGTTCGAGCCCAGGTTGGAGAGCCAATCTATTCTCCCATAGCTCAGTCGGTAGAGCGACGGACTGTTAATCCGCAGGTCCCTGGTTCGAGCCCAGGTGGGAGAGCCAAGATTCTGAAAAACCCACTCATTGCGAAGTGGGTTTTTTTATTCTTTTCTCTTTTATGATCCGTATTTGATTTGAGTCAGTTTATATTCTTTGTGATTGGCTGTCTGGCAAGCTTTGCCTTAATTTGCCTGCTCTTCCCCCATCTGTTTACCCGCCAGACGAAATTCTATCCCAAGCGTGTCATTACAGCTTTCGAAAGCAAGATGTTTACTCGCCTGAAAGATGCTTTTCCGCATCATCACATTCTGGCACAGGTCGCATTTAGTGCTTTGATCACACATGACAATATGAAAATGCGCAGCAAGTTCAACCGTAAAGTGACCGATTTTGTGGTGATGGACCGGGAATATAATGTAGTGGCGATTATAGAACTGGATGACCCTAGCCATATTGGCAAGGAACAGGAAGATGCGGAACGCGATGCGATGCTGATTGCTGCCGGCTACACAGTCATCCGCTACACTGAAATTCCAACGATCCGGCAGCTTCAAAGAGATTTGAGATAAATAGTTTAATGAGAGGAATTTGTTTCAGCTTCGGAAGCAGCTTGAGTTGCTTGAGCCGCCTGCTCTGCCTTTGATTTTTCAGCCGCTTCGCGTGCTTCAATCTGGGCAATCATGTCAGCCTGTTGCTGTTTATATTTTTCCTGATTTTTCGCATCGCTATTAACTGCCAGAAATGCCATGGTCACCAAAAAAATTGGAACACACAAAGCCAAGGTTCCAAAGATAAGCAATTTTTTGATACTGCGGGGTTTTGTCTGTTCCGACATAACGAGCCTACACTGATAACCTATAATCTTAAGCCACTATAACAAACTTAAATGATTGCTCAAGGCCTAGCATCACAAGGAATAAAAAGGAGCCGAAGCTCCTTTTAGGATTAAGGATTGACAGAAATACCTGAAGGCATATAGGTATTAATAAAGGTCAGCAGCTGGGTTCTGCTTTGTACAATGGCCTCGGTATGTGAAGCATTCTTTACCTCTACAAAATTCACTGTGGTTCCCATATCTTTCAAGCCCTGTTGTAAAGTATTTGTTACTGGATACGGAACAGCCATATCTGCAGTACCTTGAATGATCATCACAGGAACATTAATTTTTTCAGTTGCAGGCTGATTGTTCTCAAGGAACTTTTCAACCGACGAATTATTCTGGAAGTTTTCTACTAATCCCGGATAGTCCACGACCGTTTTTTCCGGATTATTCACCAGATAATCATCAATATCTTGCATATATTCAGTAATCAATGGCCCTAAACAAAGTCCATTTTCTCCAGTCGTGCCTTCCGCCTTTTCAGCCACAATCCCTGCACGGCTTGAGAATATATTGCGATAGTTAAAGCCTGGTTCATAAGCTTTAATCCCTACAGCCACATAAGCCGCATATGCCAGTAATTCTGCATAGACCGCTTTCGCAGCATTATCTTGTCCAGCCTCAACCAAAGCATTAAGCGCTTGCGGTGCTACTTCACTGATAATATAACCCAGACTTGAAGCCGGAGCTGCTGCAATTGCTGCCTTATAATTTGGATCTTCATCGGCAAACTGGGCTGTGGCAAGTGATGCGTGTCCTCCCTGGGATTGTCCCACTGAGACCCAGGCACCATTAAATCGATTTCCTTGTTGTTCTTTAAAGGCTCTTACTGCATAGATAGCCGATTGTGCCGCACTTTTTAAATTTAAATAAGGATGGATCCCCCGAGTACCTAATCCTTCATAATCGGGTGCAACAATCACATATCCCTGTGCAAGCAAGCTGCTGGCCAATCCTCTAAAATTATTATTCAGCTGGTTATTACTTGGTGCACAAGAATCACCGCTACCCACCGTGCCATGTTCCCAAACCACCACCCTCCATCCGTTTTGAGGTTGAGGTATATTTGGATAAAACACCATGGCTGTCGCTTCAGCCCGTTCACCATTTACGTTTGGCATATTATAGCGTATGACTTGAATATCCGATGCTTCAGGCAAGGTATCCTCATCATAAGACTGTTGACTTAAAAATACCCTTTCCTGTGGTCGGAACGAATCATTATCATCGTCATTACACGCAGTCATAAACAATGACATGGAACATACCAGTGCCAGACAGGTTTTTTTGAAACCGTTTTTCACTACATTATTCATATTCTAACCCCTTATTGTTGTTTATGATTTTCATGAAGAATCTTGAATTAAGCATAAAAAAAAGCACCCTTATAGGATGCTTTTGTTATGAATCGACAAGGTGCAGTTACAGAAGCGCGGCAAAGATTCCAAGAAAAATCATCAGCCCCACCCAACGGTTATGACGGAAAGCCCAGAAACAGCGCTGCGGGTCCTTATCTCGAGTTTTTGACCATTGATAAATAAAATCAATTGCGACGGCTAGAAGCCCCATCAGGCCAAATGGAACAAGCAAATCCTCAATCCATAATGCCGTGCCAATCAAGACCAGACTTAGAACCTGTAAGGTACTAATGATCTGAATATCATGCTGACCGAATAAAATGGCTGTCGATTTTACTCCAATCTTTAAATCATACTCACGATCGGTAATCGCATATTGCGTGTCATAGGCTACGGTCCAAGCCAGATTGCCAAAATAGAGAAGCCAGCAGGTTAGGTCTGGTGTCTGCCCGACAGCGGTATAGGCCATCGGAATGGACCAGGAAAATGCAGCTCCCAAAAATACCTGCGGCAAATGGGTATAGCGTTTCATAAACGGATAAATGAACGCTAAAAACAAGGCTCCAAAGGACCAGTAAAAGGTTTCAATCGGCAGGAAAAATAACAGGCAGGCACTGACTGCGACGAGCACCAGAAAGACCATCACTGCTTCTTTAGCACTAATAATACCGGTGGCTAAGGGACGGGTTTTGGTACGCTCGACATGCGCATCCACTTTACGGTCGGCAAAGTCATTAATGGCACAGCCCGCTGCGCGCATAAAAATTACACCTAGAATCATCAGCACTAGAATACTGAGATCAGGGATTCCTTTTGCTGCGACCCATAGCGCCCATATGGTCGGCCAGAAGACCAGCTCTGTGCCAATTGGCTTATCAAAACGACAAAGATAATAATAGGCGCTCAGACGTTCACGCCAGGTAATTGCTTGTGCAGTTGCCATATCAAGTTAAGCCTGTTGATTTTGTATAAAGTGTTCAAATGCCGGTAAAAATGTTTCTTGTACGATAAATTTACAACCATGCCAAGTATAGCAGCTCTGACGGGTCCAACCCTCTTCCAGATAAATCACACGTCGTTCACAGTTTGGATTGGTCCGCTGGAATAATAGCCAGCCAATCGGCTTCGATCCAATATGCTGAAAAATCCGCGCACGTTTTTGCAAGCTTAATATCGGAAATATACTTTTTGCTTTGACCCAAGGCTGCTCTTCACAGCCATATAAATAACTTTCTCGCACCCAGGACGTATGCTGATGTGGCATCTGCATCCAACGGGAATCTACAAATTCCAGACGCTGAAAATGTTCCTGCTGTGGTTCTACCCGAAACTGTCCACCGGCCAGATCTGTTAACTGCTGCGTCAATGATCCCGAGGCATACAGCCATTCTCGAAGCGCGGCGGGTATATGCGGTCCATGCAGATTTTTAAATTTTACACTCACAACGTTATCAACTTCACGATTAGGCATTATCTGTCTTGGCAATCACTTCATACTTTCCACTTGGCAGCTTTTTCAAAATCATGCCATCTGTGGTGAGATAAAAACTTTGTGGATAGTCATAGTTCAGAGCCAGCTCAGGATGACGTAATGCCACAAACTCGACCTGCTTATAACCCTCAGGTGTACGCGCTACTTCTACATAGGTCACTTCAGAAAAATTCAGTTTAAAGCCTTTGCTATGATCCTGAGGATCAATCCAGGGAAAAAAGCCGGTATGTCTTTTACGTTGTGCCATAACTTCATATCTTTGATCAATAACAGCATCATACAAAAAAACCCGCACAAAGGCGGGTCTTTTTTACAGTGAAATTCAGATCAGAATTACAGGCTGTAGTACATGTCGAATTCAACTGGGTGAGTAGTCGTGTTTAGACGACGTACATCTTCAGTCTTAAGTTCGATGTAAGCATCAAGCATTTCTTTAGTAAACACGCCACCTTTAAGCAGGTAGTCATGATCTTCTTTAAGAGATTCAAGTGCCATTTCAAGGCTGTGTGCCACTGTAGGGATTTTCGCTTCTTCTTCAGGAGGAAGATCGTACAGGTTCTTGTCAGCAGCTTCACCTGGGTGAATCTTGTTTTGGATACCGTCGATACCCGCCATCAACAATGCAGCGAAACCTAGGTACGGGTTCATCATTGGATCAGGGAAACGTGCTTCAATACGTTTGCCTTTAGGGCTAGAAACGTAAGGAATACGGATAGAAGCTGAACGGTTACGCGCTGAGTAAGCAAGCATAATCGGTGCTTCGAAGTGCGGTACCAAACGTTTGTATGAGTTTGTAGATGGGTTAGTGATCGCATTCAATGAACGAGCATGTTTGATCACACCACCGATGAAGTACAATGCCATTTCTGAAAGGCCTGCATATTCATCACCAGCAAACAGGTTCTTGCCATCTTTAGAGATCGACATGTGAACGTGCATACCTGAACCGTTATCGCCTACCATTGGTTTAGGCATAAAGGTTGCAGTTTTAGCGTATTGGTGCGCAACGTTCCAAACAGCATATTTGAACTGTTGTACTTCGTCAGCTTTACGAACCATTGTGTTGAAGCTCACGCCAATTTCTAACTGGCAAGATGCAACTTCGTGATGATGTACTTCTACACGACCTGGGCCCATGATTTCTTCAATTTTTGCACACATGTCTGCACGCATATCTTGATGAGAATCAACAGGAGGAACTGGGAAATAACCACCTTTAACACGTGGACGGTGACCTGAGTTACCTGCTTCGTAATCTTTACCAGTAGACCAGGCAGCTTCTTCAGCGATCAATGTGTGGCGAGCGCCAGACATGTCGATGTCCCATTTCACTTCGTCAAATACGAAGAATTCTGGTTCTGGACCGAAGAATGCAGTATCACCGATACCTGTAGATTTCAGGTATTCTTCTGCACGGCGAGCAATCGAACGTGGGTCACGTTCATAACCTTGACCAGTTGATGGTTCGATAACGTCACAAGTCACAACAACAGTTGGCTCTGCAAAGAACGGGTCGATGAAACCTGTTTCTGCATCTGGACGTAAGATCATGTCCGATGCTTCGATGCCTTTCCAACCTGCGATTGAAGAACCGTCAAACATTTTGCCGTCTTCAAACGTATCTTCATCAATACTGTCTGCTGGATAAGTAACGTGCTGTTCTTTACCCTTGGTATCAGTAAAGCGAAAATCGACCCATTTCGCGCCACTTTCTTGTATGAGTTGAAGGACCTTGTTCGCCATGCTCATTTTGCTCCGATGTTTTTTGTTGCACTCGCAAAGTGCGTGTTAGAAGTTGGTATCTATTAAGCAATTAGCGTACCAACTTTTAAAAGTATATCTAAAATCTTGAAATCTTTATAAGAAAACATAGGAAGATAAAAATACCTTGTCGCTATTATACTGTGACTTAAACTAAATGCACTATATTCAAGCATTCTTCCTGAGATTTGTTACAGGTATTTTTTTAGCGCACCTAAATAGTGCGACGATTTCATATTAGGTAAGAATAGGAGCACTTTTCAGTGAGGATTTGCGTTTTTATGCTAATTTAGTTTAAAAAATATTCAATTTCGTTTAATTCTGGTTAATTTTTACCAGTTACAAAGCGCAATATGTAGGTTTATGTACTTAAAAATATCACTATTTTGAGTCACTTTTATTCAAATTGCCGATCTTATCGTTTGATTTATCCCATGCATTATTATTCAAATGATGTTTTTTTCAGCATCATTACTTTAATAATTTAAAACCTATTTATTTTTAATTTAAAAAAATAATAACTGCAATATTTATTTAAACTTACTTTTCGTCAGTTAATTACTTATACGCACATTTAAAATATTTAAAAGGCTGTGAGCTAATCACCAGGCTGAAAATTGAAAAATTATTGCGCCCGATGTGGCTATTTTTTGCTATGATGAGGCGTGCTTTATTTTCACACAATGAAATCAACGATTTAGTCGTGTATTCCCTAGACTTGCAACAAGTCCCGATAAAGCTCAATCTGGATCACTTTAGCACAGTTAAGTGCAATAATTTCAATAGGTTAAGCTCATGCTTCTAATGATCGAAAATGAGCACAGCAATTAAATACTATAAAATGCCATTAAACCAATTTTTCACCTTCTTTATTTTCCAGCCTTCCGTATTAAATGCCCTTAAATGGAATTAAATTGTATTAATCACATTTGTGAGTAAGATTGTGAGTAACAACATTCAATTTTTTTCGTTACTCACATGCTCAACGATACAAAGCTCAAAAAACTAAAACCAATGGAGAAGGCATACCGTATTGCCGATCAAGGCGGCCTATGTATTGAAGTCCGTTCCACCGGTGCAAAGCTCTGGCGTGTTCGCTATCGTTTCGCTGGCAAGGCATCCATGATCAGTCTGGGTGAATACCCTATTGTTAGCCTGGCTGAAGCACGGCAAAAGCAGGAAGAAATTAAATCGCTGCTTGCTAACAACATCGATCCGGCTGTACATCGCCAGCAGGAAAAAGCCAGCATGTTGTGTGATGAGAATAGTTTTGAAGCCATTGCCAAAGAATATGCCGCTAATCGCCTGCAGGATAAATCTCAAACCTATATCGATGCCTTTCACCGGGCAATGGAAAAAGACATTTATAAAGTGATTGGTCACAAGAATATTAAAGATGTCACCTCTGCCGATGTTCTGAAGATCATGCAAAATACGGTGAAACGGGTTAAAGGTCAGGATAACCATGGCACTGGTGAAGTGACCGCGATTGAAAACAGAAAGAAGGTTGGTTCTGTGATGCGGTATGCCATTGCAACATTAAGAGCCGAGAATGATCCAACTTATGCAGTCCGTGAAGTCATCGCACGACCAGATGTAGAACATGCCAGACCATTAACCCTGACCGAAAGGAAAATGTTTAGAGCACGGATCGATAGTTATGGTGGTGCTGAGTCAACGGTCAATTCTATTTTATTTTTGTTCTATACCATGCTTCGTACGATTGAAGTGCGGCGTCTACAGTGGTCATTTATCGACTTTGAAAACCGCATTATTACGTTTGAAAAGCAGTCTAGGGAACAGCTTAAAAAAGGCATGCGCCTGACTAAGAAAAATAGAACCCATGTTGTTCCGATGTCAGAGCAGGTGTATCAGTTGTTGCTTAAACAAAAGAAGCTTACTGGCCGCAAAAAGTATGTTTTTGAAGGCGTCTATAATGGTGGGATGATGCCAGCCACTACGATCAACCGGGCATTGCAGTATATTATGCAGAATGTCACAGCACATGATTTCAGGGCTACTGCATCCACCCTGCTGAATGAGCTTGGTTATGATGAAAAGTGGATTGAAACGCAGCTGGCTCATGCTGATGAGAATAAAACACGTGCCACCTATAACCATGCTAAGTATCTAGCGGACCGTAAAAAAATGATGCAGGATTGGGCTGATATTGTGGATGGGTGGAAACAATAAAAAGGAATAATAATGAGCTACGGCTACCCTCACTATATAAAGAAGAATGACAAATATTTGGCCTATCGGATCCAGACTGATGAGTATGATTTCTGGGAAGTGTCTGAACTGGATGCTATGTATTCAGGTGGCTGGTACTGGGATAAGGATTTTGAGAAAGCTAAACAGTTCTATAGCAAGTATGAGGCTGAGAAGTTTTTGAGAGATAAGCGCGGGGAGTTTTGGGAAGGTGTGGAGATAACAAGACAATGAAAACATGGACCTACTTTTATATAGTGCACACGATAAAGAATGGGGAGATTTTTAGGAAGGAAGCTGGGTGGGCAGTAAATAAGTAAATGTAGCCAAAGCCCTCACTTAGAGGGCTTTTACGCATATCCCAACATTCACATTCGTTGTAATTGAATGAGCTGTGCAGCCTGATAGGAGGAGGCACAGCATTAAACTAATTGTCTTGAGCTGCATATTTTAGATTATCCGCAACACGATTAGTCCAGCCTTTGCCCCATGTCGGCCAAGTGCTTAAGGACGTGTAAAACCTTAGTCGCTCAGCAGTTAAAGTTAGAATCACATCATTTAGATCTTGAGCATTCACGGCTTCCATGGTTTTAGGTCCAATAATTCCATCTGCAGTTACGCCAACCGCCTGCTGTAATTCTTGGATTGCACGCTTCTTACCGGCATTAATTGCGAAATCCCAGAGTTGAAAGGTAATCGCTGAATGTATGCCATTGCCGCCTAATTTATCCCACCAGTCTTTTTTGTAGATTTCTTTGGCCTGAGCAAGTGATAAATTTTTAATATCCAGATTTGGATAAGTATTTGCAGCAATACCGTACTTAGTGCCTTTTAATACGCCTACCCCTACCTTACCACCAGTCCAGTTGCCCGGGTCGCGCTTATCATTGGTATACCCGCCTTCATGACCGATCAAGCGCCGGAATGCTTCATCAAAAGTAATTGAATCCACTGGTAACTTTGCAAAGCCCAGAATAGTTGGCTCTGGGTGTAGCTCGGGCTGATATTTCTTTTTACCAAAGTAGGCCAGTGCAGGCAGTACGATGGTTAAAATCAGTGAATGGTATTCAGCCGGAATGAGCTGTGTATTGATTCCTTCCTGCAGTAAAACAGGAATAACGCCCAATAAAAAAGCCCCAATTAGGGGCCATTTAACACTGGTATATTTCAGTGCATTTTCTTGTATAAATTTCATTTTGTGTCACCCATATAGTTTCGTTCATAAAGCTTATTTCGGATTTCTTCCACTGTTCTTAAAAGCTGATCAGATTGTTTTTCAAGGACCTGAATTTTTTGACTATTCGCCATTGCCAAGGTATTCACCGTGTCACTCTTAGCTGTTTGATTGTTCCATGCAGCTGCAAATACCCCGATTATTGCTATACCGCCCCAACGTACCAGATTAGTAACGCTGTCGATTTTAGTCTTGCTTTCATTCAGCACTCGAATCTGCATATCAACTTCCTTATGCTTAACCTCAGCATCCATTCGCAGCTGCTTTATATCAGCTCGAATACTTGATTTTGTTCGGTCTAGATCTGCTTCAAAATCCCCTTTTGCCTGTTGCAGGTTGTTATCCAGGTGTTTTTGCTTTTCCTGAAGTTGATCAAACTGCATGCTCATCCGGTCAATCTTTTGAGGCACATCAGCCAATTTTTCCATGCTTTGCCGCAACTGATTGATGTTGTCTGAAATTGCGTAAAGCTGACTTGGTGTTATTGGTGGCGGATCAGTTGAATAATCGTTGGACATTGCGCCCCCTAAATTTTGGTAATAAAAAACCCTGATCTAATTAAAGATCAGGGTTGGTAGTGGTTTGTTGGGTAGTAAAAGTCATTTAACTTTTATCAGTTAGTCTATAAAATCGATTCGATTTTTTATAGAAAAATACAACATATTATGAGTCAAAAATTTAGATACGATATTAATGGATTAAGAGCCTACGCAGTTGCGCTGGTTGTATTATTCCACTTTGGAGTTTTTGGCTTCGCTGGCGGTTTTGTTGGTGTAGATGTTTTCTTTGTCATTTCGGGTTTTTTAATGACAAGTATCATTGTTAAGGGTTTAGAAAATAGAACCTTTAACTTTCTAAAATTCTATCTCTCACGCGCAAACCGAATAATTCCAGCCTTATTTGTCCTATGCTCTGTAGTCGGATTGGTTGGATGGTTCACCCTAACACCGCAAGAACTCAAGGAATACGCAAAACACGCCATAACCAGCTTAGGTTTTATTTCAAATATTCAGTACTTTAAAGAAGCCGGGTATTTTGATGCGGCTTCTCATGAAAAATTACTGTTACACACTTGGTCCCTCTCCGTTGAGTGGCAATTCTATATTTTATTGCCGATATTCTTATTCATTATTTATCGCATCAAACAAAGTAAAAATGCCATAAAAATTGCCTTTACTGGATTATTTGCAGCCTCTTTGGTTTTAGCTCTTTATTTGACTCCAAAAATGCCAACTGCATCCTTTTTCCTTTTGCCAACTCGTGCTTGGGAAATGCTGGCGGGTGGTTTAATATTTTTATTTTTCAATAAAATTAATTTAACTCAGCAACGGTCAACTGCAATTGAACTGGTTGGATTTGCATTGATTGCCCTATCCGTTGCTTCGTTCACCGGTTCGACACCATGGCCTTCATACAATGCAATATTGCCAGTCTTAGGTACTTTTTTAATACTATTAGCATCTAATCAAAGTTCATTATTAACGAACAATAAAGTTGCTCAGTTTTTAGGAAATACATCTTATTCAATATACTTATGGCATTGGCCATTGGTTTTCTATCTAAACTATTTAGAAAAATCAAATAATGCGTTGTGGATCATAAGTGCAATTATTTTATCTGTGGTTTTAGGATGGTTGTCATATAGATATATTGAAAATCCATCGCGTAAATTTTTATCAAATCTCAGCTTGACTAACGGATATGTGGTTACGTTTATCTATGTTGCTATTCCTATAGTTATTTTTGCTTTAATTTTTATCAAAAATGGATTTCCTTCTAGATTAACGCAAGAAGAACAAATAATTATTGCTCAAGCAGATAATAAAAATCCAATGATGTCAAAATGCCATATTTTCAGCGGCTTGAATCTTCCGGAGTGTGTGCACGGGAATGGAGATATAGGTTTACTTGTCGTTGGTGATAGTCATGCTATGGCAATGATGCCCGGAGTAATCAAGTCTCTTCCTTCAAACAAATCAGCAATAGAATGGAGTTATTCTGGTTGCCCTGCTGCTGAAGGTGTTAAGAAGTTAAATAGCCCTGAACTTAAATGTAGCGAATTTATTGATACTGTTCTTGAGAAAAAAGACAAATACCCTAATACCCCTATTCTCATCATCAACCGAACAAATACATTATTTCATGGTGCACCCGATGCTGACCCAGATCTAACGAAACCATTGCGATATATTGGAGAGCCTTCATCTACTTATAGCGATGTGTACTATGCAAAAATGAAAAATGCTTATATTGATACGCTATGTAAGTTTTCTGAAAACCATGAGGTGTACGTAACAACACCTGTACCAGTCTACCCAAGAAATGTTCCAAAATCACTAGCCCACCAATCCATGATAACTGGAAAATCAGATTGGAAAATCCCTTATATTGAACACAAAAAACTCAGCGCTATAACACTTGATGCTCTTAATATCGCATCAAAAAAATGTGGTATTAAGGTATTGGATACTACTGATTATTTCTGTGATTCTAATTACTGTTACCCGAATAAAGATGGTGTCCCGCTTTATTATGATGATGATCATCTAAGCGTTTTTGGTGCTGAGCAATTAACACCATTGTTCAGAACTATATTTGATTAACAAAAAAGCCTGCTTATTACTATAAGCAGGCTTTTTATCAACTTGCGCCAACTATTTTCCCATTTGCTGTAATCTTAAAACCACTATCATTTTCAACTATATTGCCGAAAGTCTGAAAAGCGTCACGTGGTTTCATAATCTTGCAGCCTTTCGACTTGATGTAATTAATTAATTCGGTTAAGTCAGCGTATGAATTAGCGTCCCAGAAGTTTATGGCAGAAACATGCGTACAGATGACAAGCCAACCATTGCTTGCGGCAGCCTGATCAACCAAAGCTTTGTGTCTTGCAACTCTATCGACTTGCTTACCCCAGCTTGTTCGGCTAATTAGCTCGTTTCTGATGGTTGTAAAAGTTTCAACCCTTACAGCGCCATCATAGTCGTAACAAGCAGGATAGTACATCTGCACAATACTTCGGGCTTCCGCATCATCTTTACCGTATGGCAAAACAAAACCATTCGCTTCAAATCCATTTTGAGTACACCATTGTTTTGCTTTGTAGACTTCTTGATGCTTTTGCTCTGTTGTTAGCCCACCTTCAACTAAATTAGCATGTGTGTAAGCGTGGTTTAACACTTCAAAATACTTTTCATCACTATGCAGTTCTTGTAGTTGAGCCATCGTCATAAAATTAGTCTGACCAATGTTTGTCGGTACAATTGCAGCACCGAAAGGGACATCCATACTTTTCATGAATGGGTATAGCCCACTATAAACTTCCGCCTTACCATCATCATCAATAAATGATACTACCCCACCAGTTGCGAGGCTAGGGGTTCTGTACAGTGAGTTAAAATCAAATACAGCCGCTTGACTAATCTTTTCACTTAAAGCGTTGACCTTCAGGTCAACATCACGTTTATAAGCAACATCGGAGCTATTAGTAATTTTAACCGCTGCGATAGCTTTGGCTAAATCAAGCGCAGTGCCTGCTTGATTGCGTAAAAAGAATCTAACATACGGGGCGCTTTCTGAGATTGTTATCGAGTATGAACTATTGTTGATCCAAAGAGTGCCATTGTGTGGTACTTTGGCTGTTTGTGAAGTATTTACGCCGAAAAAATACCCCCCATTTGGTCTTGAAAAGTTAATAACAGTACCCGGCAACATCTTGTAAACAGGCGATCTTGCAGCGATTGTTGATTCAGTTTCATCTCCAGACACATTAACGTACCCAAGAACAAAGTCGTTATACAGGTTTACACTAACTTTTTCAGCTTTTGCAGCGATTGTTGGATTTGCTGAAGCAGTAGTAACTTCTATAAATCTCTTAGCACCCTCATTGATAACAACTTTAGCCACCCCATCCTTATCAGTTAAAGGTGCGCCCATCCACTGCGAGCGGATAAAGCCATCCTCAGTAATGGTTGTTGTTGTTTCTATAGGTGTTGCATAAGTCGAAGGTTGTACAGAGCGTACAAATACGCCGCTTGCGTCATAAACAAGAATCGCAGGATAATTACCTCCCCCAGAAGAATTTGTTTTGGTAAACACGCTAACCACATCACCAGATTTCACAGAAATCAAGTCCGTAGATGCGGCGTTAGCAGATTGCAGCTTGTTATTATTTGCATTGTAATAATAGGGATCATAGAATGCAGAGCTATTGCACCGAGTAGCCCCGTCATTCGCGTTCACATAAGCCTTGGCATTCTCTTCCGCGGCATTGGCTTTGGTGGTTGCGTCTGCTGCTGCAAGATCCTTATCACTCAAACCAGTATCGACCCAAGTACCCGTAACAGGCGTGACTCCTTCAGCACTAGTGCGATTCCAACGATAGATTTTGCGAGTATCATCGGCACGTGCACGCATTTCAGCAACAGCGGGTTTGGCAGCCAGAAGTAGAGCTTCGGTGGTGTATCCCTTGTAGAAGCCCTGAGCCACCACTTGATCAGCCTTGGCATTCAAAGCAGCTACAGCTGCAATACCATTATCTTCAATTTCTTTAATCGCCAATGGAGCTGATTTATATTGGTCGCCATACCGAGGGGTTACAATTGTTTCCTCATTCACCGCCTTGCCAAGATTATCCACATCGATATCGGCATTAATTAACTTTTCTCTTGTCACTGGTTGTTGTTGATCAGCCATATTTCTCTCCGGCATTAAAAAACCACCCGAAGGTGGCTGTTAAATCAAATTGTTTATGTGGTCTTTGTCGTTGCTGTAGTAGCGCCTATCGTATTTGATTGCAGTTATCCCGGTTTCAAAAGTTCCACTCGGTGATTTTTCCTGTATCAAATAGGCTTCACTTTCCCGATCGCTTGCCTTGGTGATGCTATAGGTGGCACTTACAACCTTGCCTATAACCAAAGGCATAAGGGGTATTCGGGCCAACTGCACTTGGTTTGAATTAAGTTGGTCAACAATATTAATAACATCAACTGATCCATCTTTTAGCTGTAGGTGAATAACATAACTTTCACCTTCCTCAAGATTGACATCATTATCTAGAGTTAAAACTGTATTGTTCTGCGCTTCTACTTCACCACTACCGAGCATTTTAAAAACGTCATCAACTACAGCAATGCGGTCATTGCGTGTAACCAGATCAGCCTCACCGTAGGCGGTAAACTCAATATTTTTACGATTAAAACGAAGTTTATTCCATGCCCGATGTGCTAAAAGATGCGCCTGAACAGCATTGGTCACACCATTGCTTTCGATAGTCTTGTAGTTAGACAGACCGTCATGCGGCAACTTAATGACTGCCTCAGCATAATCATCAGCCTCATCACGCCACTTGAATTCAATGCCTTCATATCCCTCCTGCGTGCCAAACAATCTGGTTTTATTTGGGCTTTCAGGTTTTATATTCCGGTGATTGAATAAAATTAAGGAATTTGGCGTTTCTTTTTCAAAAGTGAAAAAGTGCTTTCCGTTTTCCTGACGCGCTGTACAGAAAACTGCCTCCGCTACTGCAAAGGCCATTTCCTGATAGCTAGATTCCTTGTTATCGAAGGTGTAATTAAACTCACATGCTTTTGATGTTCCGAAGTAAGCCTTAATTTCATCAGAAGCGTCATACAGCGAATCAACATCAACTTCCGATATATCAAAACGGCCAATGAGTGGATCGATAGCCATATTAATGACAATGTCTGCAAAGTTGCTAGTTGGTATGCGTTCAGCAGATCGAGTGCCACTGCGGTATGAATAAAGTTTGCGTACCACTGGCAGGTTCAGTTCTGATGCATTTGTACCAGATCCAATAGCAAGACGTTTTAATCTGATCGTCGTATCGTATTCATAAGCAGTCTTTTTCGTTTCATAGAAACTGTAAGCACTTTCAAATACCACATCATCAATCAGATTTGCACTACTGCCATTATCGTTAATACGCTTGGCACGGAAACGGAATTGACCGGTAAACGGTAATGCCTCACGTACCGTTGCCCCCACTTGGTCACGGTTGTTGGCCTTGCCCTGCATCCCCAATCCTGTTTTGTAGATTTGTCCAGTCGGCACACCGTCAACCACCTGTTGGTAGTGGACTTCAATAGCAACCTGCTTGGCTCGATCCCCTTCATAGATACCATTGGCCGCCAAAAAGTTCAGCATCATGCCTTCGGTGTCTTTATTTCCAGCATAGTACCAACCAATAAAGTTTTCGCTTGTGCCTTTGAATGTGATGCTCCGCCCAAGCATATCTGCAATCTGCTGCTGTGTAAGGCTTGATAAAAGAAGCCAATCCGGATTGACTGATGCTGGATTCACTAGGGTAATATCGTTGGCTGAAACCGATGAAATGGTGTATGTGCCACTAAGGTCGATATTCTCATCATGGTCTGTCAAGACAGCAGACAAAATACCGCTGCCATCCGCTGACATTCGGCCAAAATTAATATTGGTCTCCATATAACTGGATGCTAATTCAACTTCATAGAACCATGCTCCAGCTGAACCGGTCTTGGTGATGCTGGAAACAGAATATTCCCCCGCTAAATTTAATTGTCCTTCTACAGGATCATCAATCGTGAGCGAGGATATGCGAATTTTCTTATAGCTATCTGGATCACTGATATTTACAGAAGATGCAATTGTTAAAATACCAGCGGCCGAAACATCCGTGGTGCCTGAAATATTGGAATTGGGTGCCGAGCCATAAATCGCATTTTCAATAATGATCTGCTCACCATTGACAAAGTGGTCATTAAAGTCAGCGTATGCATTCTGAGATTGATACAAGAATGCCGCTGTGATGCTATCCCATGAATACTTATCTAGTTTTCCTTGCACAGTTGACCCTGAAACAGAAACCGTATTCCCGTTAAAACTTACGCCTTTGTAAACTTTCATGGCGTTATTTGGCGAAATTAACTTCTGTTTACCATCAACCGAACTCACTTGCTTTGCCACAATTGGTGGATCATTAAATGCTTCACCAATCTGAATCTGTGCAGTTCCGGTGGTCAGCGTATTTGGCTCATAAACGCTTAAACTCGCCCCTTCAATTGTATTGATCGGGGTTTCACCTTCTTTGATTTGGTCAGAATCTATTTCAAAATATCCGGTGCCAATCGAAAGTAATGCTTCCTCAACCTGCACATTGTCTGCGTAGTAGCGGTACAGAGGTGCAATCAGATCTGGGATAGATTTTACTTTCCCGTAGATGTCTGGTGCACGCTCACTGGTACGGTGTTTATTCTGACGTGAAGCCAGACTGTTGTTACCCGACCCTGATGCCTGATCAGGAATCTCAGGCATGTTCATGTAGGTGTAGATTGCCAGTGCTGCTGATAGCACGGTTACCACAACCAAGAATATGGTAAGTGGATCCCCAGCATGGCAAAGCACAAAATAATCACCATCTGCATGCAGCAATTGAAGTGCTTCTTCTTTGGTTTTTGGTGTTACATCATTCTGGGCGCAAATGCTGTCTTTATACAGGCGAGCTTCTGGATATTCTTCCCGAATATTTAGCCAGTCTTTAAGCAAGCACTCATACTCTTTTTCACTGTATTCAGTCGGATCAAGCTCATTGGGATAAATACGAAGCTTCATAAAATCTAAACCTTGAATAATTTCGCTCTAGAGACCGAAGTTCCTGAAAATGCACACCGATTTCGGACAGGTGTAAAACACGACCGCAATAAAAAAGCCCCACATGGGAGCTATTTAAAAGATTGGTCATTAGGACAATGCAGCCATCTTTCGGCCTCTCGATCCTTTTGTTTTTGATTGTCGTAACACGCGAAGTCTGGATACTTTGCTTTAAATCACCAGTTAGCCCTATAAAGCTTGGCGAATAATCCTTTTCAAAAAGGTGCTGTGCTGCTTCAATCAGAAAATGCACACAATGATATTTTTTAGGGTCATATTGCCGGTCCAGCAAGGCATCAACACTTTTCATATCAATCCTCTGAGGTCTGGATAGTCCTTAAAGTTATAGGTCCTGCCAGTCCTAACACTGTTCTTTCTAGTGTTTGCCGCTTCGAATGTTGTGGCCTGATAATCCTGATTCATTTGTGCCACATGCAGACCACGAATCAATTCAATCGGTGTGGCCTTGGTAAGCACCATAGAGGCAGCATCAAAAGCAAACGAGCGATAAATTACCTGTGGCTTTTCGTCACTCGATGCATCTTCAATCAACTTGATCAACGGTGGCACCACTTCACCTAAATCCCCAACTGTGATTTTCAGGGATTGATCCAGATCATCAGAGGTATTGCCTCGTTGGATCATCACCGGGATAAATTCAAACATGGCCGGCTGACCATTCTCCAAAGTGACAGAAATGCCATCCGGGTGATTAGTCACAAGGCGAATTGGGTTGGGCCAAAGTGAATGACTAATTTCAAGTGTTTCCAGCAATACCACGCTGGGCGCACTATCCAGATGAAAATCCTTAATATCATCAACTGTAATCATCACACCCCCAAGGCATTCGGCATTGTTTCGTTCACTAGCTTCTCAAGTAAATTCAGCATCTCAAGTGGACTACCTGATTCCCATAAGTCGATAATGCTTTGATCAAAAGCTAAATCACCATTGTTCAATGGTTTACATCGCACTTGAAATGACACGGAATAAACCACACCGCTACGCTCACCGACTGATATGGAATTAGCAACAAACTGACAGGTATGATCCTGTGCTTCAGCTGAGTCAGTTATCAGTCGCCATAAAAATGGCTTTGGATCGAGTGTATGCAATCGCCAAAATGCCCAGAAGTACTGAGCATGGGTTTTGGTTTTAAGCAGTACGGATACATTGGCCACATGCACGTTATTTACAAACATTCTTCGCTGACGGGCGAACCCACCAAGAAGTTGCTGCTCCAGCATGCTGTTGCCAGGTGAAAAGGAATACCCGGCTTGTAACGGGCATAATGCGAAACTGTTCACTATCGCTTCACTCCTGCTGTTGTATTGCGCTGGATTTGCTTGGATTCATACGAGTTAGGATTGCTAAGATTCCCCCAAGACCGCTTAATTTGCTTCTCAACAATATCAATCGTCACAGCACCATCAGCACCGCGACTTTGCTCAGCCGTGTACCCAGGAGGAACATTGATATTGATTTGAGGTCCATTGTTGTTCTGATTGGTAATCATGTTTTTCAAATCGGCATTCGTCCGACTATCAACAACACGTTCGCCCTTATCCAAAAGCCATGTGCCTTCTTTCGGGATATTGTCGATACCATCATGGGCCATACCTGCAATGGTTTGGCCGGCGATGATACCTGCGCTCATGTATCCATTGATCTTGATCAAGGATGAAAGTGGAGCACCAGCAACCGGCCCTAAACCAATAGGAGGTGGTGCCAACGCTGCCGCAGAAGCAACATTGGCATAGATAATTGCTTGGGCTGCTGCCATTGACTGCTGAATCAAAAACATTGCCTTGAAAGCGCTAGACTGCTCACCTTGGCTGTCTTTGACGAGTTGGGTCATGTTGCCCCAAATCGAACTGACTTGAGATAACATTTCACCATACAGGTTCATTTTATTGTTGTATTGCTGAAACTCTAACTCCCACTCTTGGCTTGCATACTCTTCCGTTAGAGCTTTTTTAGCGTCCAGATAGGTTTTATACGCATCATTGAGTCGCGCATATTTTTCTGTTTCACTTAAAAACTCATCATCTTCAATAGCTGCACGAGCAGAATAAAGACTATCAGCAAGCTGAGAATAACCATCTTGCTGGTTGTTATTAATGCTCCATTGGTCATACTGGCTGGAACTTAGAGATGCTTTTGCTCTGGCATTTACACCAATACCCACCATATCGCTGATCGGATTGTTTATTGCGCTGAATGCGGCTTGCTTTTTTGCATCCTGAGCTTTTTTAAACTCGGCGATATCTTTTTCATAAACCAGTCTTTGAAGCTTTAAATACTTCTCACGGCTTGGATCATTTTCTGCAAAAGCCTCCTTGATTTCTTGAATAGAAACGGCATTTTCATACTCAATTTTTTCCTGCCCAGAAAGAAACTCTTTAGCAATAGCATGCTGCTTTCTTAAAGCTTCTTCTCTCAGTTTTTGAGTATCCTCATTAGCCTTTGCAACAATTGACACCTCTGCCTGAGCGTCCTTGAGCATCTCACTCGTTCCTTTATAGCCAAGAACAGAGACATGCACGTGCCCACCAGTAGATCGCCCAGATGGATTCGCATATTCATTAATTGCCTTAATGGTAAAGCCGTATTTTTTGGCTACTTCTTGTAGTCGCTTAATTGAGGCATTGGCTTCACTTGCATCCTTAACAGTAAAGTCAAAAGCCTGACCAACTGCATGCTTGCTATTAGTACCTTTGTGATAGCTGTCATTAAAAGCCGTAAAACGGTTAAGCTGAGAACCCAAAGCATCCTGAGTTAATTTGGCAAATTCCGCTGTATAGCCTCTAACCTGACCACCAGCAATAGACTCACTGGACTTAATACGCAGTCCGTTTAATGCAGAAGCACCAACAAGACCATTAAGTTTTGCTTGTTCTTTCGCTAATTTTTCAGCTGCTTTTGCCTGCTTTTCTTTGGCTTTGGCGTTTTCATCAGCTGTTTTAGTGTCTAAAGCAATACCTTTTGCTGTTTGATTAGAAGCAGTGTTGACGGCCAGAATAGCATTTACCAAATTGTTAGATGATGTGCTTGCGGTTGAATTGGATTCACTTAGTGAATTTATACGAGTGCCATAATCGTCTAAAGTGGCAGCAATATCATCAAACATGATATTCAGGGTATTAATCTTTTCACCCTTAAGTGCTGCAATAGCTGCTGCCACACCACCAATCAATTTACCAGCTATGCTAAAAGCCGCTGAAACTCCAAGCGCAACTTTGGTTACTGTTCTTAATACAGAACCAATGCCCTCACCAACCTGTTGAAGCTGAATACCATTTTTCGATGTACCAAAAATTGCATTTGCTACATCCACGATTGCTGGCATAAATCCAGATACTAACTGGTTTTTCCAGCCTTGAAATTGAAGGTTAACAGCCTGTGTTTGTGCTGCCAGAAGTTGAGATTGCTTGATAGCTTCTTCTGTTTTGAGTATCCCGGCATCTTCCAATGCCCTGCCGTAGTCGTCCAGAAGTTTTCCATTTTCTGCGAATAACGGTGCAAGATTCCCTAGATCTGATGCCAAGCTTTCAAATACAAAGCGACGTTCTTGCGAGGTAACACCAAGCTCATCCAATTTATCATTAAGCATTTGGATTGCTTCAATACCATCCTTGCCCTGAAGTGTTTTGGCGAATGACTTGATCTGATCTTCAGATAGTTTTGTATTATTCTTTAGGGCATCAAAGAAGTCGGCAGCCCCACCACCCTGAGTTGCACTAAATTCACCCAGTTTTTCTTGTGTATCAGCCAGAATAGAACCTAGTTGATCTTGTGACACACCCAAACCTTGGGATGCATACTCCAAGATCTGAAAACTTTTTACGCTTGTATTTGCTCGGTTTGCCAAAACCTGTAATTGACTATCTGCCTTTGCTGTTTCAATTGCTAGATGAGTTAGCCCACCAACAGCAGCCGTTATACCTCCAACCGCCATACCAGCCAGTGCTGCGCCCGCAACAAGAACCCCGCCTTTTAGCGATGCCATTTTGGTATTAAATGAATCAACAAGCGATCCTAATTGCGTTCCACCTAATGCATCTGCAACTTGATCTTTAAATCCAGCAAATGCCTTATTCATGCCATCAGTGGTTTGTTTAGTCTTGCGTTCTGCCTGCGTCATACCCTGTTCAAATGAACCGAGTTTTACTGCTAAATCTAGGGTCAGTCGACCAAGGGATGCTGCTGCCATAACTTTTCCTCAGGCAATAAAAAAGCGCCCTTTCGGACGCTCTAGAACCATTAAATACTTCTATAGATTTTTTTCACAATAAGGTGATGCATTGGTTAATCTCGGATCGGGCTTATAATTAAATGTAGCAGATCCTAAATAGTTAACTTTCAGTGTAAGCTCTTCATTGGTGTTTTTAGTAATGGTTTGTTTTAATCCATTCTGCATATACATCACACCGTCAGCAATTTTAAGCTTTTCTAATGTATTTGAATCACCATAACTTGAACACATTAATCCGGTTCCATCACCATTAAATTTAAATGTCACTAGATAAGGGCCATTGTTGCCAGACCAGTACCCATTTAATGAATTATCATTAGGCAGAATGGTGGTGAAATTATTTTTCAGCATATCGCTGGTTGGGCTAGCGCATCCAATCAAACCCAGACATGCAAACCCTGCAAATAGTATTTTTTTCATACCCATTCCTTAAAGCAAATTATTGGTGTTTGTAATAGCTAGCTTTACACCATAACTACCCTCACCATCATCGTCAAGCCAACCGCCATCGATAACTGCTGGAACTGTTTTATTTATTACTCTTCCAGCTAATTTAGCTGCCTCAACCTTACTTATATAACCAACGGTCAAGCCATTAATCTCAACTTTAATTGCATTTTTATCATATTGGTTAAATGGATCTGACGAAACGTTTGCATAACATTCAAAAAACTTTGATTCTTCTTCTTTTGGTCCTGCTATTTTTTTTAAATTATTTTGATATGCTTGCTCACCCACAATGTTGTACGCGTATGAAATGTTGTTTGGGTTTGGATTTATACTTGTTTCACTTGCTGCCTTTTTAGCTTTCAAAACATACCAAATAATCACACCAACAATTACTGCTATTACTATTTCCACACCCCACCCCAAATATTTGTTATTCAGGACAAGATACTAATTATTAGGTGAAAAAGAAACCAAGCTAACCTGATTTCTTCTTAATAGCCTGCATGCGCTGCTCTTCAAAGGACATTTCTGGTTCATCCTCGTGAGGCATGTAATCATACGGATTGACTTCAACCTCTGGCCCAACATTATGTTGTCTATATTGAGCCATTAAAGCACCTATACTTTGCTCAATCCTGCGCCCTATGAAGAGTGAGCCGCGTTTATTTCTAAATGCAGCCCATTGTGAAACCTCAGCATTCGTCATGCTTAATTTGGCTTCAGCAATCGTGCGACCACCAACCCCATTCAAAACCAGTTCACACCAGAATTCATCATCCAGTGTTAGTCTGACTTTCCCTCTTCATCTAGAGGCGCTTTTTCAATACCAAGAATCGCATTGAAAATTGCTGAAGCTAGTGATTGAGTAAAGTTTGCGGCAACTTGTTTTTTGGTTAAATAAGCCTTGCCGCTTTCATCAACTAAAGCAGCAGAAATCCATTCAGCAACCACATCTTCCCCTTTATTCAAGCGAGTAAATAGTGGCTCTGTCACAGCATAAGGCAATTGTTTGATAGAGATTTCGACAGTTTCTTTTTTGCCGAAATGCTTAAATTCAACAGTCTTGTTATGGATTTCACTTACAAGTGAGCCTTGAATGATTTCATTTAACTTCACGGAGCCACCACCTTAAATTCATCAGTTACTTCAGTTTGGCGTTTCATTGGAATGGTGTGATTTACCAGCGCATCAGCATCAAATACCGGAGAGCCTTTGCGCAGAATTGCACGGAAAGATGACCATGTACGATCTTCTGGGAGTGTCACGGTATTTCCGGAAACTGTTGGTACAGATTCACCATCAGACCAGCCCACATAAACACCTACTTCTGCACGCTCAGCCGCAAGCTGCAGTAAGGTCATGTGAGTTGCGTTTTTAGGATCAGTATCAATCTGGATTGAACCTTCACCCGGTGTAGTTAAACCCCAATCCGAAGTTGCTGTGGTTTCTTCTTCCAGACAGGTTGTATTGATTTCTGTAGTACTGTCATCGCCAAGCACCAGGGCTTTGATGCAGTTCATTTTTGTTAGTGTTGGGGTTGTGCCATGTAAAATCCATACATGCGTACCCTGAGATAAAACACCTTTCTTCGCCATGAGTAGCTACTCCTCAATTTTAGGCATAAAAAAAGCACCCGATTGGGTGCTATGTGGAAATTTGGAATTTAGTTGCGTTTATATTCGACGCATTCTTGATTTGACTGTGGCATTAATTTGCCACCGATAATTACATTGGTTATGCGTGTTTCAGTTTTAACGCAATCCCATTCGGATTTATTTAATTCCATTTTTGGATTGGTAGATTCTTGCCAGATCACATACACCATAAGGCAGGTGAAAGCTGCAATCAGAAGAACAACTATTAGCGCTACAATTTTGTCTTTCATAACCTATCTATCCAAAAACCAATTCGCATCAAAGCCGCGACCAAAAATATTGGTATCGGCAATGCGTTCAAAATGGTTCGGGTGAATATTGGTGACATAGCAATGTGGCTCTAAAGCCTTTCTGATTGCAGCACGGATATCGGATGCTCTTTTCTGCTGAGTGTCGTAAACCACAATCTGGAAGGACACATGATCAAGGTTAGCCGGGCAATCCAAATTGTTTTCAGGATTGGCTGTGACCACCGACCAGACTGCATAAGGGTATGCTGTGCCACTTGGTGCAATATCTTCCCAGACCTTTAAAGGGCTGGTGCCGAGCAATGCTGTGACTTCAGGACTAGCTTTCAGTGTCGGAACTACGGGTAAAATGTTCATAATTTTGCGAGTTCCTTGTCGATTTCTTTATTGAAGTTTTCAGCAAAGCTATTGGTTACGGCTTGGATGTTGTTTTGCAGTGCTGGGCGCATGAATGGAGTTGGTGGATTATGTACAGAGCCAAACTCCAACCAACGCCAGTGACGCGTATCACCACCGCTTGTATTGGGTGGATTTGGATTAGAAAATGACGCACCACCTCGCACACCGACACGCATTATCACTTCATTTGGGTTTCGTGTTTTCCCTGCGCCAATGGCAATATTTTTCCAAATCTTTTCGCTTGTTTGCGGATCATCCAAAGCTTTAGCATTAGCTCTTGCCGCATCACGAACAATTGCCATGGCTTTACGCATTGAACGCCTTGCAGCATTCTTCATCAAGCGAGGATTTGCCAGTCTTTTAAGCTTTTCCTGAACTTCTTCCAAGCCTTCAATATTAAATTCTACTGACATAGACGCCTCGCATTAAAAAACCCGCACTAGGCGGGCTGTTTTTCAAAAATAAATTCCACTTCCATATAGCGCATGGGTTGGTCGGGATCTACTTTCTTAAAATCCAATATTTTTAGCGAATAGCTATTTTCATTCTTAGGCAACACTATGTCATCAATACCACCAATAGAAGTACTTACGCCTATTTGCTGCCACTCCATAATTGCGATAGATGTAAACTTACTACCTAATTCAGCATTTTGGATTTTGGTAATTTCTTCAGGTTTGAACCATTTTTCGAGTTCAATAATATTTTTATTCATTTGCACCTCTGCAAAACCTGATTAATGAGTGCGGAAACTACTCAGGTTAAGCAGCTTTCGGTGATCAGCCTATCCGCTTAATAATCATACCAAAATCAGCACAATTAAGACACTAAAGACAACTCCAACGTCATATAAATCCGACCATTTTCATTGTCTGGTTTAGGTGGTGATACGATCTGGAAGGTCTGTCCATCAAATAAAACACGCATACCAGTATCAATATCTTTGCGCTTGCGCAGTTTTAGCCGTGCTGTGGTTTCTGATCCTGCTGCCTTGGCATTAATGGAGTCTTTTACAGAAAGAAAATCCAGTTTACCCCAGAGCTTTTTGAGCTCAGTCCAGGCTTCAGTTTCATAGTTGTATTCATCATAGACCGTGGTTTTATGCTGAATCGTTACACGGTGGCATAGTTCGCCGGCACGTTGGGCCATACAACCTCCTATATTCTTCGTGGGGGTGCTTTTGGCTCACCAACTACTTTCTTGTGGCAAGGCTGATATCCACCACCTAAACGCACATTCTTACAGGCCCAACACGGGCAGCCCATTAATTTTTTTAGCCACTTCATAAAACCACCTCAAATCGCTGTAGGCTTACGATATGGATAAAGCAGGCTTTGTACTGGCATCGGCAGAAAGTTGCCGTTTACCGGCATTTCCTGCTCAGCGTTGCGGTACTGGTCCCAATATCCACACAGCAATAAAATTGCCTGATGAATTGCTTTAGGATAATCAGATTCAAACTCATCAGTGATGTAATTCAACACCACCGAATCTGCTGCATCCAAATAACCCTGAAGCATCAAGTCATTTGAATCATCGTCATAGCGCAAATGCTCTTTTAGGGTCTCAAGGCTTACAATACTCATTCTCCACCCCATTTCTTTTGCGCTAATTTGAAGTTTTCATGGCTAAATTCGCCCGAATGATCCCTTTCACAGTGCCATAATGAGCCTTTATGAGTCACAAACTGGCCTGATTTATACTGGTTTTCAGCCTTAAAAATGCCTTGATATTGGCTTTTTTGGTCTGAATTTTCGGTATTTTGAGGCGTATTTGGTGCAGATTTACCAAAAGGATCTTCTTTCTGGTCACGTTTAGACAATGCTTCCAACGAATAGTTCTGCTGTTGCATATAAACCGTGTCACCGCCTTCTAGTGGGCCTAAGCCAAGCTTTTGACGCGCTTCATTCGGTGTCATGATTGCTGCACCAACACCTTCTTTAAGTCGCTGCATCTGGGATACTGAATCCATGCGGATTAGTGTATCCAGATCAAGAAAGGCTTCCAGATTGGAGTCTTTAAGCCCCAGGCTTTCATCAAGTAGGTTTTCACGTGATTCAATCAGGCTTTGTAGACAGTCTGAATAATAGATTTCATTCAGATCTGAAACTTTTTGACCTGCCGGAATGGTGCCAATACCCAATTTAAATTGAGGTACATGGAAAACAGCGCAAATCACTTCATTTGTCATTCGCATCTGTTCAATCAACTGGGAATCTGCAGCTGAAACGGTAATGGCTTCAAATTTCAGACCATCGCCAACTACTGCAGTACAACCAGCATTGGCTCCACCGTAATTTTCGTTCCACTGCTGTTTTACAAACCTTGCCTTTTCTTCAGAGATTGGCCCGGGTGCTGTCAAGATCCCACCTGGTCGGCTGTTATTTCTGAAATGGGTGCGCTGGCTTTTCTGAATCTCTAAGCCATGTCCTGCTGCTACCGCACACGCTGTAATCGGTGATAAACCAACGAGCGGATGATAGAAACAGTTAATGCGGTCATGAATGATTTCGGATGCCGGCACGACTTCATGCGATGTCTGATTGAGTCGATCATCGTTAAGCTGATAAAAAACATCACCAGCATCACTAATCAATGGTTTCGTCAGGTCAGGGTTTAACACTTTCAAGCCGACAACTTTGCCTGAGAAGATATCCCGCACCTTCATCACATAGGTATTACCGCGAAGCAATAATGATGTGGTCCATTGTTCGCTAAATTGCTGCCATGTCTGATAATGATTTGGCTTTTTTAGAACATTGAATCGCTCTGGAATATCTTGATCAATCCAGACACCCTGCTGCTTCTTTTTCAGCAGAATCGGCATCTTGCCAATATCTTGCGAAATCAATGAAACGCAGCTAAAAACCGCATGGTGTGCTGCCAAATCTTCCCGGGTCAGCTCATCATTCTTTTGCCAGGCACCAGAATAAGGCTCATGCACAAATAAAGAAGTCCACCCTTGGTTTGAATGGACTCCTTGGAGGGATTTCTTTTTACCAAATAAATTTCCGAAAAAGCCCATTCTTTACATCCTATTCTTTGGTTTTATCTTCTTTTTTCGCTTTTGGTGCTGCTTTTTTCGGTTCTGTATAGACCTCTGCAACACCAATTTTGAGCAGTACATTTGCCTGAAAATCAGGAACCTCTTTCACATCCCCAACATTGGAATCGTGGGTCGTTTTTAAATATTTAATCTTCATAGACTGTTCCTATAGCTAAACAATTGTGATGCTTAGATATAAAAACAGCCCCGATTAAGGAGCTGTTTTTGAGCATTTATAGATTACGGTGTGCTGTAATCAAGGAATGCTGCTGCGATTGGACGACGTTTTGCCCAGGTGATGAACTTCTCAACACGTACCGCAAATTTGTTTTCTTGCCATAAGTAGTGAGTCGTATCACCATCAACCAGAGTTGCTTGGTCAGAGTAAGAAACATCTACGCCACCATCCTGAGCAAGCAGGATTTCAGAAGTTTTAACAAGAATAATCTTGTCGCCAACAGTCTGCGAGGTGATAACCGGAATGCCCATTAAGGTGCGTTCACCACGTAAAGCCATGCCTTGGAAGTAAGTGCCGCCTAGAGCATCACGTAGCAAGCTGATTTGTGCAGCACGTGTTTCTGACATGATGAAGTACGAACCATCAAGTGAAAGGTTTGCAGTCACAAAACTATTAATCAGAGCCAATAGGTCAGCTTCGTACGCTGCCGCAGTAGTGCCGGTATTTGCTGTTGCAGTCACAGCATTTAAAACACCAGCAGGACGAACAGCCGTGCCAGCAGTCGCATCAAGGAATGTGTTGTCAATCAGTGTTGCAGTTGCAGCGATTAAGTCATCACGAACCAAAACATCGACAGCAGGATCAGAGCGACGCATTAATTCCTGTGTATACACAGTAATTGCAGCAAGTTTGTGTTCCTTGATTTCAACTTCGTTGAAAGTTGGGTTTGTTAAAGGTTTTTTGGCACCCTCACCTACCCATGACGCAGTACCAGCAGTTGTTTGACTTGGGATTTTTGAATTAAATGGCACCGCACGGAAGCCGTTTAATTTATCGAATACTGTTGCAGCGCGAAGCATTTCAACAAATTCACCTACCAGGCGGTTTTCGGTAACAAGTGATGCTGCAAAACCAGAGTCTGTAGTAGTGCCCAAAGTTGCCTTTGTCACAAGGTCCTGAACCTCATCACCAAAGCCAAGCTGTTTTGCCATGTCCACTGGTGTGATGTAGTGGCCTTTTTTGGCCTCAAGTGCGGCTGCAAGTTTCGCTCGGGCATATTGAGCAAAGCCAATACCTTTAGCTAAAGGCACGATTTCAATTTTAGAATCGTTGCCTTCAGGGTTCGGATTGCCTTCAGCTGAGGCTTTTGCTTGTGCAGCGGTTTGGCCAGCAGCAGGAGTTGCATTTTTTGCAGCATCTTCTGCCTGTTTGATCATGTCTTTAACGCGGTCAATGTTTTTCTGAATAGTAGCGATTTCAGCATCAATTGCATCAATCTGCTTTTCTTCATCTTCGTTTGGCGTTTGACCACCATCAAGTGCTTTGGTTACGATGCCTTGCTTTTCAGCATTCTTTGCAGCAAGAGCATCAAGCAATTGTTTTAAATATTTATTCATAATTTCACTCCACCCTTTGTTGGGCAATTCAATTTGACTACTACGTGTTTTTGTTCTGCCGAATCGCCAGCAGGGGTCTTTTCTACTTTCGGTTTTTGCGGCTCGTCACCAATCGCGGATTTTTCTTGCTGCTCGAAAGATTTAGAAATCGATTTAACTTCTGTGATGGATGCTTCTGCATTTGCTGGGATAGTTACGGCTGATAATTCAAACCACTCCCACTCTTTAAAATGCAGACCCCATGAACGCGGAATGTCTTCAACTGTGAGGCCACGAAAGCCAATAGATAGACCTTTGACCAGACCTGACTTAATGGACTGCCAAGCCTCATCAATGCGGTCCTTTAATTTTCCTTCTTCTTCAATCTTGGCAATCTGAACAGTCACCTCGATGCCTTTGTCTGTCACCACAGCTTCAGTGACTTCGCCAATTGGCTGTGAGTGCATGTGCTGCCAAAGGAAAGGAATAGGCAAAGCGAACTTGGCACCTTGCGGATCCACAATATCGTCTGCTCGATCCGGGCTTGGGGTTGAAGCAATTCCCTTAATAATTCGTTGCTCAGCATCAAACGACTTGACCTGTAGCAAGCTGTAAGCTTTTTTCATTGGATACCCCAATAAAAAAGCCCGCTTAATGCGAGCTTTGGTTAATTGATTTGGTTAGATAAAGAAGACGTTATATTCTTTTTCGGCCTGTTCAGGGTTCATCGACATTAAGGCTACCGCGTTAAACGTAGCAATCAATGGGTCAATCTTCCCGACACCCGATTCCTGTTTGCTGATCATCATGCCGTTACCCTTCACGACTGCACGCGCATTACCAACACACCAAGTCATTAAGCCTTGGCCTGCATGGTAAAGATTACCTTCAGCTAATTTTCGTTCTGTAGTGAGGATATAGCCCATCAACTTAAAGCCCTGCTGGACCGCAATAAGCTTATCTTCAGGAATGTCAGCACTAAGCAGGCCATCCAGTAGACCGCCAAGCCCTTGTGGATCTAGGCCGATTTTGTCAAGCTTGCCAGAATCAAAAATCTTCTTAGCAATGGCCGCCAACTGATCAATGTCATCACCTACACGCTCAACAATCGTCAAACTACCTTCTTTTTCGTAGTCAGCGTACTTTGGAGCATTCTCTTTACGTCTCTCGACTGCAGTCTTATTACACCAAGCATGATTCCAGAGCCACCAGATTCGAGAATTTCCTTTTAGCCTACCAAGAGCACTAAACCCTAAAAGATCGTCGAGCCCCCCACCATCCACACCTAGTGTGATTAACTCTGATTTCTCAATCAGTCGATCCAGCGTGATAGTGTCTCTAGCCTGTTGCAGCCAATATTCAGCACCCGCCCAGCGATTAGCACGTAGGTTTAGGCCAATTGGTACGTTTAAGTGTTTTGCAAGGAAGTCACGCAGAGATTCTTCGCCAGCGTCTTTAACCTTTTCAAACTCATTAACCAGGTAATCCAGATCAACCGATGCACCTAAGTTTGGATTGGTGACATAGAAGTTTTCAGGTTTTAAGTGCTCACCTGCCTCAAGCATCCACTCAGGAAACTCGTAGATTAGCGGCAAGAACTGAGGATTGACCTTTACACCGTCCCGAATATCACGCGCATAGTCCAGCAGCTGCTTAAATACACCGCATGGAGTTTCATCCGACATGGTAGACAGGTAGATCACACAACCTTCAGGCCGTGATGCCAGACCACCTTTTGCTTCACGAAACATCGATTCAGCGTTTGAGCGTTTCCCAAACAGCCAAACCTCATCAATCAGGATGATTGAAGCCTTTTTACCCGCAGCAGCATTACTTTCCGCAGCAATCACTTTTAAGGTCGCATTGGTACCCAAGTGAGTGACTGTTTTGGTGTGCTCGGAGATATTGAACATTTCCTGTAGTTCGGGATCTGCTTTTATAAAGTCTCGGATCGGGTTAAATGAGTTATCAGCAACCTCTTTTGTCGGTGCCAGAATGATGAGCTCAGCCGACATACGATCATTTAAGATCAAGGCCACCATCATGATTCCAGCTGCAATCGTTGACTTGGTGTTTTTCTTGGATATCAGCAGAAAGAATTCACGGATTAAACGCTTCTTCTGCTCTGGGTCATAAGCACCAAAGATTGCCCGGACAAATTCGATCACCCATAGCAATGTGACTTCGCCCATTTTTGGGCTACCCATCACATCGACCAAGATTAATTCTTTAAAAATCCGCTCTGCTACATCGGCCACTTCTGGAAAAAGTGGCTCACATGGCATGAGTGACTTTTTAGCGACAATACGTTCCTCCCAGTCTGGGCAGGATGTTGTCCATTCTGGGAGCATTGCTGACATAAATTTAACTTCTCAATTGTGAACCCAACGTTCCAAACTTTCCGCCTTGAGTGGCTTTTTTGGCCTCATCAGCCTTGGTTTCTTTTTTGCCTTTCTCAGCAACCTTGCCGTGGAAATATGGAAGGGCTGCTTTTGCTGCATCCATTCGCAATTTCATGTCTTCAACTGGATCAGTCCAGATCTCTTCCAGAAACTTTAGTGGGTCAGCACGGCTGCCAGCAGTCTCAATATCTTTTTTGGTAACAATTGGTCGCGGCTCTGGTTTAGCGTCAGCTTTAACCTCGGTGTTAATCTTGAGTCTTTCGATGTGCGCAACCACATCGGGGTCTTTGGCTAATCTCGATCCAGCTTGTGAAGCTGATTCGGGACTGTAACCCGCGAAAATAGCGGCCTGCTTGTTATCTGCACCATCATGTTTAGATTGGGCAAATGCCTTCTTTTTTGCTGTTAAAGCCATAAGCCCTCCTTTAACATATTTGTGAAATGGGAAATTTTTTTATACGTGGGTCGGCTGGTGGTCAGGATTTTTCAATCGTTTTTTAAGAATCTTTTACCCCCCACCATCGGGAAATCAAATCTCCCATTTACCAACCGATTGAATCTGCTTCTGTTTAACCGACATGGTTCTTCTTTCATCATTCATAATCCTTTCAATGCATTCTTCTTTTGATGTCTCCATGATATGCACTGAGGATGGTTGAAGCTTAGAGACCCACCATCGTCGCTGTGCTGGAGTTGAGCCTGTAAGAATGAGATAGCCACTCTGATTATGCTTAGACATCTGTAGCAGCAAGCTGTTGCGCTTCCTGACAGCCAGTGCAAAGTCCTGCTTATTGCCTTTATAGATTGGCTTACCACCAATGTCAGCAATCATCTCATCCAAGTCGAGGACCACATCATTAGGCTTGGCATGCTCCTTCACCCATGTAGACTTGCCCGAACCTGCACAGCCGAACACGATTGTTAAGCGAGGTATTGGCTCTAACCAGTCAGGCATGAACACGTATGCTGTACTGTTCTTCGACCCTACTTCTTCACGCTGCTTGATAGATGAGTGACAGGACATGCATAGGCTTTGGTGGTTGTCTGTATTCCAGAATAGATCCTGATCACCACGATGCGGTTCAATGTGATCGACCACCTTGGCTTCAGTTACTCTATCTTGCTCCAAGCAGTACACACACAATGGATTGCGCTGTAAGAAGCTTAAGCGATACTTCTGCCACTTGTACCCATATCCACGCTCTGCCGTAGTCTTGCTATCACGCCATGAATCACTGACCTGTTTGATTGGTCTCGGTGCCTTCGGTGTCATCGCCTGTAGTTTGCTTTGCAGTCTGGGTAGTTTCATAACCATCAATCCAAATAAGGTGACTTCTTAGGCTCTTCCTCATCACCTTCCAACTGAATCAATAGCTCATTGATCTGAGCATTCTGTTCATTGTTGATCTGAATGACTTGGGCCACTTGGCTTATTAGTTGATTGTTCTGCTCGATTAGCTTTAGAAGTAAGTCGTTCGATGCACAACCGCATTCTTTCTCTTGATCGCTCATATTGTTTCTCTATCCATTTGCGTCTTGCTTCACAGCCTTGGCATGTCATTAACCTACTCCTGATAACACCACTTCAAATCATCCGGCACAGTCAAATGCACATGCAGCTGAGTCACAGCAAAGTCATGCACATAATTCAAATACTCGGTCATTTGCTTCACTGTCGCCTTGGTTGTACTGCAAAGCCTGATGACCTGTTCACCGATAGCCTTATACTCATCTGGTTCGGTTTGCTTCACCCTGGCAATGGCATGACACATTTCAGCAAACTGCTGGTCATCCCGACGATAGATATAAATCAGGAATTTCTTCTTGAACTCGTAATGGAGTGAATCTTCATCCTGACCAGTCTTTCTTCTAATCTCACCAATCCATTTCCAGTAAAGCCTATTCTGCGCTGCTGACCGCTCATCTGGTGTTTGATTGATCCTCACCACCAACGGCTTACCACTCTCAATCGCCTGAGTGTAATGGGTGTGCATGTAGTTGATGGCTTTGGTGATGTCGGCATGACTCTGGATAGGAAACACGGCTTTTTGCATTTCCTGCTCCTGCCATTACTTAAAACAATTCAATCCGACTAACAAGCAATGTGTAATACCAATTCATTGCATCGTACTGCTCGCTCAACAAAGTCCAATTCTTATCATCAATGAAAGTTGGCTGCTCTTTTTGCAGAAAATCACGCAACTTATCAAGTCGTTCTTTGAGTTGATCTTTTTCTTCAACTACGCGCTGCTCATGTGGTTGTAGTTCTTTATTACTCATCTTCTTCTCACATAAAAAAGAGCTATCTGCTCAGTTAAAAAATCTCTTTGTCTGTTTGACTCAACATCCGATTCACTCTCATCAACCACTGATCAAACATCGCTTCACTCTCTGCCCGATTACCCAATTGAAAGGTATCGAACCGATGGTGACAGGAATGGCATAGCGGCACGGTGAACTCATCACTGGCCTTAATCGATCTACCCTTACCATGCTTGGCACTATTTGAATGTGCAGCCTGACTATTGGGATTACCGCATCGAATACATGGCAGCTTTCTGATTGCTGCTAACCGTTTGGTATCACGCATACAGCGCTTCACGCAAATTCTTAATCCGCTCTTTCAACTTAATCATGATGCCATCGATTGCCAGCAGCTCATTACGCGTCAGGCCGGATCTACTGAGGTTCTGATACTTAGACAGCTCAGCACTGCAAAATTCTAAGTCTTGTTTAGCTTGTACTTTGTCTGTCATAGGTATCACCAGTCTTGTTCTTCTTCATCGAATTTTTTCACTTCAATGCACTTGTATGTTTTCGACCCAACAAAAAAGCCACCTAGCCGCTCACATTCATTTGCCACGTAGATATGCGTATACCAACTGCAAATAACCCATGCCACGATAAAACCAAGTAAAAATTGCCACACGGTCACCACCAATAAGAAAAGAAAAACCCCTCAACATCTAGAATGCGAGGGGCTTTGTTTGCCGTAATACGTTCGGCTAGTGTCACCGAAGTGACAAGGGTTTATTCATCCAGCCATTTACCACACTTACGGCATTCGATCTGGATAAAAATATCAGAGTGATAATCGTAGTGATGAAAGCAGAATAGGCGTTTTAGGAATTGGAGCATCACAGCACCTCGAATTGATCTCCCTCATACACAAACTGAAAACCTAAACAGCGTTCATCGTCGGTTAATGATGGGAACATTGGTGATTTCTCTTTCGAGCAGATAATGGCAATACATTCAGCCTTGCATTTATCTTCACGATCTACAGCAAGAATCTGCTCATTATCATCTTCATCGGGTAGAGACTCAATGACACATGGAGCCAAATAACCAAACTCGTCAGCAATACCCCAGGCGTAATCCCACGCTTTATCACCCGCTTTAGCAATATGCACATCAGCAAACTGGAATTCATTGTTTTGATATTTGATTGTTTTCATGGTTGGCTCGGTTATTTTTAGAATCTGGGTGGCGGCATTAATTTAAAAAGCACTAGAAATTAATGAAACCGCCATAATGCAAAAAGCCCACCATTTGGCGAGCTTCTTTGTCAGTCAAAGTGAATTACTTACACTTCGGTGACTTATAACACAAAATAGCATATTCACATTTAAACGCAAGTTATTTAATCACTTTAGGCGAAGTCTTTTGTCATGGCCTGCTAAGTAATAACTCCCTGCAAAAACCATGTTGTTTATCGAGCTTCTCGATAGAGTAAATTCTCTCTCCATCTGGCCTAATGACATTCCTCTCACATTCTTCTCAATGAATAATTGAACCGCACGCTTACCAGATTCACAAACCGAACTCGACTTATTGAAATCAACAATCAACTTCCGCACCTGCTCAGCCTCAAAGTCACTAATCTGGCAAATGATCTGGTCTTTACGTGGTGCTACCCCTTTGTTATTTTCAAGAATCAGCCAGTGAATCTGATTGATGCCCAAAGTATCAGGCATATTTCCAGACTTCATTCGGCAGGTCTGAATATATGCCCCATACTGCTTAAGCCAATCTTCAATACTAAAACGATCCCAGTTCATAATTTCCGCCTTAACCATCGCATTCATCCCTATTTCCCTCAAACCCTTAACTTTTCAACTTGAATAATCAGCTTCCCGCCTTTTTCTGATGGCAATCGCTTCACGAGCAATTCATCCACCTGGGAATCATCCAAAATCAACCCACCTTTTGATAAAGCATCAAAGCAAGGCTTCACGATGTTATCGATGTCCCGTATTTTCGCATCAGGTGGCGCGTATTCGATCTTTACGCGAACTCTGCCCTGATACCCTGCTGGCTCAATAAAACGCTTCATAACGTCAATAAAGTGGATTGCACGCTTACTTAATCGATTGGTCTTGTTAGCTCCACGAATCCAGTAGTGATTCACCGAAGGAGGTGTAATTAAAACCTCACACCAGAGCAATTCATCATTCATCACACCAAATCCTTTCCCTTCGACCAGATGAGCCGGAACCTTTGGCATTGGATCTGGATTGGATTTCTTTTTCCCCGACTTGGCTGTCACACCAAATCGAGGACCAATACCAGCTTTTCTCGCCTGTGCTGCGGTGATACGGAGATTAGTCATTGGCACCTCGCAGGGCTTCCAGTGCTGACTCAATACCTCTCTGAAGCTTATTCATGCCAGCTCGCGATAAGTCGAATGAATCTAAATGAGCAATTGCCATAGTCACTCGGTGCAAATAATCATGTTTTTGATTGACCAGGTTATTGATGCATTCACCATTCACGCGTTGATATTTTTCCAGATCAGCAATCTTCTCAGCATCCTTCTGCACATCCTCCTTGTAGACAGCTAATTGGGTTTTCAAGCTTTCAATCTGCTTCTCATACTTCCGCAGATCAGTGTCTTGGAGTTTGATTACTTCATCCATTTCTTGAATTGCGGCTTCTTTAAGCTTCCACACTTGCAGCTTATGGATAACAATGCCTTTTGCTGTTCTTCCTTGTCCGCTTGGCATTACAAAACGATCGCCTTCAAACCAGCACTCAATACCATCTTGAGCTATGTATTCAACAAACTCAGCCTTTGATTTTTCGCTTAAAATAAAATCAGTCATGAACAGGCCCTGCATAATTTGGTTGATATTTCTCAGCATCTAAAATCGCTTTAGGAACAATCACACGGCCTTCAACCTCAATCAGCTTACGTTGATACCATTCAGCCTTCTTTAAGTCCTCTAAGCCGTTTTTATGCTTATATCGCCACTGGTATTTGAAGGTGTTCCCGCGAAGGTAGCCAATAAACTCATCACGGCTTAACATGGACTCCATGGCATCGATGCATTCAATTGCACCAGATGCATAGTGACTCGGATTATTTACGTTATCTGTCATTCCCCACTCCAAAAACTGTTTTCAAATTTTTCCGATTCTTGCTTTTCAACCATTACCTGATGTCGCTTTTCCCATTCTTCTTGTGCAGCCTGTTTAATTTCTGGCGATGCTGTATGGCTGAGTCTGATGTCGTTGAGTTCTTTTAATGATTTGCCTGTCATGCTGCTCTCCCTAGTGCATCAACCCACTTATCCAATTCAATCTGAGCAAACTGCTTAATTTCATAGTCCTTGCTATGACTTAAATGGGCCGCCTTAATGATGATTTGCTCTATCTTTTTCTGACTGCTTTTCTCATCCAGCTCAATAATTGAGATGCCATAACTAATTGCATTCCACTGGCTTTCCGAAATCCCTTTTTCCATTAGTGAAACTTTGCTAACGAACTGCCGTGAACAATTTAAAACTTTGGCTAGAGCACTGGTCCGACCCACTCCCATCTCAAGCCAAGCACGTATTTTTTTATTTCTGCTCATCCCTGTGCTCCCACTGCCTGCGCTTCCTTCTTGCGCTTTCTTAAGTCAGCCATGTAGATTCGACATGCTTCACGAGTCTCTGGCGTTCTGATTCCATAGTTGTAGGCTTGGCGCTTTGCCAGAATTTCAACCCAATCCACGGTTTTATTGTCGTTTTGATCTTTCACACCCCACCCCCAAAACCTTTACCAACACGCTTAACCATCGCAGCCAATTCAGGTGGACACGGCACACCAGATCTCGGTGCATAGTTATGACCAATCGCTTTAACTTCCGGCTTTTTCCAAAGTTCCTGAGCACGGCCTTGATCTTTTGCCTTTTGCAGATAGTCCTCGTAAATGTCCTTAAATGCTCTGTGAGCGGCTTTTTGCCCTTCCACATCCAAGATATGGCGAACTTCATCCAAAGCGCATTTAGCGAGAGCTGTGATCGGTTTTGATGGGTCTCCTTCAAAATTCATTGCTTTCGCCCAAGCCTGATCAGCAGTCCACCAGTCAGCAGCAATACACCAGCTACGGAATTCTGGAAGCGATGGACACCATTTCTCAGTTAACATGCGATCTAAGCCGCGTTTGATGTCTTTAGGTGTAAGGCCATTCAAAACAGTACAGGTGGTTTGCTGTAATTGAACTGGATCAATGGATCCAAACTTCTTGTCGAACTCAGCACCGTAAAGTTGCTGTATACGACCTAAAATCTGATCTGCTACTTCAACTGGAAAATCCACAGCGAAGGCATCTTGAAACAACTGAATACTGTTCATTAGTTCACATCCTTCATCTGTGGTTGAGCAAAGCCTTGTCCAAAGCGATGTGCTTTAGGTTGGGTAGACTGATTTTGGTTTTGAGCTTTCACCCACTCCGCCATAAATCCTTTCCATGAGTTCACAACACAGTGTTCAAGGACCTGATTTAAAGTGAGACCAGATTTTTGTTGTTCAGAGATAAGAGACTTGAATGCTGTTTCTGAATTAACAGCTTTCTTCGCTTTACGAACTTCCATGTATTCAGAGATAAGCTTTTGATCTGCTCCTTGAGAAACTAGAGCGTTAGCAAAGTTGAATTTCTCCTTATATATATTTGCTTTTGTAATAGTTGTTTTTGAGTTGTTATTGTGGGTCGGTTTTTCCGACAAGCTCTTGTCGGTTTTTCCGACTACCCCTGTCGTATTTTCCGACAAGTCTTGGTTATTGGTATTCGGTTTTTCCGACAAGCTTGCAATTTCACGCTCAGCCAAATCGCTCAACGTGTAAAGTGTTGGTTGGCGTTCACGGCTAATGCGACTTACAAGACCAAGTGAAACAAGTTTTTCAGCACCAGAAATCACTGCATCTTTGCCATAACCAGTGAACTTCATGAATTGAGATATGCTGATAGCATCTGTTTCTTTCTGCCAGCCGCGAGTTTTACGGACGATCAGGATGTAGATTGCTAAAGCTGCGCCTTTCATTTCAGCCATCACACCATCATCAATTAGTGCATTCGGTAGCTGGAAGCTATTTGGGATAAAACTACTCATGCTGCCACCTCTTCCACTAAACCAGCTTGCTTAACCATTGCAGCTAGGCGAGTCAGCCCTTTTGAGGTGATTCGAGCCTGAGTGAAAACTTGTGGGCCTTTTGATGTTTCAATAACGCGAGTTACTTTTTCAGCCATAACCTTTTGGGCAAGACGTTTGCTATAAGCGCATATAGTGTTGCAGCCATCTTTTGAGCGATAAATCCAGTTCTGAGCCATTAGGAACTGAATAAATTTCTTTTCTGGAACTCCTACAGCTTTTGCAGCATCACGAATACAGAAAGTGCTTTTAGTGTCAGCGATCTGATCCAATGCATCAGCTTTAGGTTCCAGGACGGCTACTTTTTCAGAAAGCTCGATGTTGAGTCTGGCTTGAACTTCGATTGCTTGAAGGAGGTGAGCTGGATTGGTGATGTCGAATTGTCTTTGCTTTAGTACCGCCAAAACATTTTTTCGAACTGATTTTGATTCACGCATGCCAATCAAGGTGCATTGATCAATATTTAAATTGAAACCTTGAGATGTTGTGCCATTAGGATTTCTTACTACGAAAGTTTCGTAGTACTCCCCTTCAAGCTCATCAGCAATACGATTATTAAAATCATTTAGACGAACAGGCTTTTCATTAAATTCCTTTCGCGCCTGATTAATAACTTCCAACAATTCAATGTTGGACATGGTGTTTTGATTATGATTAAATTGTGTCATCATATTCATGTTTACTTTCCTGTCAGTTAGTGAACAACCGGAAAAGCCTGAGGTCGTAACTCAGGCTTTTTCTGTTTCTGGGTTATCAATACAAGCTTGGATTTGTTTATCCAGCTCAGCCAAAGCAACATGCATCTGGTGAATCACCTTTGACATGTCTTGCACTTCACCTTTCGTGATACGGCCATCCGCCATGATTTCGCGGAACAGACTCATTACATCACCGCCCTTCATACCAATGCACAGCACTTTGTCAGTCAGTGACATGTCGCGGCATTCAGGAATTTCAGGTAGATCAATTGCAACTTTTTCATGTTCAGCAGATAGAGCATGCAAAATGCGGAAATCACCAGTTAAAGCCATAAGCTTTGAAGCCTCGGCCAGTGTTAAGTGGTGAGTTTCAGTATTTGGATTTACTTTGCTGTTAAGTACAGCTGGACTTTTAATTCCCATCCGTGGGGCTAGAGCTGAAGCGCCACCCGGGTAGTCATGAACTGTGTTGTACGCTGCATCCGTTATGTTCATTTAAGGTTCCTTTGAACGTGGTTGTTTAAATTCAAATGCTTAATAATTAGATCAAGCAGTTAGGGGTAACTTTTTTCTACTAAGGGGTGTATGTGTTTCTACATTTAAAAATCGCTGGTATCCGGTTGGGACACCGTTGCTTCTCCAGACAGAAATCGTTCCTTTGGAGCAGCCGAGCAATTCTGCTAATTCGGTATCTGATTTGCAGCCATAACGCTCGCGCAAATCATCAACTGTGAATTGATAAACGCTCATAATATTAAACCTAAATCAATTAAAGTTTAACCTATTAAACAATATAGTTTAAGACTCTGTCAATCAATATGTTTAATATTCCAAACATCAACAAATAGGATTCAATTTCCATGATCGAGACCGTGGCCGATCGCATTGACAAGCGAATGAAAGAGCTAAAAATTAAACAGGTCGATCTAATTAATAAAAAAGTGGCAAGCAAAGGGACTATTTCTTTGTGGCTATCTGGTGGGGCTGTTCCAAGTGGCGAACGATTGGTTAAATTGTCTAATGAATTGAAAGTTGATGCGGCTTGGATTTTGACTGGTCAAGGCAGCATAAATGACCAATTGGACAATAATGTTGACTTAAATCCTTTGGCTACAGTAATTTATGCTCCTGTAATATCGTGGGTTCAGGCAGGAGATTTCACCGACATGGAGTCGATAAGCAATTTAGCGGAATGTGAGAAGCTCCCATTAGTACCAGGCGCAGGCAGAAAAAGCTTTTATCTTGAGGTGAAAGGTTTGAGTAATGCGCCATATTTCGAGGAAGGCGAAAAAATCTGTATCGATCCAGATTATCAACTTGAAGACATTCAGACTGGTGAGATGGTTGTTGTGAAGTGCAATGATACAGCAACCTTTAAGGCATTGATTTCAGAGTCAAACGGATACTTTTTAAAGCCTCTTAATCCAAACTGGAATGAGCAGGTAATCCCATTAAATGAAGATTGTATGCTTGTAGGTAAATACGTAGGCTCATTTAAGCCAGCTAAGAAGTTTAACCTGTTCTAAATCTTAAAAGTTTAATAGCCCGCCTAGTGCGGGTTTTTTATTGTCCAGAATTTAAGTATCCAAACATAAAATTAAAAAGTTGTTTAATTTGTCAAACTTTTATATTGACACCTAAGTTTAATTGTTTAAACTAAATATCACAGGAAATAAAAAGCCCCAGCGTAGCCTACGACAACTACCTGGAGCGTGACCCACCCTGAATGTGAGTGAAATTATTATGAATAAAAAACCAATTCGCTTCAACCCAAACATTACAGGAGCTTTGTTCCTGGGTATTTTGGGAACTCTTTCTCTGGGTGCTATGGCATTTGATTCAAGCAAGCCTGTGAGCTTTCAAGCTGAATCTATCCAAGATCAGCCACAAATCAACATCGCTGCCCCATCGTACCAGGTGGAAAACGCAGTCTGCCATCAGTACTGCACAGCGAAAGTTAAAGCTGACGATTACAGCATCTATGTCGAGTATGCCTTGGATGATGGCTCAGTCGAATTCCTAGACATTCTGAACGTGGTCCATTTTGACAAGACGATTAATGCCTATGTTGATCGTTATGAGATTGAAAAGATTAATGCTGCGATTGCTGGGGGTGTGAAGTGAGCTTCGAATATATCAACAAATCCTATGGCGTAAACGCTTGTGTTGGCCGCCGCGTAATCGTTGATGGCGAGCCTGGAATTATTGTTGGCACCAAAAACGCCCACATCAAAGTTAATTTTGATAACACAAAAGCAAGTGACTACTCGTATTGCCATCCTGCATGGCGTGTTGAATACCTTGAAATGGGTAAAGTGCGCAAATTAACTGCGGGTCAAAAGCGCTATCAAGAATATCTTGATGCAGATACAGGCTGCACGTTCGCGGAATGGCTTGGCGTGGATAAAGCATCAAAAGAACGTCGTGAACAATATAAGAACTGGGGGCTTGTATGAACACTTACGCTCAATTCTGTGGATGTGGTGCGGCAATCAGATCTATCGAAGTGGTACGCGCTGAAAGCCAATTGCTGCAGCTTGCAGATGAACTCGAGAGCATGTCTACCGCAGAAGATGTAATCAAGGTTGAAGGCAACACGATCACCCTGACGTATGTGGGTCGCGGCATGGAAATCATTTCCCTTTGTCTTGATGACAGATATTCAGACAGCGCACGCATTCAATATGCACGTGAAAACATAGCCCACCTTGAGAAGATTAGATCGGATCTTCTTGGAAACATGGCTGCCTAAGGAGAGGAATATGAACTCTGAAAATTTCACATTCACCAGAGCAGAAAGGAAAAAGGCAAAGCTGAAGCTAAATCTTAATGGTCCTTCTGGTAGTGGGAAAACCTACAGTGCCTTAAAAATGGCAAGCGGTTTGGGCTCTAAAATCGCAGTAATTGATACTGAAAATGAATCTGCATCTTTGTATGCCAGTGAGTTTACCTTCGACACATTACCTCTTCGCCCACCCTACACACCGGAGCGTTTTGCAGGTGCTGTGTATGCAGCCTACAACATGGGTTATGAGGTTCTGATTATCGACAGTGCTTCGCATGAATGGATTGGTACTGGTGGCTGTTTGGAAATTAACGACCAGACAGCACGAACTAGATTTAAGGGCAATACCTGGTCCGCTTGGTCTGATACTACTCCACGTCATCGTCGATTCATTGATGCGATCTTGCAGACAGATATGCACATCATTACTACCACTCGCGCCAAGACTGAAACAGTTCAAGGTGATGGTAAGAAGATTCTAAAACTCGGCATGAAGGCTGAGCAACGTGATGGGTATGAATACGAGCTGACTGTGGCTTTGGATGTGGTTCATGACAATCACGTTGCGGTACCCACAAAGGACCGTACCAAGTTGTTTAATCCAGATGGTGAGCAGATCACCAAAGAAACTGGTGAACGAATCCTTGCTTGGTTGAATGATGGTAAGTCACAAGAAGAAGCTTTACTTGAGGCATATCAGGAAGCTATTGCAAGAATTGGTGACACCAACGATATAGCGGAACTTGGCATCATCTATACGCAGTTCAAAGGTACTGACTACGAGCAGCAGATCATTGCTGAATGTGCCAATAAAAAGGCAAGTTTATCTGGATCTCAGGGAGTGGTGACATGACTGTGATGCTCTCCCCTAAAGATCAATGGCTTGAAGATTTTGATTCGATGGTCGCAGGTCGTCGCACAGTTAAATTGGTGGACTCGGTTCCGGTTGATGCAAATGGATATGAGTGCCGATTGGGTCAAACTGTTTATCACCGGATCGGTGCTGATGGCTTCTTTTTCTCAAATGGTCGCCTTTGGATTAGACATTCTCTTAATCGTCATTGTTGGGATATTACGAAGATCGGCTGCGATCTTCCAGCAAGCAAAAGGAATCGCATCCCAATGATGGAAGCGCGTATTAAGACAGCTTACAAGCCTCAAGCGACTGAGTATTACCGTCCAGGCTCGAAGTATGTTGGGGATTAAGATGAAAAAACACTACCGAGTCCATCCTCTAATGAGTGAAGCCTTCATTATCTGGCTCACTCACCTTGGGTATAAATGCGTAATTTCCGCTGGCGGTGCACAGTTTTATAACACTGCCACGGGTAAGGGCTTTCCGCGAAACGTAATGATTATGGCGAATGGTCGCTTGAATAAAGCAGCGACTGAGTTGTTTGAAGAATTTAAGAAATACAATCCTTTTGGTGAGGTGGCTACATGAAAAGTGTAATCAAACCTCTAAGCGATTGGCAGGTGCTACGAAATCGCTACTCAAGCACCAGATCATACAAAAACCGAAGTGCTTTAAGTGTATGGCGCAAAGAGGATTTTCAGAACTGGCTGGTTGATCAGGGCGCAGATGTTTTTAACCATACAGAACAGCATGAAGCGCTTAGATTCAAGCTGCATGGTCAATTGGGTATTTGGTATCAAACTGGTTCAGGAAATCTTTTGATGCATGATTTGGCTGAAAAATTTAAAAAAGAAATGGGATTGGTGGCGTGATGGATATTGAAAAATTAAAAGCTGAGTTTGAGCAGTCTGAATGCTTTAAACGTCTTGAGCATGTTGCACAGTACACCTTCTTTGAATTTGGAGCGTATATCAAAAGAACTGATGTGCCAGATGATGTTGAAAAGAAGTGTGAGCACTTAATTACAGCTCTGATTTTTAGCTGGAAAGCATGGAGGGAAGCCAAAGCCCGAGCGGTGCCGGAAGGATTTGTTTTGGTTTCTGCTGAGCAAATGAGCCAATGGGGCCACATGGCTAATTGCGCTCAAGAATATGGCTGCCCTGAATGTTATGAGGCCAGAGGGTATGCGCATAGTTTGGCTTGTGAAATTAATGAATTTTTTGCAATCGAAGCACAGGAGCCAGCCAATGACTGAAATTCAGCAAACGAACATTCAGGTGGCCAACTACATCATTGATCAGCTGTATAAAGAGAAGCCTTTTAATTTGGTTTTGGATGCAGGTCAGACCGGATCTTTATACAACATTGCGAGTGAGTCACATCACTTGCACAGTGACTTTGTGCGAAAACTGGAAGCAACCTTAAGACAGCGCGTGAGCAATGGTACTGGTGTGATTCTTGAGATTAATAGCAATGCTGACCTGTATTACCACATGCTTTCATCATATATCGCAAGGCATGAACAACCTACAAACAACATCGATCACTTCATCCAAAGCGGTGAATTTGATAAGGCTTTTAAAGATGTGTTTGGGTTGCCGAGTGGTGTGGTGAAGAGTTTGGGAGAAGTGTCGTGAAAGCAAAATTAGAAATGGCGCATGATTACTTGCTTAAAATCATTCCGGAATCGCCACTTGTTGATGACGGGGATATTGAATTTGCAGTTGATACAGCATGGAAATACGCCGACGCAATGCAAGCCGAATTAGATAAACGCAATAAGGCTGAAGCGGCGCAGAAACGAAAAGAAATCCGTGAAATGCTGAACGCTCCAAATACATTTGTTGAGCGTGAAGGTCAGCATTTTGATGATGTGGAAGAATGGCAACCAGACTGGAGTCAAGCGCCTGAATGGGCAAGGTATTGGGCAGTGAGAGAGGGTGGCGATACAGCCCTATGGTGCATCAATAAGCCAACCATAACAGACGATTGTTTTTTATCTCATGGTGGCTGTAGTCCAGCCCCAACCTTCGGCTCTACAGGTTCACACATCGTGGAGCGTTCACTATGAATTTAATTGAGCAGTTGGGCGGGTATGAACGGGCTAAACATGAATTTGAAATGATCAAGGAGATGAAGCCAATCTACCCAGGCGAAATTGAAACTAATAATCGCCTGCTTCTTGAATACCGCCGCCAGCACAATATTTTTGAGGTTGGGGATTTGGTTACATACAAAGCTCATTTTAAAGGGATGTGGCGTGAGGGTTTTGGAAAGATTACTGAAATCGATGAAGATTTAGAGATTGTAAATATCGATGAAAATGTAGGTGTTGCCATTTCCGAAATTGAACATGCCAATGATGAAGAAATCAAAGCAGGTAAAAGATTGGAGGTGAAAAGTGATAGTTGAATCTGAGCATAATCTACTCCAAGCCATTTTTGATGAAATGCAGGAGCTCAAACGAGCAATGGCTCATCAGGATGAACGTCGGGTAAGTATCAAGGAATTTGCCAAGCGCATGAACATGAGTGAACCAACTTTGTATGACCGGATCAAAAAAGGAGAAATTGAACAACCTCACAAAGATGGTCCACGAAGTTACTACCTTAATAGTTATGTGAATGAAGTTGTCACAAGGCATTGTAAAAGTGCTAAAGTAGCCGCTTGATTAAGCGGCTTTTTAATGCCCTTAAAATCAATCACTTTATGCAAAGTGAGTAACATTGTGAGTAACGTAATTTTGCAATGTTAAGTAATATACGAAAATTCAAGAGGTTAGGCTCAATATGCTTCTCATGATCGACAACTATGACTCCTTTACTTATAACATCGTCCAGTATTTTGGCGAACTAAATCAAGAAGTAAAAGTAGTCCGCAATGATGCCGTGACATTGGAGGATATTGAGCGATGGCAACCCAAGTATCTGGTGATTGGTCCTGGTCCATGTTCGCCAAGTGAAGCGGGAATTTCGATTCCTGCCATTCAGCATTTTGGCGGCAAGATTCCCCTGCTCGGTGTTTGTTTGGGGCATCAAAGTATTGGTCAGGCTTTTGGTGGCGATATTATTCGTGCCAAACGCGTCATGCATGGGCGTTTGTCTGATATGTATCACAGCGACAAAGGTATTTTCAGCAATCTGCCAAATCCTTTTTCTGCGACGCGTTACCACTCGCTGGTGATTGATCAGGCCACTTTGCCAGAATGCCTGGAAGTGACCTGCTGGACCAATGAAGAAGATGGCTCTATGGAAGAAATCATGGGGATTAAACATAAGACACTACCGATTGAAGGTGTGCAGTTCCATCCGGAATCAATCCTGAGCCAGCATGGTCATCAAATCTTTAAAAACTTTCTTGAAATTTACGCATAATGGGCAAAACGCAAGTCATGAATATTCAACAAGCTTTAAGCAATATTACTAAAAACATTCACCTGACTCAGGAACAAATGGAAGACGTGATGCGCACCATTATGTCTGGCGAAGCAACCGATGCCCAGATCGGTGCTCTGCTCATGGGTCTACGCCTGAAAGGCGAAAGTATTGACGAGATTACTGCTGCAGCACGTGTCATGCGTGAACTGGCAACCAAAATTGATGTCAGTGATGTCCCTCATCTGGTGGATATCGTCGGTACAGGCGGTGATGGACAAAACCTGTTTAACGTATCTACCGCTTCAGCCTTTGTAATTGCAGCAGCTGGTGCAACGATTGCCAAACATGGTAACCGTGGTGTTTCTACCAAATCAGGCTCTTCAGATTTACTGGAACAGGCAGGCATTAATCTTGATTTGAATATGCAGCAAACCGAACGCTGTATCCGTGATATTGGTGTGGGCTTCCTGTTCGCACCGAATCATCACAAAGCCATGAAATATGCGATTGGTCCACGTAAAGAACTGGGTATTCGCAGTATTTTCAACCTGCTCGGCCCGCTTACGAATCCGGCCGGCGTAAAACGTTTGGTCATCGGGGTATTTTCCAATGAACTTTGCCGCCCAATTGCAGAAGTCATGAAACAGCTCGGTGCTGAACATGTCATGGTCGTACATTCACGTGATGGCTTAGATGAAATCAGTCTGGCTTCTTCGACGCATGTGGCTGAGCTGAAAAACGGTGAAATCACTGAATGGGAAATCATTCCTGAACAGGTCGACATTGAATCGCAAACCTTAACTGGCTTAATTATTGAAAGTTCAGCAGAAAGTCTGGCTCTGATTAAAGATGCCTTAGGCAAGAAGAAATCTGAGATCGGTCATAAGGCTGCCAATATGATTGCCCTAAATGCCGGTGCTGGTATTTATGTATCAGGCCTGACTTCAAGCTATAAGCAAGGTGTGGCATTGGCACACGATATTATTTATGGTGGCCAGGCACTGGAAAAAATGAGCGTGCTGTCTGAATTCACCAAAACCATCAAACAATATGAAGCTTAATACGGTCAGGAATTTGAATCATGGTTGATATTGCAAATACAATTTTGGGTAAAATTGTTGATCGTAAGAAAGAAGAGTTCGCTCTTCGTTTGAAGCAGAAAAGCTATAAGGATATAGAAGAGTTAGCTCAAGGCGCGACACCTGTACGTGGTTTTGCTCAATCTTTAATGTCTAAACGTCCGGGTGTAATCGCTGAAATTAAAAAGGCTTCTCCGTCCAAAGGCGTGATTCGTGAAAACTTCAATCCTGCAGAAATTGCGGCGCAATATCAGGATGCCGGCGCTGCCTGTTTATCTGTACTGACTGATGTGGATTTTTTTCAGGGTGCTGATGAAAATATTCAGATCGCCCGTTCGCACTGTGACTTGCCTGCGTTGCGTAAAGACTTCCTGATCGATCCTTATGGCGTGATTGAAGCGCGTGCACTACATGCAGACTGTATCTTGCTGATCGTGGCCTGTCTGTCTGATCAGCAGTTAGAGGAAATGTCTAAAACCGCATTTGAGCATAATCTGGATGTACTGGTTGAAGTGCATGATGAAGAAGAATTAGGACGTGCTTTAAAACTTTCTGATCGTTGTCTGCTGGGTGTGAACAACCGTAATTTAAAAACTTTTGATGTCGACCTGAATACATCACTACGTCTGAAAAAATTACTGGATCCTTCACGCCTGCTGGTCACTGAAAGCGGTATTGCGACCCCTGCTGATGTTTCGATGATGCAGGAACATGATATTCATGCCTTCCTGGTCGGTGAAAGTTTCATGAAACAGCCACGTCCAGATCATGCTTTCCGTGATTTATTCGGTGAGCCTGAATCGGTTTAAAATATTAAGTATAAAAAAAGCCCCATCTCAGCATGGGGCTTTTTTTATTTCTATTAACCAAATTCATTTAATACTGAGTTGAATGATCAAAATAAGAGATTAATTTTTCAAATTCTGGCAGTTCAGAATAGGACTTATCCGCCTTGATTTCATCTGCCCAATCCACCTTCGAGTTCAGACAAAAACTCAGTCTGTGCTGAATTTTGGGTGCTTGATCCAGAAGCCCTAAAGGAATCCAGATCAATGCAATTGTACCTACCTGATTCGGTACAGGCGAGCCACAGTGTTGACAAAAATGAGAACGAAATCCGGTCTCTTTTTGATAGCAGGAAATTGAAGTCTGTTCTGAGGTCCATTCAAAATATTGCTGATGAACTAAAGTTGCTGCATTCGCGGCCGTACCACTCTGTTTACGACATAAACTGCAGTGACAATGATACATGGCCTGAATATTCGTATTTACTTTGAACTGGACATCGCCACACAAACAACTGCCTGAATAACTCATTTTTTTATTTTCCAGGTTTGATTGATTTATATTTAAAGAGAGATGTTCCATCGAGGCAACTGTTAAGATGATAAAAGGAGAATATTCATGAATTATTTTCTATTTAAAGTTCATCAAGCTATACAATCTTAGAAAACTATTGAGAAATTAATGCTGGGTTTGGGATATGTTGTATTTAGTGCAATTCATTTCTCCTTTCAGTCATTTAAGACTATAATTTACCAAATTCAGTATCTCCCCCGTTTCCAGATTATGAGCAAACACGATTCTTCGCTTTCTAAAGATCAGTACAATTTACTCAAAGATCTTAAAAAGCAAATTAGTCATCCTCAGCCTAAGGCTGAACCTGTTGCCCCTGTCGTGAAAACAGCGGAGCAGGAACAGGAGGAAGACCTCGATCTATTTCGCAAGCAGATGCAAGGCGTACAAAAAATTGATGCCGGCAATATTGCGAAAATAGAAAAATCTCCCAAGAAAAAAGTCGATGCGCAAACTTTGGCCAAGCGTGCTGCTGCCGAAGGCCCCATGCATACCGATGAAACCGTCCTGTCTGATACTCAAGCCATGCTCAATCCGGTTGGCAGTCAGGCGAGCTTAAGCTACCGCATTGCGACCTTGCAGCATAAGGTTTTTGAAGATTTAAAAGCAGGCAATCTGCGCTGGTTCGAAGCTGTCGACCTGCATGGTTGTACGGTCGAAGAGGCACGTCAGGCTGTGCTTCAGATTATCCAGATCGCCAAAGATGAAAACCAGAACGTGATCAAGATCGTACATGGCAAAGGGCCGGAAGCGATTTTAAAAACTTATGTCAACGGCTGGTTACGTCAGCACCGTGATGTTCTGGCCTTTGTCAGTGCGCCTGAAAAACAGGGTGGCACTGGCGCAGTTTTAGTTTTGCTAAAACGTGCAGAAAAAAATCCAAAGTTTAAACAGTAAGCGGATTTACCCCCAAAATAAGGCATTGTAAAAGATTTCTGCTACAATGCCGTCCTTGTTCATTCTCAGTTTAAGTGAATACGTCATATGACTATGCAGCAATCTTACGCAAACATTCTTACTGCCGTTGGTGAAGATCTCAATCGCCCTGGTCTCAAAGATACGCCCGTGCGTGCTGCGAAAGCGTTTTCGTATTTAACCTCAGGTTATAGCCAGACTCTGGAAGAAGTGACCAATAGTGCGGTTTTTCCATCAGATAACCGTGAAATGGTTTTAGTGAAAAATATCGAATTTTATTCACTCTGCGAACACCATTTATTGCCATTTTATGGCCGTGTACATATTGCCTATTTACCTGAAGGCAAGGTATTGGGGCTGTCTAAATTTGCCCGAATTACTGAAATGTTTGCCCGTCGTTTGCAGATTCAGGAAAATCTGACCCAGCAAATCGCAGAAGCGGTTGCTGAAGTCACCAATGCACGTGGTGTGGCTGTGATGATTGATTCAGCACATATGTGTATGATGATGCGTGGTGTTGGCAAACAGGAATCGACGACGCGTACGGTGTCATTTATCGGTGACTTTAAAACCGATAAAGAAGTCCGCCGTGAGTTTTTAGGCGCTGTACCAGAAAGTTATTAATATAGATTCATACATGAAAGCCTCAATTGATATTGGGGCTTTTTTACACGGTGAGGTTACGAAAATGTCATCTATTTGGATTGCGGGTCAAGGTTTAGGCCAGGCTGAAGAAAGTATCGATTATCCACGGCCAGACCGGCTGGTTAAAGGCAATCCTAAACGCCTGACTCAGAGTGCCTATCAACATCCCAATATGGATTGCGGAATCTGGCAATGTGAAGTGGGTGCGTGGAATATCGTATTTGCCGAGAATAAACAGGAATTCTTTCAGGTAATCGAAGGGATCGTCCGTTTACATGATGCTCAAAGACAATCCTTTGTTGAAATCAAAGCAGGTGAAGCCGGCATTATTCCACCCGGTTTTATTGGCACTTTTGAAGTGGTTGAAGCCGTTAAAAAATATTATGTCGTGGTAGAAAGTTAAAAGATAAGTACGAATTCAATATCTTCATCAGTTAAGGAATTTTGCAATCAATTCCTTAACTTTTCTACGTATTCATTCAATTTCTTAAAATTTTATCCCTACATTCTTTTCAAAAAGTTGTCTCATTAACTTAACTTCCCTAGTTTTAAAAATAAACAAATTGATGCTGCATAATTAATTTCCTGACTACATTTCCTGCCATGTTTAAATACAGATCTTTTGTTTAGAAGGCTGCATGATCCAAGTGTATAAATTCTGGAAACAGCCATGAGTAGAAAACAGCCTGATCCGCCTAAACGCCCTTCACGTGTTCATTCAAATAGTTTTGACTATAGTCTAGATTTTAAAAAAATTGATTTCCGTAAACGTCCAGACTTATACCGGATTGGACGCGGTGAGCAAGGCGTGCTTTTAGTAGAACCTTATAAGTCGGAAATTCTGCCCCACTGGCGTTTTGCAGATGCGGAAAAAGCCCAAGCCAGTAGTGAAAAAATTTATGCCCTGTTTCTAGAATATTTAAAACAGGAAGATTTCGTCGGGGCCGATATGGCACGCAAGTTTTTACAAATGGGTTATACCCGCGCCCGACGTTATGCCAATCATAAAGGCGGCAAAAAATACGATGGTCCGGTTCCAGATGATAAAAAGGGTTTAAGTGGTGCGCATGGGCGTGAGGAATTGCCGCGCAGTTCTGAAGATCCGGTTAAAGCTGCTGCAGCGAAAATATTTAAACAAAAATGGGATAAAGCCAAAGTCCATCCCGAATATGTACGGCAAAAACAGCAATTTCAGGCTGCGATTCAGCAGCAAATTTTAAATTAGACAGACGCTTTTTGTGCGCCCTGAATTTGAGAAGGTTGCGCCAGATAGACCCGGTTACGCCCTGTATTTTTAGCCATATACAGTGCAGCATCTGCGGCATCCAGGAATCTTTGGTAATCCGGATGACCATCAAATAACGCGCAGCCGATACTAACTGTGAGTCTAAATTGCTGTCCTTGAGCCGTACTGATCAGGCCATGCTCTACATATGTACGGATATTTTCAGCAATATTTAGCGCGCGTCTTTCATCGGAATCCACCAGCAGCAGCAGGAATTCCTCACCACCGACACGGAACGCATAGTCACTGCCCTGAATGTATTTCTGTAGGGCATCAGCAATAAATTTTAAGGCCAGATCGCCGGCTGCATGACCATATTTATCATTAATGGCTTTGAAGAAGTCGGCATCAATCGCTAGCAAGGATAATGGTGTCTGGTTATCACGAGAGAAATTGATTTCACGTGAAATAATGGTATTTAAATAACGGCGATTCAATAACTGGGTTAGAGAGTCATTTCCAGATTCGATGTAATCTGCAACCTGGAATAATTGATCGACCAAGTGCTGTATTTCACGGTTTAAGTCACGAATACTTTGAATCAGATTCAGCATCTGATCTTTTTCAGTACATTCCAGCACTGCCTGATTCAGCGTATCGATCTGATAAATTCGCTCGATAATTAAATCGACCTGATCAGAACCGGTAAAGGCATAAGACGCCTTATGAATAAACCATAAGCCAAATTCTGACTTGGACAGCATTTGATGTCTAATGCCTGTAGTTCCAGAAAAGACCTTGAACATCAGCTCATTTTCCCAATCCAGCAATGAACTGCGCTGTTTATCTTTTTGTACCGCGACATCTTGCATTGCAGAAAATACCCGGTAACTGTGCTTCATTTCCTGATTCTGGACGGATTTCGCCTCATAGGAACGACACATAATTTCTGTGGCAAATCCCATGATTTGTACAATATAACTACAGGTAGTAAGCATGTTCGGCTGCGGATTTAAACTCAGCAATTCAAACATTTTGCGCTGAATTTCTCGTACACCGCGCATAATCAGCCAGGATGGAATCCCGACGCGTGCATGCACATGTCCAACGATATTCTGTTTTTGCACAGCCTCTGCATAACGCTTATTCAGCGCTACACTAAAACTTTCTGAAAGCCATTGATGTAAAGTATCGCGTAAACGCTGCTGAATCAGCTCATCAGTAAAATACTGAGATGCTTCTTCTTCCAGAAGCATATTTTTATAGAATTCTTCTACCAGTACCAAAGAGTGGTCTTGAATAAACTGAAATGCGTGTAGCAAATCATCTGATGAATAATTTTGACAGATTTGCTTCCACTGCTCCGCCAGCATAGCCATACACTCATTATTCATATAACTTTTCCCGATACTTTGCGATTCGCAGTGATATTATGTGACAAATACAACAATATTCAGGCATTTTAACCCAATTATTGAATACAATCTTTGATAATATCGGTAGAAGTCTCCGAACATAAATTTATTTTAAACATTCAAATACAAGTCATTTGATCTATAAAATTAATTTACTCAATATTCGATGTTATGTTAGCCAAATTAAAAATAATGGACTAAGCCCAGACTCCATTTTTCCCAGTCTTTCGATTCCTGTTGCTGATATTCCCAGCCCGCCCGAATGGCATTTTGTGTATTCCATGCATATTGTAACTGGCTTTTCAATTTCAGTTGCCACTGATGGGAGTCTTCCCAATACGGCAGTTCCACCTGTACCAGACTATTGATCTGATCTGTCCAGATATTCTGGCAACCCACCGTTGGCCCCATACCGACACGCCATCCTTTGTCTAGTGCTTTTCCAGCCTGCACATGATTTTGTAGCTGCACATAGCAGAGATGTTCACGTGCTTCATTTGCCCAGCTATAGCCACCCTGAACCTGGAAATTGGCTACACCATGCTGTTGCTCGGTACTAAAATGGCCATACTGATCCAGTGCTTCCTGTTTCCAGCCTAAATTAAAGCCCCAAGATAACGGCGCTTTAAATGCATTGATCGGATTATAGGAATTCACTGTAAGTAGATCCAGGTGCTCCAGCTTCACGCGGTCATCACGGTATTGCAATGCACCATCCAGGAATAATAATTGGGTTCCAGTACGCAGCCCACCTTGCGGATCCATGAGGTCGTGATAAGCCTGACGATGACCCAACTGCACAAAAGTCTCACCCTGTACTTGCCCAGTTTCAAGAACGATATTTCGGGCATGATGGCTTTGAACCGGATCTATTTTTGGACGCTCTGGCTGCTGACGCTGTTTGTCTATCGCCAACTGACTTCTTAGGCCCAATAATTTGCGAAAGCGCGGCTGGGCAAAAGATTCATCTACTTCCTGGCGAAGGAAATCCAGATATAAATGGTCATAGGCCATTTCCAGAATCTTGGCTTGGTCTTCAGCCGGATAATGTTGCAGCATGGCTTCCATTTCAGAGGTTTCTGCATAAGCCACCTGATGCGCAGTTTTTGCCAAGGATTTGCCATGTTGCCGGGCTTGAGCCAGCAATTGAGTTTCCAGCGCCGGACGATAAATTTTCTTCCTGATCAGTCCCTGCTGTTCCACAACTTTTAAAGTTTCGACCGGAATCGCGGCGGTATCGAATTGCTGCTGCAAGTTCAGTTCAGGACGCACCAGATCAAAAAGCCCTAATAGACGATAGGCACAGTTATCATTAATGAAATAATAAGGGAAACTTACCTGCTGCATTTCCCAGAGATGCTTCACCAGAAAACCGGTTTCTTCAGGTGTTAAATTAAGTTCATATTCCCATAAATCGCGGCTTTCAAAGTCACCATATTCCTTGACTTTGCGGTAATACGGCATCAAGGAATATTCCCCCGGATATTGTCCGGTCAGCCCTTTCCAGGCAAAGGACCAATTATCATTACTGTCAACTGTGGCAGCATAATTGACCGCATAAGAAACCAGATTCAGTTGCTGCTGGTCTTTGGGATCCAGACGCAGCAAAGTATGACCAAACATGGAGCTGGGATTGCCCATATAATCGGTGGCATAAATCAGGGTCGCCTGATAAGGCTTGACTTCATTCATCCAGCGCTCAAAATCCGGGCAACTCGCTTCAGGCAATTGCTGTTCAGAAATATTCAGCTGTTGCATTAACCACTGACTACGTGCCGGGAATTTACATCGTACAGACTGATTGGGTTCTGCGGGCTCAAACAATGCTTGTATATTTTGCTCCAATTCAAGTTGCAGATCTGTCTTGCCCTGCTTTGCCAGAAAATAACCAGGATAGCTGACTTCACTTTTTCCTTCAGCATTGGCATACATCAAACGCTTCCAGGTCGCGGTCTGGTGCAATTTTTTTTGTGTGGCTTGTTCTAGATAAGCTTGAATATCTGGAGAAATTTCGGATGCAAAACTTAGGGGACTCCACAGCAAGGCTGGGAGCAAAAAAGCATATTTCATTCAGTCAACGGTTCTTTTCAGTTTTTATTTATAAGAAAACCCTGCCAGGACAGCAGGGTTTTTACAGCGATACTTAGATATAAGCTTTTAATACTTCATCTTTAGCCATGACTGTTTGTAGAGTACTTAACACTTGTAAAGTATTCTGGTTTTCTTCTGAATAGATTTCAGAGAAATTCTGCTTAGATACAGTGAAGAAACGTGCTTTGTCTTCTGCCTTGATATTTAGCAGTTCAGCCAGTACATTCAGGCTTTCACCTTCACCTACGGCCATATCACGTGCCAATGCCTCAGCATTTTCATTGGTAAAAGTCACGACTTGAGCCGTTACTGTACCGCCCTGGCTACATCCTAAAGTACCGAAAGTAATACCCAGCCACTGGTTAGTAAACAGGACGTTTGTTGTACCTGCAAGCAGCTTAGGAATAATGCCTGACTGGCCTGCCCATACCTGGCTACCAATACCACAACCTACATCTCTATCCGCCATCGCCATACCAGAACCCGTTGCCAATACCACAGCGAGCATAATCTTTTTTAACATACTTATTCTCCGGTTATTCTCATGCATCTTTTGTTATTACGCTAATGATGTAATCTTCATTACACATTCAGGAGAGTAGCGGGAAGTCTAATTTGGCGCAATGAAAAAACTGTCTGATTTACATAAAGATAAACAGAATAGTTTTACCGGGTTTTTAGACTCCAGTTACCTTGAGAATTACGCTGTCCTAGAATCTTTAATACCAGCACCAGACTGAGCAATAAAAGTAAATACCAGGAACCGAGCTTACCCCAACCGACCATGTGCCATTTTTCTACCTGGCTTGGATATAGCCAGATCTGATAAAAGGTACTGATGTTCTCAGCCACCCAGATAATGAAAGCCAAAATCAACAGGACAGGTAACATCGGCAGCTGAAAAGCATGCTGATTCAACTGAAATCGAATTCTGGTTTTCCAGAACATCACTACACTCCAGACAAATAACAGCAAACGATAGTCGGGAATGAAGAATTTACTCATAAAGTTGATGTAGGACAGTACTGCCAAAGCCAGCATATGGCTAAAGCGCGGCAATTTTTCAAATGAAACTTGGTATAAGCGTAAGGAACGTGCAAAAAAACTGCCGACAGCCGAATACATAAAGCCGGCAAATAAAGGCACCGTCAGTATTTTAAAAATCGCAGGTTGTGGATATTGCCAGGATGCAATCGCCGGATGGGTCAGGAAAATTTCCATGACCATCGCCATGATATGGAACAAGGCAATTACTTTGGCTTCGGCCCAGGATTCCAGTTTGGTATAGAGTAATACCACCTGAATCAGTAAAGCGAAAAATAATAGATAGTCATAGCGGTAGAAACCGTAAAATAGTTCACTACCCATTGATGCGGTTTGTGCAAAAGCAAGCAGGAGCAGAATCCCAAATAAGGCAGCCGAAGCTGCCTTATAGATAAATTCAAACCCTGATTTAAAAAAGTCGATCAAGGTTTACATCCTAAAGATATTTAGCGCTGTACTCATGTACGGTATCAATAAATACTTTAGGATTGGCTGGATCCACCCACTGGGTAATGCCATGACCTAAGTTGGCTACATAACCGGTTTTTTCACCGTTGGCATAGGCATCATCCAGCATCAACTTGGTTGCTTTAGCAATCGCGTCTGGAGTGCCATATAAAGTTGCCGGATCCAGGTTGCCTTGTAGTGCGGCACGGCCTGCAACAGTCTGACGCGCAACATTGAGCGGTGTAGTCCAGTCCAGACCAAAAGCATCTGCACCGGTCGCAACCATAGGCTCCAGCCATTGACCGCCACCTTTGGTAAACAGAATCACTGGAATCTTGCGGCCATCTTTTTCACGTTGCAAACCTGCCACAATTTTCTGCATATAATTGAGTGAAAATTCAATATATTCACGATGAGCAAGTGCCCCGCCCCAGCTATCAAAGATCTGTACTGCCTGAGCACCGGCATCAATCTGGGCATTCAGATATTCAGTCACAGCATCTGCTAAACGTTCTAATAAAGCATGCAGAACCTCTGGCTGTGCATACATCATGTTTTTAGTGAAGCGGAAGTCTTTGCTCGAACCCCCTTCAACCATATATGTCGCCAAGGTCCACGGACTGCCAGAGAAGCCGATCAATGGTACTTGCCCACCCAAAGCGGAACGAATGGTCGATACTGCATTCATTACATAATCAAGGTCAGACTTGGCATTGAATTTGGGTAAATTAGCCACATCCTGTTCAGTCCGCACAGTTTTGTGGAATTTCGGACCTTCACCTGCTTCAAAATACAGACCCAGACCTAAAGCATCTGGTACAGTCAGAATGTCCGAAAATAAAATGGCCGCATCCAGCTCATAACGGCGTAAAGGCTGCAAAGTCACTTCACAGGCAAATTCAGTATTTTTGCAAAGAGAAAGGAAATCCCCTGCTTTGGCACGTGTTTCTCGATATTCTGGTAAATAACGGCCTGCCTGACGCATCATCCATACAGGGGTAGTATCTACAGGTTCACGTAACAATGCGCGCAGAAAACGATCATTTTTTAAGGTCGTCATTCACTTTCCTATCTATCTTTGATATTGCCCACATCATAACAAAATGGCTGCATTTTGAATAACTTCTCATGACTTTAAAAACCGATCATGTTAAGTGATCAAATGTGAGGAACTACACAAAAGAACTACTGCATCTCCACATTTTTTCTGTAATACTTATAGTGTTTTTTCACATAGTTAACGAAATATTTTTAAGGTTGAGTTACATGTTCGTTCGCACAATGCTCGCTGTGAGTCTAGGTTGCATTTTCGCAGGTACTGTTTTCGCTGCGTCTAATGCTGAACAACCATTAAACCCCCAAGTTGTCACTGATGTTGCGGTTCAGGATCCGATTGATCCTTTAGCGACTGAAGCTTCGGCAGCACAAGCAGAAACTCGAATTAGTGCTCAAGAACAACAAGATCTGAAGAAAGCTTCTGAAGCATTAGATGTATTACAAGATACTGAAGACCAGACTGCCAATATCGGTGCTGCTCTAACCACGACTAAAGCACCGACAAATTCTGCTGCTGCGAAAGCATCTTGGACTTTAGACGGCCTTAATAATGCAAGCTGGTATGAAGATATTGGTAAAGGCCAATTTCCGGTATATGCACGTGCGCATGTCATGTTGAATAATGCCCATGCTTCTCCAGGTGCGATTGACGGTACTAGCGGTAAAAATACCTTGAAAGCGATCGCATCTTTCCAGCAAATGAATGGCATTAAACCAACAGGTACGTTGACTCAGGAAACTTGGGATGCCCTATTGGCTAAACAGGGTTCTAAGCCTGCTTTTGTTGAATACACCATCACTGAAGAAGACCTGAAAGGTCCTTATGCCGAGTCTATTCCTTCTGACTATGCCTTACAGGCAAAAATGAAAGGTCTGTATTACACTCGCGTAACTGAAATGCTGGGTGAAAAATTCCATATGGATGAAGACTTTTTGAAAAAGTTAAATCCAAAAGCTACCTTTAAGAAAGCTGGGGAAAAGCTGATTGTTGCCAATATCCGCAATGAAGTGCCTGAAGATATTCATTTAATTGTGGCGCATAAAGGTGCTAAGCAGCTTTATCTGTTCAATAGCCGTAACCAGATGATCGCTTCTTTCCCTGCAACGATTGGCAGTTCGAGTACTCCATCGCCAACAGGAACTTATAAAGTGACTGGCGTAGCGAAAAACCCATGGTATAGCTACTCACCATCTAACTTTGTTCAAGGCAACAACAAGAAACCACTTTCTTTACCACCTGGTCCAAACGGTCCTGTAGGTAATATCTGGATCGGTTTAAGCAAAAAATCATTTGGTATTCATGGTACGCCAAATCCATCTGCAATCTCTAAAACTGCGTCACATGGTTGTATCCGTCTGACTAACTGGGATGCGAATGATTTAGGCCGTAAAGTGAAATCAGGCGTAACTGTCCGTTTCCTTGAATAATCTTTATTTAAATACCTAAGCCCGCTTACGAGTGGGCTTTTTTATACCTGCTTTCTCTTATATCGTTGCAAAAATGCAATGATCTGTCGCCTGTTTATAATTTTTTAAGAATTAAAACAACGTTATGATGATCTCAAGTTAAAAATTAAAGTGAGATAAATTCATGAAAGCTTTTCTACATCCAAGTGAAAATCGTGGTCATGTAAAAATGGGCTGGCTGGAGTCTAAACACAGCTTCTCATTTGGCAACTGGTACAATCCGAACCATATGGGCGTGAGTGCATTACGCGTTATTAATGATGATCTGATTGATGCACATCAGGGCTTTGGTACCCATCCGCATGACAATATGGAAATCCTGACCTGTGTATTGAAAGGCACGATTACTCATCAGGACAGTATGGGCAATCATGGCGGTATTGCAGCAGGTGAATGGCAACTGATGAGTGCTGGAACCGGTGTACGTCATAGTGAAATGAACCAGGGCGATGAACAGGTGCATCTCCTGCAAATCTGGATCATTCCGAATGAACATGATGCTCAGCCAAATTATCAGCAAATTCGTCTGGACGCAAAAGAACAACCAAATCAATGGCATTTAATTTGTGGACCAAATGACAATGCACCCATGCACATTCGTCAAAATGCAGAAGTCAAAACCGCAGTGATCCAGCAAGGTCAAAGTCTAGATATTAAGGCAACCCAGCATATCAATTATGTACATGTGATTTCTGGTTCAGTACAAATTTCGGAATATACAGTTGAAGCTGGTGGTGCGATTGCCTTTATTGATGACGCAGAAATTAAAGCAATTGAAGATGCTCAGGTGATCTGGTTTGATTTACCAGAAGCTACCCATTAAAACTTCTATTTATATTCAGTCTATGCCGACTCATCATTTTGATCAGTCGGCATTTTTATAGAAAACATATAAAAATAAAAGTGATTCATTCTTTATAAGGATTTGGGCTTCAATATACCACTATACAAATTAAACCAATTCACATCAGTTTTTTACCGAACAACAGTAAATTTTGAGCGAAGATTGAGCTGATCCATTTTGATTGAATCAATATAGCGAATGGCTGTTCTGGTCATTATCTTGTATAGATTAAACAGGTGTATGCACCTTTTCATTTATTCTAAATAAACCGAAGAGCACATCTAATGAACCAGATTTTAGAAATCCAAAGCAGCCAGCAACAAGCTCTGCACTTTTTATTAGACTTTTTAAAACAGCAGCAATATCAGTTTACGGCCATTACCCCACTTTCCCATCAACGGATTCTGGATCGTAAAAGAAGCGAAAAAAATAAATATAAAACCCTACAGGATATCTTTGGCTGGAATCTGGAATTTACAATTACCGATCTTGATCCTGTTCTTTTTTCATTATTATTAGAGCATCAGCTTTTGGAAGTTCAGGATAATACATATAAAAGTCTGATCAGAGTCGCTTCACTCGAAGACGAATTATTTATTCACTCAGCCTTTCCCACCACCCAACAGGACGCTGTTTTTTTTGGTCCTGATACTTACCGTTTTGCCTATCATTTAAAGCAGTATTTATCTTGCCAGGCCAATTCTTTTAAACGGGCGGCTGAAATATGCTGTGGCACTTCTGCTGCTGCAATTCATATAGCTAAACATTTTCCAGATCATGAGGAAATCTTTGTCGCAGATCTGAATCCGAAAGCCCTTCTCTATAGCCAAATTAATATCGACTTTTCAGGTTTTGATACGATTCATCCTGTGCAGAGTAATTTATTTTCTGGTCTTGAAGGCCAGTTTGACCTGATTTTTGCCAATCCTCCTTATTTAATTGATCCAGATCAACGACAATACCGTCATGGAGGCAATGAACTGAATGGCAATGAATTGTCTTTTAAGATTATCAAACAGGGTTTACAGCGACTCAGTCCAGATGGACGTCTATTTTTATATACTGGCGTCACTATTTGTCAGGATGGCAATCGCTTCTTACAGCATCTGGAAGCTTTGATGAAACAGCATCAAAATATTGACTGGTGTTATGAGGAAATTGATCCGGATATTTTCGGTGAGGAGTTAGAGCAACCTGCTTATCAACATGTAGAAAGAATCGCGCTAGCCCTGCTCAAGTTCGAAGTCAAAACTGATAGAACATGAAATTTCAGCTGGGATTGAGGCTATTTTTAAACTGCGGCCTAATTAAAACAAATAAAAATTAAATCAACCCACATCACATTTAAAATTATTTTTAATAATTATTTACCATTGAAAAATATATACTTAAATTAAATATTAGTTCTATTTTATCGACACTTACTTCTATAATTCTCATCTGATATTTACGACAACTTTAAAAATAATGTCGTCTTTTTGGTTATACCTTGGGGAAAATTGTGGAAAGAAATTATTTGAGGTTGAGAACAACCTTACTAGCCTTATCGCTATCGATGAGTCTGATTGCCTGTGGTGGAGGTGGCAGTAGCGGAACATCTTCTCCTGCAGAAACACCAGATTCTGCTGTTAATCCACCATCAACAACTAATCCATCTGATAACGAGGAATCATCCCCCTCACCTGTAGAAACACCTGATGGCAGTACACCACCTTTAAATCCACAAATGCCAACAACCACCCGGATTAATAAGGCATTGAGCACAGGTGATGCCCGACCTTTGATTCAGCAAGATTCCGCTACATTGCTAGACTGGGCCCTGCAGCTCGCCAAGCAACAACAAACATGACAAAAGGGTTTAATTACCTCACTCTATACCAGTTCGAATGGCAAAGTTTTGCAACCTCAACTGCAATTTACGCCAACTGCTTCGATTAATCTTTATCCTTATGATTTAAGCGCAGCTTTACCAATCGCAGTTTCAGATCAAGCCTGCGGCTGGAATTTAAGTCAGCAGGCGAATAAAGGCTGTGGTTTGGGAGTCGCATCACAAATCGGTAAAGGCCGTGCGCTGGCTTTTGGCCAGAATATGCTTGGGGGGATCTCAGCGAATAATCCTGACATGGTAGATTTTGCACCCGTGCTCAACAATGGTTTTCGCTGGCTATTAACTGGGAAAACACAAGCACAGCCTAAACAAGAACTAAAACTTACCGTAAATGGTCTGGCACAAACCAACCTGAGCATGATAGAGAATTATTTTGCCCAGCATTTAGGGGTTAAAGTTACCTTTCTACAATGTAATGTACTGGATCAAACCAATACCTGCTGGAAAGATGCTGACCTGATGATTTTAGGCAGTAATATTGGCGCCAATAATTTTGAATCCAGCTTGATTCAGGAATATCTGGAGGCAGGTAAGCTAATATATTTCCAGGCAATGGGTTATAACGTCACTACACCGATGGAAAAAATCTTTTCGGCATTGAAGATTGAAACCAATAATAATTACTGGCGTGGCCAAGATACTTTACTCATGTCTTCAGGACGTTCCATCACAGATCAATGGAATAAAGTGAATGACATTGATAGTACGATCCAAATGTTGGAATATTTCAAGTCACCAAGTGCGGCACGTCTAGGTGATTTAAATGCCAATAATCCGTTGATTCAAACCATCAATAAAGCTTCTACCAATCTACAAAATTTAAATGCACAAGGCATTACTGCATTTAGCGCAAAAAATAATAATCAGATTCTAAAAGCTTTGGTGTTATTGGCAGATCTCTGGCGTCCAGGCGTGAATTACAGCGGACTGTCGAAAAATGGCGATGCTCTGACTTTTATGCGTACCTATGCCAGCGACTCCTGGACGGACTATAAACGCAAAACCACATTGGTGAATCCAAATGGTGCCGGCGATTATATGCCAGCCTCTGCACAAAACATGGCTGTCAGTGCTCAAGCCGAAACCATTACCGTGACCATTCCACAAGGCAGTGGAATTACCACAATTGGTCGTGCCAGCATTCCGGGCAAACCTGTCAGTATTGAGATTGTTGATGCTCAGGGTGCGCAGCTTTCAGTCCAGACCAGCTATTTACGTGCCTGGGGCAATCCCTTTGATGATGGCGGCTATAAACGTCCTCGCCGTCCCAATAGTTTCACCGTAAAATTAGACGCCACTCAAAGCAATGACTTTATTAGCCCGTTCGGTGGACCATTGATGTTGAATTACAGCAATGCCAAAGCAGGCTCGGTGGTGACCTTAAAAATCAAAGGCGCAGCAAAATATGCGCATTATGATTTTACTCAAATGATCACTGAAGCGGATATTAGCGAAGCAACCAGCATCCTGCAAAGTAGAAACTTCGGCTGGAACACTTTTAAATTTGTTGGTGGTGAAATTCAACAGACCAATGACTATGCCTTAAAAGCCATTGGTGATCGATCGGCACGTACCTATGTGGATCAGATTAAGGGCGTAATCTTTGACAGTAACCACATTGCCAACGGTTATAACAACATGCCGCTGGATAGCAGTACGGCACAGCGTTGTAATGAATTAGGCTGGGATTGTACCGGCACAGTTCATCGTGCCCCGTGTTCAACATTTTGTGGGCTGGATTGCGACCTGTGGCTTCCTGTGCTCAGGAAATCCATCAGATGGGTCAACTGGCATTGATACCGGTTGGGGCTGGGTGCATGAACTGGGACATAATACTGTTCAGGATGTCTTAACCATGGTATTCCCTTCCACTGAAACCGGGAAAACTATTGGTTGCGTAGTGGAATGTAATAACAACATTCTGGCAGGCCTAAGCATGATGCGTAAATATCATCTATATGCTCAGGACAGTAATGCCAGCAATTTCCGTCACCCAACTTTATATGCCAATATCAAGGATACACGAAGTCTTGGTCTGTCAGGTGAGGTACAACGTGCCGCCATGGAAAAACGCTTATGGCAAGATGGCTATCATGTATCGATGCAGGCCTTCCATATCCAGATGGCCATGAACTATACCCGTTTACATCAAGGTAAATCGCGACCTGATCTTCAGGGTGTATTTGAGTTCATACGCCTACTGAATACGGCACAACGTTTATATAACCAGATCGATTTAAGTAAAGCTTCTCAAGCAGATAAGAATAAACTGGGACTAGGTGCATTTAATGCGAAAAACATGAGCCGCCCTGACCTGATTTATGTACTCAGTTCAAAAATCATGGGCTATGATCTTAAAGATTTCTATGCACTTTATGGCTTGCCTTTAACTGCAACCGCACATGCTTCAGTCGCCATGCTTAATCTGCCTACCGCACCTTTGTATTTCTATGCGCAACCAGATGGCGGTTCAAATCGCCTGGCAACAGGACAATGGCTCACCATTCCAGCAAACGGCCCTCTCCCTAACTATCCTTACTAATTGACCAATTTAATATAAAAAAATCCCGGCTTCGGCTGGGATTTTTTATAGCAGAACATTTTCATGATCCGTGTATTAGCGATCAGTGAGAACTAAATAAATAGCTATTTATTTTTCTTGTCTCGACTGCCTTCAAGGATTTCAATTAAGCTCAGATTAATATTTCTCGCCAGTTTTTTTAATTTCTCTCTCGGTTTTCCTCTGCAAAGAAAGCGGAAACTATAGAGCTCATCTTTATAAGAAATCACATAGAAAAAAGTTCCTACTGGCTTTTCTTTAGTTTCTGTCCCGCCTCTTTTTAATAGTCCTGTACAGGCAATATAAATATCAGAATAAAACATTTTCTTGGCTTTTCTGACCATTTCCTGCGTGACTTCCATAGATTCTGGAGTATATTTTTTAATAAATTCAGGTTTGATTTTTAAAATATTCTCTTTGACACCCATGTCATAACAGACCAGTCCGCCATATAAAATATCACCCGAATATTTATTTTGGGAAAATCGGTAAGCCAGGTAACCTGCTGATGCACTCTCTAGAAAAGTAATACTTAATTTTTTTTTGGCGAGTAATTTTATACATTTATTCATAGAGTAAACTCCTGACTTTATGATCATCTATAGAGTATTAAATATTCAAAAATAAAAGATTAAATACTTAGCTTCTGAATGTCCTAGCAAAACTAAAACTGAACTGCCCTTGCTCACCACCTTAAACCAGCTGTATATCCTCAGTCATTTATATGACTTAAGTTCATACCAACGAAACTCATAATAACCTTGACGGGTTTTAACTCTGATTGGCTTTCTGATTTGATGTGTATTAGATTTTTTATAGATTCATGATAGTTTTATGCCTAAAAGCATAAGTAGTAGAAGATATAAAATATAGATCACTGAAATGATGGCTAAGTCGATTTAAGTGTGAACTAAAATGTGCTTATTAATTCAGGGTTTATTTATAAGACGATGAATAGGTTTAATTAAGAAGTGAATAATTTCAAAGACAAAATCCTGGCAAGATACCAGGATTTTTTATATTCACTTTTGGTCATGTCATATGACCACTAAATAATTTTGAAAATTTTGCCGCTGATGGTGCTTTGAAAAAACATTTCAAAACTTGGGCGAATATTTTCACCTTCAACCGTAATATGTTTAACGTTAGAATCCGATTGGGTATGAACAAAATCAGGGTCAACAGTAGCCTGAATCACGTATTGAACACCGAATTGATCTTTCACATTAATATTTTGCTTAAGCATAAATAAACCTTTAGTAATGATTATAAGAGAGATCGGCTAGAAATTGGTTAGCCAATATATAATTTAAATATTAAATAACTTTATGATTTAATTTAAATAATTGATTTAAAGATGTATAAAATGTACGACCGTCTAGATTCAGGTCAACTTCGATTCCTGATTGAAGCAGCACTCTTTTACCTACTTCAATTTCCTTAAAACCTTGACGTGTATTTTGCATTTTATTCAAGGGAATCAAAGAAACAATAATTTCTGTACCATTTTTAGATTTTGCAATTAATTCATTAATTTTTAACAACTTGTATCCTATTTTTATACTTCTTCCAATCTAGAAAAAGCTTTTTAACTTTTATTCTACAGACTTATAGCGCAGTAATATTTACAGCATTTGGGCCTTTTTGACCTTGAACTACGCTGAATTCAACTTGCTGACCTTCCATTAAGGTTTTAAAACCTGAACTAGCAATTTCACTGAAATGAGCAAAAACATCTGGACCAGATTCTTGTTGAATAAAACCGAAACCTTTAGTTTCGTTGAACCACTTTACAGTACCTTTAACAATATTTGAGTTTGACATAATAAAACCTACTAATTTTTAATAATTTTTAGTCATCTGAATGACCAGTTGTAACTTTGAAAATAATAAAGAATGGAACTTAAAATCTGGATAAAACGAAGGATTATGAATAAAACGACGATACTTAAGGAAGATTTTTTGCAACAAGACTTTTTTCTAGTTAAGGCCAGTATACAGGAAGATTTAAAATAATCAAGTTTTCTTATATATATATTTAATTACTTTATAAATATTATTTTATTATTTACAGAATTTTCATTATATTTTATTTAATTTCAACGACTTGATAAAATAAATCCATATTGCTTCAGTGAGTTAAACTTTTACATTTTAGTGTACTTTCGTTTCCTGCAAACAAAGAAGCAGAGAAATAACAATGTCATCGCTCTGCTTTACTTAATTTTAAACTGCCCTTTCCCTAATAATATTAAAAGGTCACACGCTTATATTCCCGGTATTCCGGTATCCAGAAATTCGCATCTATGGCTTTCTGCAGCACCTCAGAACCAACTTTTGGAGCGACGCCATCCTCAATCGCAGCTTGTGCAACCCTTAGAGCAATAATCTTGGAAATATGCTGAATCTGATCCAGATCTGGCAACAAATTGGCGGTTGGGTCTTGAAGTTTTGGAGAGCATTCTGCTAAGGCATTACTTGATGCCATCAGCATATTATCCGTGACTCGTGTAGCGCCTGAAGCAATCACGCCTAGTCCAATTCCCGGGAAAATATAAGAGTTATTACATTGAGAAATAGTATAAATGTGTTCCTGATAATTAACGGGTGCAAATGGGCTACCTGTAGCAATCAGAGCTTTCCCATTGGTCCATTGAATAATATCGGCTGGAACAGCTTCTACGCGAGAAGTAGGATTCGATAAAGGAAAGATGATCGGATGTTCACAATTTTCAGCCATGGTCGTGATTACTTCTTTACTAAATAATCCCGGCTGTCCAGATACCCCAATCAGTACTGTGGGTTTTGCATATTTGATGACATCCAATAGAGAAATAATCTCTTCGGCATTTCCCCATTCAGCAATATTTTCTGGTTCTTGAGCCAGTTTTCTCTGGAAATTTAATAGATTTGGCTGGTTTTGAGTAATAAGGCCGAAGCGGTCCACCATAAAGACCCGCTTACGGGCTTCTGCATCAGTCAGGCCTTCTGCCACCATTTTTGCCACAATCTGTTCAGCGATCCCACAACCGGCCGAACCTGCTCCCAAGAAAGCAATGGTCTGATCTTTTAATTGTTTGTTTGACGCATAGGAAGCTGCAATCAGACTTCCTACTGCCACAGCTGCCGTACCCTGAATATCGTCATTGAAGCAACATACTCGATCGCGATATTTTTCCAGTAAAGGCATGGCATTGTGCTGGGCAAAATCTTCAAATTGAATCAGCGCATCTGGCCATCTTTGCTGAATCGCCTGTATCACCATTTCGACAAATTCATAATATTCATCACCAGTGATACGAGGCTGACGCCATCCCATATAAATCGGATCATTCAACAGCTGCTCATTGTTTGTGCCTACATCCAAAGTAATTGGCAAGGTATAGGCCGGACTAATGCCTCCGCAGGCCGTATATAAAGCCAGCTTTCCAATCGGAATGCCCATTCCGCCAATGCCCTGATCGCCTAAACCAAGAATGCGCTCTCCATCCGTAATCACAATCACTTTGACATTTCTTCGATTTACGTTATGCAGGATGTGCTCAATATGATCCCGATCCGGATAGGAAATGAAAACCCCGCGATGACGACGATAAATCTCGGAAAAATGCTGACATGCTTCTCCTACCGTTGGCGTATAGATGATCGGCATCATTTCGCTTAAGTGATTTTCGATCAAATGATAGAAAAGCGTCTCATTGGTGTCCTGGATGTTACGTAGGTAAATATGCTTATTGATCGCATCATTGAATGAACAATATTGCTGATATGAACGCTGACTTTGTTCCTCAATCGATTCAATCGCTTGGGGCAAAAGTCCATGTAAATTAAAATGAATACGTTCTTCTACAGAGAAAGCTGAGCCTTTATTCAGCAATGGGAGTTCAAGTAATGCAGTACCTGCGTAGGGAATATAAAGTGGACGTTTAGGGTTCAGAGGTTCAGTTGCCATTTTTAACTCGCACTTTAAGATTCGACATAAATGAAAGCCGAAAAGAACAAAAAATTATCCTACTATCCTAGTCGACTTTCAGCTGTTTCAGTCATTCAGCGAATTAATAATGAAAAATGTTCTATTTAATAAACTGATAACGGCAATAAAATAAGCTTTAGATTTTTATATCCTATTGTCAGATAAAAATTTGGATCATACTTTTTTAATTTAGGCTTAAGCTAATTGCTTGAGATTAAATTTTAGAAATTAAAGCTATATATGCATTCGTTTTTATTCATTTATTTTTTAATAAGAAAATATTTTGGAAATTAGATTACTTAGTTTTTTATCTATCTACTCTATCTTAAGAATTAGACAATTTCTGAATAAATAAAACTTAGACAATAAAAAACCCCGATCATTGATCGGGGTTTTTCGTATCTGGCGGAAGCGGTGAGATTCGAACTCACGGAGGGGTATAAGCCCTCGTCGGTTTTCAAGACCGGTGCATTAAACCGCTCTGCCACGCTTCCATGTGCGCAATAATACGGAGCTTTTAGGTGACTGACAAGTGAAAATTACAGTGAATCTCATCAACTGCATATAGTTTCATCAAATCCTTACAATTTTGCTGCCAATTCAGCCCCTTCACGAATTGCACGCTTGGCATCCAGCTCAGCAGCCAGCTTTGCTCCACCAATAATATGGTAATTCGCTAAAGTCTTTTGATCCTCTGAAGGCATAACATCTTTGACTGACTCCTGACCAGCACAAACGACGACCGTATCTACACGCAGCAATTGATCATGCCCATCCACTTCAATCCACAAACCTTCATCCGTAATCGATTTGTAGTGCACACCGCGTAACATGCGCACGCCATGTTTTTTTAATTGGGCACGATGAACCCAGCCCGTGGTTTTACCTAAGCCTGCTCCTAAAGCAGTAGTTTTACGCTGTAATAGATAAATTTCACGTACAGGTGGCTCCACTTCTGCTGGCTGCAGTCCGCCTTCACTTACATAGTTTGCATGCAGATCTACACCCCACTCCCGTTTCCATTCATCTACAGGCTGCGGTTGCGGCTGATGCGGTGGCTTTAATAAAAATTCTGATACATCAAAACCAATTCCTCCGGCACCAATGACAGCGACACGATCTCCTACTGGTGCGCCGCGCAATACTTCAGCATAAGACAGGACTTGAGGTGCATCACTACCGGTAATTTTCAATTCACGCGGAACAACGCCCGTAGCCACAATGACTTCATCAAAACCTTCGCGTTCCAGTTGTTCCCGATTCACTCGGGTATTTAAACGGACATCTACCCCAGTTTTTTCCAGCTGCACTTTGAAATAGCGAATGGTTTCGTGGAATTCTTCTTTGCCTGGAATCACTTTGGCCAGATTAAATTGCCCCCCCACTTCATTAGTGGCTTCAAATAAAGTCACATCATGACCGCGGCTGGCTGCGACTGTGGCTGCGGATAAACCTGCCACTCCACCACCTACTACGGCGATGCCTTTAGGCTTTTTGGTTTTGACATAGACCAGTTCGGTTTCATAGCCGGCACGTGGATTCACCAGACAGGTAGCGCGTTTATTTTTAAAGGTATGATCCAGGCAGGCCTGATTACAGGCGATACAGGTATTAATTTCATCAACACGATTCGTTGCAGTTTTATTCACCCAGAATGCATCTGCTAATAACGGGCGTGCCATTTGCACCATATCTGCCTGTCCCGATGCCAAAATCGCTTCAGCCGTTTCTGGCATATTGATCCGATTCGATGCAATGACTGGAACAGCAACATGCTTTTTGACTTCTGCGGTGTAATCTACGAATGCAGCACGAGGAACAGAAGTGACAATCGTCGGAATACGCGCTTCATGCCAGCCAATACCGGTATTGAGTAAAGTTATTCCAGCCTTCTCCAATGCTTTAGCGACGGTAATCACTTCCTGCATAGTATTGCCATCATGCACCAGATCTAGCAAGGACAAACGGAAACAGATAATAAATCTTTCACCAATTTCAGCACGAATCGCTTTAACAATTTCCACTGCAAAACGCATGCGGTTTTCAATTTCTCCGCCCCAGCGATCAGTACGCTGATTGACATGACGGCTTAAAAATTGGTTAATCAAATACCCTTCAGAGCCCATGATTTCCACGCCGTCATAACCCGCTTTTTTAGCCAGTTTTGCAGTTTTAACATAGTCCTGAATCGTATCCAGAATCTGGTTTTCAGACATCTGACGTGGTTTAAAAGGTGAAATTGGCGATTTGATCGGACTGGCAGATACCACAAAAGGCTGATAGCCATAACGTCCGGCATGCAAAATCTGCAACAGAATCTTGGCCCCATGCTTATGCACGGCATGCGTAACCAGTCGGTGCGGTGCAACATCGCCCAAGGTATTCATGGTTCCGCCAGCAGGCAATAACCAGCCCTGACGATTCGGTGAAATCCCGCCAGTAATCAGGAGACCCACACCACCTTTGGCACGTTCACCAAAATAAGCGGCCAGTTTAGGATAATTATAAAAACGATCTTCCAAGCCCGTATGCATTGATCCCATCACCACACGGTTTTTAATCGTGGTGAAACCCAGATGTAATGGTTTTAAAATATTTGCATAGCGCGTCGTTGTCATAAAATATCCCTGATTCTTATTTGGCTAAAAGCTTAAATCTTATAAATGTACTTTAACTGATTTTCAGGGGCTTTTTATGACTATCAGGTCCGCTTTCTCAGGCACAAATACCAATTGTGATATTCATGCCGTACCTGAGTGATGGATTTATTGCTGCCATTGATTTTTACTGGATTTCCATAACGCAATTACTCCGAGTACTGTACCAATAGGAAAACTGAGCAGCATAAGGATCGCCATAATTCTGGACAAGGTGCGTCCTGAACCATTGCCCTGTTTGACCTTGAGACAGGCCTGAATGTTCAAAACAATCAGCACAGCTAAAAGTAGCAACACAATACCCAGACTCAGCATGGAAATCGTCGACTGCTGATATTCCAGATATAAAAATGCAACCGTACTAAAAACCAGCAAACCGGCATAGATTCCATGCACAATCGACAGGGTTTCATTTTTGGCAGCCGGTTGCAGATTAGGTAAAGGAGGAATATTCGGGCTCATGAGGGCTATCCTAAAGATGTTTTTTCTTAATGATGTTATTGAATCTTCCCAGATTTTCCTATTTTTTAAGCGTTTGTCAAAAATACGGTAATTTTATGATTATCTAAGCCTATTGAATCAAGATTTTGAAACGAGTTTTTCTTTTCTAAAGCAAACCTAAATAAAATAATGATACAATTGATGCAATATGTGTTTTTTCAGGCCACCACTTCTGGCGTGCCTATTTCATATCATTAGGATGAACAATGTCTGATAATGCAACTATCTTGCAGAATGTCCCAGTAGGCAAAAAAGTTGGTATTGCCTTTTCTGGCGGTCTAGATACTTCTGCAGCTCTTTTGTGGATGAAACAAAAAGGCGCTGAACCTTATGCTTATACAGCAAACTTGGGTCAGCCAGACGAAGACGATTACGATGCGATTCCAAAAAAAGCTGAGGCTTATGGCGCAGTAAAAGCACGTTTGATCGACTGCCGTTTACAGCTTGCATTAGAAGGTATTGCTGCAATTCAATGTGGCGCGTTCCACATTTCTACAGGTGGCGTTCCATACTTCAACACGACTCCTCTTGGCCGTGCAGTAACAGGTACCATGCTGGTAACTGCAATGAAAGAAGATGACGTGAACATCTGGGGTGACGGTTCTACTTATAAAGGTAACGACATCGAGCGTTTCTACCGCTACGGTCTGTTGACTAACCCTAACCTGAAAATCTACAAACCTTGGTTAGACCAGACCTTCATTGACGAGCTAGGCGGCCGTGCAGAAATGTCACAGTTCCTGATCGACAATGGCTTTGACTACAAAATGTCAAAAGAGAAAGCTTACTCAACTGACTCAAACATGTTGGGAGCGACTCACGAAGCCAAAGATCTTGAATACCTGAATGCCGGTATCAAAATCGTTGATCCAATCATGGGCGTTGCATTCTGGAAAGAAGAAGTTGAAATCAAACCTGAAGAAGTATCGATTACTTTTGAAGAAGGTTTCCCTGTTGCAATCAATGGTCAACGTATCGAAGATCCTGTTGAGTTCATTCTTGAAGCGAACCGTATTGGTGGCCGTCATGGTCTAGGTATGTCGGATCAGATCGAAAACCGTATCATCGAAGCGAAATCTCGTGGTATCTACGAAGCTCCGGGTATGGCCCTTCTTCACATCGCTTATGAACGTCTGGTCACTGGTATTCATAACGAAGATACCATCGAACAATACCGTATCAACGGTCTTCGTTTGGGTCGTCTTCTGTACCAAGGTCGCTGGTTCGATTCTCAAGCATTGATGCTTCGTGAAACTGCACAGCGTTGGGTAGCTAAAGCTATCACTGGTACTGTGACTTTAGAACTGCGTCGTGGTAATGACTACACCATCATGAACACTGAATCTCCTAACCTCACTTATGAAGCTGAGCGTTTGACTATGGAGAAAGGTGATTCTATGTTCTCTCCAGCGGATCGTATCGGTCAGTTGACTATGCGTAATCTGGACATCACAGATACACGTGCAAAACTGGGTATCTATACAGATTCTGGCTTACTTGCAGTAGGTACAGGTTCTGCAGTACCTCAGTTAAAAGACAAAAACAAATAAGTTTGTTTTAACGTCAAAAAAAACCGCTCATCTGAGCGGTTTTTTTATGGATTCGATTTAGGTATTCACGCTGTTCGGGTTTGCGGTGCGGATCGACTGATAATAAATCTGATTCCGTCCTAGCTGTTTGGCTCGATACAACGCCTGATCGGCAATTCCCAATAAGACATCCTTATCAATAAAGTCTTCACCACGATACACAGTGATGCCCAAACTGATGGTGATGTGATCAGCCACACCAGATTTCTCATGCGGAATTTCCAGACGCTCAATCGCATTAAAAATATTAGAAGCCACTGCATAAGCACCATGAGCATCAGTTTCTGGAAGCAGTACCACAAACTCTTCACCACCATAACGGGCCACGAAATCCATATGCCGGATCGCATTTTTAATAGTAAAGGCAATACTGGAAATGACATCGTCCCCTTTTTGATGTCCATAAAAATCGTTATAGTTTTTAAAATGATCCACATCGATAAATAAAATCGCTAAAGCATGCTGATTACGGCGAGAACGTTCAAAAAAGATATCCAGTGTTTCATCGAAAGTTCGTCGATTAGAGATTTTGGTCAGCTCATCATGCTGGCTTAAATGCAACAATTCTGTGGTATGAATCCGCTGAATTTTCTCACTGATTCTAGCCCGCATGGTATATAGAAAAATCATGCGCTCACGGGCAAAAAGCATATAACTAATCACACATCCCAATAGGCTACTGCCGATCAGAATCCGCCCCAAGACCAGTGCATTAAATTCGATCGATAACACGGATAACAGCCAGACCGTACAAAGTGCAGCAAACAACCCCGTGATTAACATCTGTAAAGGTTTTACTCCGGTCAGAATATAACCCAGAATGTAGATAATAGTGATGATCGCCATCGACTGATGTTGCAAGCTTACTGTTTGAATGGACATGGTCAGATAAGAGGTCGAGACTATCATCCAGAACATTAGCAGCATGGAAGCCTGCGGAAAAAAGCGTTTGATTTTAGGTAGACAGGAGAAGAAATAAAAAGCAAGTAAAGCGAGACTACCATTGATCAGCCCCAGCATGCAGCGCACAAAATCTTGCACGAAATATTGTGAATCGATAATCCAGTAGTCGGTCGGAATCATGACCAGCAGAAAAATAAAATAGGTCAGTACACCTGCCCAGACATACTTTTCGACATGTTTACGTGCCCGCTCCAGGTTTTTGCTCCAGAACTCCTGTTCCAGATTCTGAGGGAAAACCGAGCCTACACGCTGACTTTGCCGTGTGATTAATTCTTCTATTTTTTCTTTTTCATCTTGCAATTTTGCTAGATTGTACTTGTATTCCATTGCCAAGTATTTATGTAATTTTTTTATTAATTTTAAAATATCATACTTTTATAAATTAATTTATAGATATCCCTTATTTTGTATATATTTCTCGTTACCATTTTAGGCATAGATGCATTATCATTTGTTTTATTTCTCCGATTGAATTCGCCTTGAATACGATTACCCTTCTCCAGCCAGACGACTGGCATGCCCACCTGCGTGATGGTCACGCTCTGCAACGCACCGTTCCTGATCTAGCTAAACAGTTTTCCCGCGCCATCTGTATGCCGAACCTTGTTCCACCGGTTAAAACTATGGAAGAAGCATTAAGCTACCGTGAACGTATTATGGCGCATGTTCCTGAAGGTAGCGATTTTGATCCACGCATGGTGCTGTATTTCACAGATAATACCTCTCCAAGTGAAGTCAAAAAGATTAAAGATTCTGAGCATGTCAATGCTATTAAACTTTACCCTGCTGGCGCAACCACCAACTCGGATAGCGGTGTAAGCGACATTCGTAAAGTATATTCAGTCATTGAACAGCTTGAAGAGCATCAGGTGCCTTTATTGCTGCACGGTGAAGTGACGCATAATCATGTCGATATTTTTGACCGTGAAAAACGTTTCCTTGATGAAGTCTTAGCACCATTACTAAAACAGTTCCCGAAACTGAAACTGGTTCTGGAACACATTACTACCAGCGAGGCAGCTAATTTCGTACTGGAACAGGATCGTAATGTGGCTGCGACTATTACCCCACAGCATTTACTGTTTAACCGTAATGATATGCTGGTTGGTGGGATCAAGCCGCACTTCTATTGTCTGCCAATTTTAAAACGTCAGACGCATCAGCAAACGTTGCTTGAAGTGGCAACGAGCGGTAATCCTAAATTTTTCTTAGGCACCGACAGTGCACCGCACTCAAAAAATGCCAAAGAAAATGCGTGTGGCTGCGCAGGATGCTATAGTGCTCCGACTGCAATTGAGTTATATGCTCAGGCCTTTGATCAAGTAGGTAAAATCGACCGCCTAGAAGGTTTTGCCAGCCACTTTGGTGCAGATTTCTACGGCCTCCCACGTAATACCAAAACCATTACGCTGGTCAAAGAAGATCAAGTTATTCCTGAAAGTCTAGACTACTTGGATGGTGAACAAATCGTTCCGCTATATGCAGGAAAAACCATTCAATGGAGAAAAATGTGACAAATGAAACTCTTCCAGTCATTGGTCAGCGTTTCCGTGGATTTTTGCCTGTTGTTGTCGATGTTGAAACAGCAGGCTTTAATGCACAGACTGATGCCTTGTTAGAAATTGCGGCCATTCCTATTGTTTATAATGAAGATGGCCAGTTTGTGCCCGGTGCAGCTTACCACGCACATATCAATCCTTTCGAAGGTGCCAACCTGGATCGCCGCTCTTTGGAATTTATCGGGATTGACCCGTCAAATCCGATGCGGATCGCAATGGCTGAAGATGAAAAAACCGCGTTAAAACGTATTTTTAAATCGGTCAATGAAGTGCGTCGTCAGCAAAATTGTACGCATGCCGTTTTGGTCGGTCACAATGCGCATTTTGATTTGGGCTTTGTACAGGCAGCAATTGCCCGTACCGGAACCAAAAACCAGAATCCGTTTCACAGTTTTTCTGTGTTTGATACCGTGACTTTAAGTGCGGTGATGTTTGGTCAAACGGTTCTGGCTAAATCTTGTATTCAGGCCGGTATTGAGTTTGATGGCAAAGAAGCACACTCTGCGTTATACGATACGCAAAAGACTGCGGAACTGTTTTGCTATATTTTAAACAAACTCGCACCTCACCTGCTTGACACTTTGGTGGCGGATCAATAAGATACCGCCATCTTCTAAACGTCCCTATCGTCTAGAGGCCTAGGACATCGCCCTTTCACGGCGGTAACCGGGGTTCGAATCCCCGTAGGGACGCCATCTTATTTATCCTTCTCTTCTTTCATTTTTTCAAGAAAACTCTTTTTCTTATTATTGCTTTCAATACTATTTTATAAATTCCGATTGACTGAGTTTAGTGCCCTTTCTCGTTTGCTTAGGCTATAATCAAGTTGATGTTAGGTTTTGATCAATTTTCCCATGCTAAAGAAAATCCTGCTTGTTTTACTTATTCTGGCACCTTCAGCGCTTTATATTTATGTGATCAGTCGCGATGATAAAACTGCTGAGAACCGAGCAGAAACTACGCCTGCTGAAAAAACACCGACTGAGCAATACCAGACTCCCGATCACTAGTTTTTAAGAGGCTTTGCAAATATTTATTTTTTAAATTAAAAGAAGAACTTTATGAGGAAATTCCAATTTATGTGATATTTCACATAATTAAAACTAAAATACTTTTTTTAAATCTCTCCTTTTAATTGAGCTATGCAATCTCCCTCTCCACCTTCACAGCATTCGTCTGTTGAGGGTCAAACTCCGTCGTTAAAACGTGCCATGGGCACACGTCATCTGATCATGCTTTCCCTTGGTGGCGCTATTGGTACTGGCCTGTTTATGGGTTCCGGTGAAGTGATTTCACAAGCTGGACCTTTGGGCGCAATACTGGCCTATATTATTGGTGGCTTGATCGCCTATATGGTAATGCTCTGCCTCGGTGAACTGGCCGTACATTTACCCGTGTCTGGTTCTTTTGGTGCCTTTGCAACCCATTATATTGGGCCGGGTACAGGCTATATGGTGTCCTGGATGTACTGGCTCGGCTGGTCAGCCACTTTGGGTACCGAATTCACTGCAGCTGCGATTCTAATGCAGGAATGGTTCCCGCAAACTTCGATCTGGTTATGGACATTGATCTTTGCTGCAGGTGTACTGCTCTCCAATTTAAGCTCAACCCGTACCTTTGCCGAATCAGAATTCTGGCTGTCACTGGTTAAAGTTGCGACTGTACTGATTTTTATTATTCTGGGCTTTGGCTGTATCTTTGGCTTTATTCCATTTCAAGGTTATGAATCTGCGCCACTGTTCAATAATTTGACTGAACATGGCTGGCTACCAAATGGTTTGATCCCATTATTCACTACCCTGCTGATCGTGAATTTTGCCTTTAACGGTACCGAGATGATCGGGATCGCTGCCGGTGAAACCGAAAATCCTGAGAAAAATGTACCGAAAGCGATTCATGCTGCGGTATGGCGTCTGATGATTTTCTTTGTTGGCACCATCATTGTGATCAGCTCGTTACTGACTTATACCGATGCAGGTCTACAGGTCGGTGGTCATGGGGGCTTAAGCAGCAGTCCGTTTGTATCCGTGTTTACCCAGATGGGTATTCCTTATGCCGAAGATTTCATTCGTTTCGTAATTATCACTGCGCTGCTCTCTACTGCAAACTCTGGACTCTATGCAGCTTCACGTATGATGTGGGCATTGTCTTCACAAAACCAGTTACCGCGACTATTTGCCAAAGTCAGCAAATCCGGCGTGCCTTATGTAGCAGTTTGGGTCACCATGATTGGCGGCTTGCCTGGTCTGCTCTCTGAACAATTTGGTGCAGATGTCATCTTTAAAAACCTGATGGGCGTGGCCGCTTTTACCATGGTGATTGTCTGGATGAGTATCTGCTGGAGCCAGTTTAATTTCCGTCGCCAATGGCTGAAGTCTGGTCATAGCGTCTCTGAACTAAAATTCCGTACACCTTGGTTCCCCTTAGTTCCCACTCTAGGTTTTGTAACTTGTACTGCAACCGGTCTGAGTATGGCAGCTGACCCCGAAATGCTCTCTGGTTTTATTGGCTGTTTATTGTTTATGGCAGCATGTTATGCAAGTTATTACTGGCTTTATCATCAAAAAGCTTAAGTTCTAAACTTTTGAACTGAAATAATTTCTTTAATAAACCCAATTCCGATTGGGTTTATTTTTTCATATCAGGTAAATCCGTTCAGAAAATAATATCTTAATAAAATAAAATTTTTGTTTTGCCTAATGTTTAAACTGTTAAATACATTTTAGTAAAAACTCTTTTGACAAAGTCCGGCTTAGTCCTTAATATAGCCATCACCTCGCAACGTCCCTATCGTCTAGAGGCCTAGGACATCGCCCTTTCACGGCGGTAACCGGGGTTCGAATCCCCGTAGGGACGCCATTATCTGATCGCTCACGATCAAGTCTTATACATAATCCATATTAATACGTTGCAGATTTGTAGTTTTTCACTACAATAACCCGCTTCATTCTTTTATTTTTTGACTCCTATGCACTCATCTCCGAATGATGCTACGCATCAGGGCAATTCTGCGCCTTTAAAACGCGCTATGAGTACTCGACATCTGGTCATGATTTCGCTTGGTGGCGCAATCGGAACAGGCCTATTTCTAGGTTCGGGTGAAGTCATTGCACAAACGGGGCCTGTAGGTGCCATTCTTGCTTATCTCCTTGGCGGGATCATCGCTTACATGGTTATGCTATGTCTGGGTGAACTTGCCGTTCATATGCCCGAATCTGGCTCATTTGGCGCCTATGCCAAACGCTATATTGGACCAGGGACTGGCTACACCATTACCTGGCTATACTGGCTGACCTGGTCAGTGACCTTGGGAACTGAATTTACCGCTGCAGCTTTATTAATGCAGGAATGGTTCCCTGATAGCTCCATGTGGATGTGGACACTGATTTTTGGTGCTTTCGTATTCGCACTGAATATGATTTCTACCCGCTGGTTTGCAGAGTCCGAGTTCTGGCTAGCACTGGTGAAAGTCGTTACTGTCGTGACCTTTATCCTGCTTGGCCTACTCGCTATTTTTGGTGTAGTAAGCTACCAAGGACAGGAAACTGCTCCGCTATTCAGTAACCTGACAGCTCAAGGCTGGTTCCCAGAAGGTCTGTTCCCAATCTTCACCACCATGCTGATTGTAAACTTTGCATTCTCTGGCACAGAACTGATTGGTGTGGCTGCGGGTGAAACCAAAGATCCTGCCAAAAATGTACCAAAAGCGATTAATACTGCAATTTTCCGCTTACTGATTTTCTTTGTAGGTACGATTATTGTGGTGACCTCCCTTCTTCCGCATCAGGAAGCAGGTCTGGCAGCTGAAGGTGTCAGTAGCAGCCCATTCGTGACAGTATTCCAGCATATCGGTATTCCTTATGCCGAAGATATTATCCGCTTTGTGATTATCACAGCATTGCTATCTGCTGCTAACTCAGGTCTATTTGCTGCATCCCGTATGATGTGGTCATTGTCTTACAGTAAACAGTTACCAGCGGTATTTTCACGCCTAAATGCGCGTGGTGTACCTTATATTGCAGTCATTGTCACCATGATTGGCGGTATGCCTGGTTTGCTGTCTGAACAGTTCGCACCGGAAACTATCTTCACGAACTTGCTAGGTATTGCAGCATTTACCATGGTAGTGGTCTGGATGAGCATCTGTCTCAGCATGTTCAACTTCCGCCGTGAATGGTACAAACAGGGTAAAACAGCGAAGGATCTTGATTTTGCTGCGCCATTATTCCCGATCGTACCGATTCTGGGTTTTCTGTTCTGTCTGATTACCTGTATCAGTATGGTGTTTGATCCGAGCATGCGTATCAGTTTCTTTGGCTGTCTGGTATTTATTGCACTGTGCTATGCCAGCTACTACAAGTTCTATCACAAAAATGCTTAAACATTAAAATGACTAAAAGAGCAGCTTCGGCTGCTCTTTTTTATTTATACTGAAAATGTTCTAGGCAGCCAGCGTGGTGTGTCGATGAAAATTATTTATATTCATGGCATGAATAAGCAGAAATTTAGCTCTGCGTCCCTGCGTCAACGTTGGCTGAGTTTGCTAAAACATGGTCTGGAACAGTCGCATCAACAAACACGTTTTGCCTACCTCAAACGGCATATCCGTATCCCTTTTTATGGCGACTTACTGTCACGTCATCATTTACATAATGTGCTAAATGCCAGTACATTGATGCCGCAAGACTGGCCTCGCTTTCCTTTCCAGTCTCCAGTTAAATCCCAGCCACCACCACCCCATCTCAATCAATATTCACCTGAAATTTGTGAAATTCCCGAGCTAAAGGTTGAGGATGCCATGACCTTTAACCAGAAGCTGCAGTTTATTAGTACATTAAGCCGGAATACTCTATTACGGGATTTTGTGATCTTACTGAATCATTTCCCTCGCCTGCATGATACGCTGATCAAAAAATTTCTGATTGAAACCTATTCTTATCTGGCAAATTCCACATTCATGCAGCAGGTGCATCAGCGAATTGGCCAGCAACTGCATGGCGATAAACCCTGTATCCTAATGGCTCATTCTTTAGGAAGTGTGATTGCCTATCATTATCTGCTTTTGCACCCGGAACTGAATGTACAGCGTTTTATCAGCATGGGATCACCAATGGCTTTCCGGGTCATTCAGGAACATTTGCCCCAGCCTGTTCATCGGCCAAAAGCTATTAAAGGTGACTGGATTAATTTTTATTGCAGTGATGACTTTTTAACTGCCTTTCCATTATCAGAACCGCCTTTTCAGTTTCAGCCAGCGATTATTAATCAGGAGATTCGTACTTCGATTTATCATCCGCATGATATTGATGGCTATGTCCAGCATCCAGAAGTCATCAAAGCCCTGCTGGAAATGCTCTAAAAAGCATCTTAATTTACAGATTTAATTTTACTATTTCCTTTGCATTATTTTTCTGCTGAGTAAAATTCTTTATTCATACCTACTCATTTTGTGGTTTATTTATGACTCTTTTATAAATATACATATGTCTGTTAATTATTGTTTTATCAAAGATAATTTACACATTAACACCACAAAAAGCGCTGCTTTTGCTACGTTAATATTTTCTATACTGTAAATATAATTCTATCGAACTCAGTGGGGTGTCGATGAAAGTTATTTTTATTCATGGAATGAATCAGCAACATCATAGCGCTGCCTCCATCCGCCAGCGCTGGCTCCATATACTTCAAAAAGGGATGCGCAAACATCAACAAGATGCCAGATTTAGTTATTTAAAACGCCACATTCGTATTCCATTTTATGGCGATCTGCTTTCACGTTATAACGTCCGTAATATTCTAGAAGCTGGCACCCTGATGCCCCAGGAATGGCCTAGCTTTCCTTTTCGTAAGCCTGCTCAACCTCAGCTTCCTCCCCCTGTTCCACGTCCTGGTTGGCGTAGGCCCACAATTACCGATTTCGCCCAACCCAGCCCAAGTGATACCATGGATTTCAGACAGAAATTCAATTATTTTACCGCCCTCGGCAAGAATGTGGCGCTTCGGGATTTTGCCTTATTACTCAATTATTTTCCCACTCTGCATCGCACTCTATTGCAGAGATTTCTGATTGAAACTTATCTTTATCTCGATAACCCTGATTTCATGAGGAAAGTGCATGAACGGATTGCCCGACAACTGAGTGGTCGCAAACCCTGCATTGTCATTGCTCATTCTTTAGGAAGTGTGATTGCCTATAATCATCTTATCCAGCACCCTGAACTGAATGTACAGCGTTTTATTACTTTAGGTTCGCCATTAGCCTTTCAGGTGATTCAATCCAGCTTGGCACAGCCGGTGGTACGACCTAAGGCAATTAAAGGCGACTGGATCAATTTCTACTCAACGGATGATTATCTCACCGCCATTCCGCTTACCCAACCGCCATTCAAGTTTGAACCTGAAATCATCAATCATGGCATTCGTACGCATATTCACCGTCCACATGATATTACTGGCTATTTACTGCATCCTCAGGTTGTTGAAGCCATTCTGGAATTGCTTAAAAATCCGGCCTAAATCCTGCATTTTTCAAGTATTCTGCTAATATTGTTTTAAATTTATGCACTCAAAAGAAAATTTCCAAAAAACTCTGGAAAAGCGTTTGACACCCCCCTGTTTTCACCCTAATATACGCCCACCTCTGAAACGTCCCTATCGTCTAGAGGCCTAGGACATCGCCCTTTCACGGCGGTAACCGGGGTTCGAATCCCCGTAGGGACGCCAATTTCAGAAGTAATATTTTATTAAGTCCCTATCGTCTAGAGGCCTAGGACATCGCCCTTTCACGGCGGTAACCGGGGTTCGAATCCCCGTAGGGACGCCATTACTTTAGATCAAAAGTTCTGGTTTAAAATATCACTTCTACATTGTCCCTATCGTCTAGAGGCCTAGGACATCGCCCTTTCACGGCGGTAACCGGGGTTCGAATCCCCGTAGGGACGCCATATTCGAGATGGTTAATTTAATTAACTTCTCATAAAAAAGCCCAAGCATGATGACTTGGGCTTTTTTATTGCTTGTTCCTTCATTCCTGTTTTTAACGTTTGATCAAATTTCTTTGATTGCAATTTTATTTGTTTATAAATTAATTCATTCAAAAATCTTATTCTTTTACATTTCTCTTCAACTCGTTATCCATTCATATTCATTTACAGCAATCGCACTATAAATCCGAACAAAAAATCAACACCGGTGGTATAAGCATGCCGTTAAGTTAGAAAGCATAATATATCTGCAAGGATCAGATTATGTTCGTCAGTACAAAGTTAAGTTCGCCTGAATCATCTATTAAAAATCATAATCATCAATTTAATAACTTTAAAGATTGGGTCAACTTCTTTCAAGATCAACAGATTTCGACGGCAGTAAAGACCGAACAGGCTGAGAACTATTTAAGAGATTTAATCCAGCAAGTTGATGTGACTGGGCTGGAATGGCTGGATCAACCCAGACATGTAGAGCAACATTTTCTGGAACAGCACCACCAAACCTGCGCAATCTTCCAGTCTTATGTAGAGCGGCGTAGACAGCAGCAAGGACGTGAATACTTCCCGACTGTGTCACATGCATTTGAGTTCCTGGCCAAAGTCGCACCTGTAAAACTGGTAGACGGCTCATGGCTGTATTCAACTGTGCAAAACTGGAATCGTCCGGAAACCAAAGACCTGATTTATATCTATCTGGAAGAACTAGGCATGGGTCATACCCGTGCCAATCATGTTACCATGTATCAGGACTTGCTGAATCATTATGAGCTGAACAGCTATGCTGAGCAACTGGATGCCAGCTATTATGAACAAGCAGCCGTACAGCTGGCTTTGGCCTATGCGCCGCCAGAATATCTGCCGTTAGTAATTGGTTTCAATCTGGGTTATGAGCAGCTGCCATTACATCTGTTAATTACCAATTATGAGCTGTCTGAACTCGGTATTGATCCACATTATTTCAATGTACACATTACCATTGATAATGCTCACAACGGTCATGCACAAAAATCGCTGCAAGCCTATTTAGATCAGTATGCACTCGCTGAAGATCCTGCCCAGTATCTAGACCTGATTAAAAAAGGTTATGTGCTGAATGACATTGGTAAAAGTTCTTCCCAGATCATCAAGCGGCTGGATACTGAAAAACTGGCTTTGAAAGTGTTCCAGAACAAAGCGCTGATTGGACAATATATCCATAACCAGAAATGCCAGTTTAGTGGCAAGACCATTAATGAGTGGTTATCCGATCCGGCACAGATTGCAGACTTCTTGAAAGTCATGATTGAAAAAGGCTGGATTGTAAAAGATGCACCTGTAGAACAAAGCCGGTTCTGGAAAATGATTGATGATCCAGATGGCAAAATGTTTGGTGTATTTAATGCGACTGAAAAACAGATTATTAAAGACTGGATTCAAGGTGAGACTTTTGCCGCTCGTCTGTCATCACGTAGCAGATCTCAAGTTCATAACCAGATGGAACCGGTATTGAACCGTATTGACCAGCAACAGATCCATCAGCTGAAAAGCCGTCTGAATCGCTGCGCTGCTGCCGAACAAAAGATTGATTTATTGATTCCTTACGTGGCACCGCATATGCATCATCAGGAAGTGGGCTTGTGGGCAACACGTCAGCTTTCTCAGTTGCTCTTCCCTTTTCAGACTCAAGCCATGACTTATTCTTAAAAAGGTCATTCATAAAAAAAACAGGGCATTTTATATGCCCTGTTTTTGCTTCAATGCATTATACAAATTAAGCCGATTTACGTGAATTGATCTGACCTTTAATCACAGCTTTCACATTACCTTTTACGTAATTTAAAAATACCTTTAAAGGCGACAGTTTTGGATTTGGTCGATTACCTTTGGCAATTTCTTTAAATTGTGCGGCATACCAAATGATTTCCATAATCGCCATTTTATCGATCATTGGAATACCGGTTTTAATTTTCTCAACTGCATAACGTACATCCTGTCCAGCCACCAGACGGTTACCCAGATCAGGCTCGACCGCAAATGGACGTGCAATACCGACAAAATCACATGCGCCGCTGTCAAGGGCTGCATTCATACCCACTGCGGTACGGAAGCCCCCCGTCACCATCAAATGACAATTAACTTCCTGACGGATCTTTTCGGCAAAATCGAGGAAATAGGCTTCGCGGGCAACCGTTGATGCTTTACGTTTCTCTGCTTTTACTCCGGCCATTGCAGGTGCTTCATAGGTTCCGCCAGAAACTTCAATCATATCGATCCCGACTGCATCCATCGCCTTAAAGACATAAATAACGTCTTCTTCACTAATGCCACCGCGCTGAAAGTCTGCCGAGTTTAATTTCACTGAAATGATAAAATTCTCTGAAGTTGCTGCACGCACTGCCTTATAAGCCTCTAGCAAGAATCGGCTGCGGTTTTCAATACTGCCACCCCACTGGTCTTGGCGCTTATTGGTCAGGGGCGATAAAAACTGGCTAATTAGATAACCATGCGCCCCATGTAACTGCACGCCTTCAAATCCCGCCTTTTCGCAAATGGCAGCTGAAGTCGCAAAGCGCTGGATAATATCTAAAATTTCATCTTCACGCAGTTCACGTGGCGTACCGAAACTCATCGCCAATGCTGGACTAAAAGGTACAGCTGAAGGTGCTACGGTTTCTTTATTCAAGCCTTTTGGGCACTGACGTCCAGGATGAGATAACTGTACCAGTTGCACCATGCCATGACGTTTGCCGACATTCGCCCAAGCTTTTAACTTTTCCAGGTCACGTTCAGTTTCTACTACCACTACACCGGGTTCATTCTTGGCACGAAAATCCACCATGACATTACCCGTAATCGCACAGCCTAAACCACCTTTGGCCCAAGCTTCATATAACTTTAAATGGGCCTGATTGGGTTGGCCTGCATCATTGGCCAACGCCTCACTCATGGCACCTTTAATGATACGGTTTTTAAACTGGGTATTACGGATCTGGATGGAATCGGCCAATTGTGTCATGTACTTTCCTGAAATGTTTATCTTATTTTGTATGTGTTATAACCTAACTTGCCATAATTGACAATTCATATTGTCAAATGGATACAAATTTTATTTGTAGATATTAAATCAGTCTTAAAAAATCATTTTAAATTTTGGGATCGAAAGCATCCCGGATGGCTTCACCGATATAGATGAGTAAAGACAAGACAATGGCTAAAGTCAGAAACCCGGATAAAGCCAACCACGGCGCATTGAGATTATTTTTACCCTGCAGTAATAATTCACCTAGAGAAGCGGTTTCGGGTGGCAAACCATAACCTAAAAAGTCCAGTGCAGTTAGTGCGCTAATATTGGCAGTCAGCATAAAAGGTAGTTGTGACAGGCTGGAACCCATCACATTGGGTAAAATATGCCTGAACATGATCCGGCCATGCCCTGCACCAATACTTTTCGCTGCCCAGACATATTCCAGATTTCTGGCCCGTAAAAATTCAGCGCGCACCATCGACACCAGTGTTGTCCAGCCAAAAAATAGCATGATCACAAATAGCCAGTAAATATTCGGACTAAACACACTGACCAGAATCATGACCATAAACAGCATCGGCAGGCTGCTCCAGACCTCAAGTGCACGTTGCCCGATCAGGTCAATCCAGCCACCATAATAGCCTTGAACTGCACCGACCAGCACACCTAATCCTGCCGACAGCAAAGTCAGTGCAAAGCCAAACAGCAAGGAAATACGCAAGCCATATAGAATCCGTGCCAGCACATCCCGTCCCTGATCATCTGTTCCTAGCCAATTTTGCCTGCTTGGAGGTGAAGGTACTGGAATATCGAGTGCCAAATTGGGTGTGTCATAGCCGAAGCGGATCACCGGCCAGATTGCCCAGCCTTTGGCATTAATCAGCTGCTGTACCGCAGGATCCTGATACTCGGCTTCAGTTTCAAAGACACCCCCAAAAGTCGTTTCAGGATATGACTTTATTACTGGCAGATAATAGGAGTCCTCATACTTGATCAGTAAAGGCTTATCGTTAGCGATCAGCTCAGCACCAAGTGACAAGATAAAAATAATGACAAAGGCAATGCAGCAGGCAAATCCGGTTTTATTATTTTTAAAACGTTGCAGGCTGGCGCGTAGCATTGGTGACATTATTTCAATCCTCGCGAATCGAAATGAATCCGGGGATCAATTACCCGATACAGCACATCACTGATCAAACGCAGCACCAAGCCCAATAAGGTAAAAATAAACAAAGTTCCAAAAATGACCGGATAATCCCGCTGCAGAATCGCTTCAAATCCCAGCATGCCCAAACCATCCAGATTAAAGATGATTTCAATAAACAGGTTCCCGACAAATAAAATACCGAGCAAAGCTTCTGGCAATCCAGCGATCAACACCAGCACTGCATTGCGCAGTACATGCCGATAGAGTACTGCCCTTTCCTGTAGTCCCTTCGCTTTTGCTGCCAGTACATAGTGTTTACTGAGTTCTTCCATAAAGGAAAATTTCACCAGATAAGTCAGCCGTGCAAAACCACCTAGCACCATGGCCAGCAATGGCAAAGCCATATGCGAGAAATAATCTCGAATTTTTCCAAAGAAAGATAATTCATCAAAATTTTCCGAGCTTAACCCTTGTAAAGGAAACCATTGCAGATAGGAACCACCTGCAAAAAATACAATCAGCAAAATAGCAAAGATAAAGGCTGGAATGGCATAGCCCACAGCCAGCAGCAAAGACGTAGTTTGATCAAACAGACTGCCATGCTTTTTGGCTTTCTGGATGCCAAGAGGAATAGAGACCAGATAAATGAGCAAGGTACTCCAGAAACCTAGAGACAGTGAAACTGGCAGTTTTTCCCAGATCAGTTCAGTCACAGCTTGGCCTTTAAAAAAGCTCTGGCCCAAATCAAACTGAGCATAGCTTTTTAACATTTCCCAGAACCGTAAATGAACCGGTTGATCAAATCCATACTGAATCTTGATCTGCTCCAGCATTTCGGGCGTCAGGCCTTGCTGTCCCTGATACTGCAAGCCACCAATCGCCAAATTATTCGCATGCTGTGCCTGATAGATGGCCTGTTCCACTGGACCACCCGGCGCAAGCTGAATCACTACAAAATTGATCAGTAGAACCATCAATAATGTCGGAATCATAAGAAGCAAACGTTTGACGATATAAGTGCTCATGGCACTCCCCGAAGCTGGAAATCTAGCGATATTTTAAGTATGGTGCCACTTTTCTGGCTTTAGCTGCATCCACCCACCAGTAATCAATACCCGCAGAAAGCTTGGGCTTGATTTTAGGCTGCTGATACATATTCCAGTAAGCATACCAGTATTCACCCGTACCATAGGTCGGAATATGATAATAACCGGCTCGCAATAAACGGTCTAAAGCTCGGGTACTATAAATCAGCTGCTCACGACTTTGTGCCTGAACTACCTGATCAATCACCCGATCAATCACCGGATTTTGAATACCGGCATAATTATAATTGCCAGGCTGACGTGCCGCCTCACTGCCCCAAAACTGTTTCTGTTCCTGCCCCGGTGTCAGCGATTGCGGCATGGTATCCATAATCATATCAAACTGATAATTTCTTAGTCGCTCATAATACTGAGCCGTTTCCACCATCCGAATGTGAGCCTGAATTCCTAAACGTTTCAAATGCCGTAGATAAGGCATCAGATGACGCTGCTGTTCAGCTTGATGCAACAGAAATTCAATCTGTACAGGTTGACCTTGAGCAGTCACCAGTTTCCCCTGCTGATAACGGTAACCGGCATTCAATAAAATTTGTCGCGCCTGTAATAAATTTTTGCGGTTAAACCCGGAGGCATCTGATTGCGGATAATGCCAATCCTGTAATACCGCCTGACGTTGCACCGGATGCAATTTTGATAAATTTGGCTGTAATATTTCCAGCTCCTGAGCACTCGGCTTGCTTGTAGATGCCAGTTCACTATTACTAAAAAAGCTGTTCAGACGCTGATATTCTCCATGAAACAAGGCTTTATTTAGCCATTCAAAATCATAGGCCAGAGTTAAAGCTTGCCGGAAGCGAATATCAGCAAAGGGCTGACGTCGCGTATTAAAAATCAGGCTTTGTGTAGGAATCGGATTGTGATGCTGAAAACGATAGGTTTTGATTTGGCCTTGTTGTACCGCAGGAAACCGATAATCACTTACCCAGCGGTTGACCTGTTTTTCTTCATGCAGCGTAAACTGGCCAGATTTAAATGCCTCAAACTTGATTTCCGGACTACGGTAATAGCGATACTGTATGCGATCAAAATTATAACGGCCGCGATTGGCCAGCAGGTCTTTACCCCAATAATGCGGATTACGTTTATAGGAAATACTGCGTCCTGCATCAATACGTTCAATCACATAGGGCCCAGAACCCAAGATCGGTTTCAGGTTAATGTCCTTGAAGTTGCGCTTTTGCCACTCCTGCTGAGAATAGATCGGCATTTGCGTCACAATCATCGCCATTTCCGGATTATGGCGAGATTTAAAACTAATCTTAACTTTTGAAGGTGACAGGACTTCGGTTTTTTTAATATCTGCCAGATACATCTGTAAGCCAAAATTGGACTGGGTCTGGTACAGATCAAAACTGTATTTTACATCTTTAGCCGTCACTGACTGACCATTACTGAATCTGGCCTTAGGATTTAAATGGAAAATTATATAAGCAGTCTGCTTTGGGTCGAAACTGACTTTCTCAGCCAGCAAGGGATAATAAACGCCGGGTTCATCCAGGGATTTTGACATGAGGCTGTCAAAAATATAGTTAATCCCTTCAGTGACATTGCCCTTACCATTCATGCTGTTCAGATTATTAAAACTGCCATCGGCTGCCTGAATAAGAATGCCACCTTTGGGCGCTTGCGGATTGGCATAAGGCAGAGATTTAGCCTGTGCATATTTGGGTACACTATGCAGTGCAATATAAGGCGTCGTAATGACTGCTGCCCCGCTGGAACTGATGATCCAGGGGGCAGCAAGAATCCATAAGATATGGACGGGATTAAACAATTTCACGATCCAGAAATTAGTTTGGAACCTTAATCACATCACCAATACGCAATTGAGTATTGGGTTTCAGTTCATTCATTTCTGCCAGTTCATTGGTTGCCATACCATAACGGGATGCCAGGCCGATCAAGGTATCGCCACGCTTCACCTTGTATTCAGTGACAAGTTTTGGAAGCTGAAGCGTTTGGCCCACACGTAAACCGGCACGTGGACTAAGATTGTTCAGGCTCGCCAGATCAGTAACGGGTACTCCTACACGATTGGCAATCGCAATCAGAGATTCCCCGGATTTTACCGTATAGGATTCTGTCGCCTTAGAAGATGCAGATTTTGTTGCGACTTTCACTACCGGCTCTTTTTTGGCGATCTGAATATCTTCATTAATTTTTAAACGCTGTCCAATCCGCACATTGCTATTGGTATTCAAACCATTCAAGTCTGCCAGATAACGTAATTGCAGATGATATTGGCGGGCAATCGAGCTTAAGGTTTCACCAGATTTCACGATGTGAGTATCTGATTTAACATTCTTTTCCTGAGTCTCGGTGACCACTTCCTGCACAGGTTCAGGACTGCCAGATAATTTCAGATGCTGACCCACACGCAGATTGGCACTACGAGAAATATTGTTCAGGTTGGCAATTTGATCCATCGACAGATTATATTTTGCTGCAATCCCAGTCAGCGTATCACCCGATTGAACCGTATAACTGTCAGGAACCTGACTACCAGCTGGAATCTTGATGGTTTGACCAATGCGTAAGCCGCTGTTTGCAGACAGGCCATTTAACGCAGCCAGTTCAGATACCGTCAATTTACTTTGATTGGCAATGCTGTACAGGGTTTCACCACGTTTGACCTGATAGTTTTCTGTTGGCGTATGATCAACCTTAACGTTCTCAAACTTCTGTTCGACTTTTTCGGTTTTCTTACTGCTCGCAGTCAGTTCTTCAACTTCATTAAGAGGAACATTAATCTTCTGTCCGACCATCAAACTGCTACCCGCAGTTAAACCCGGAGTTAGTGCAGCAAGTTCTGCATTCGACAATGCGTAGCGATCTGCAATCAATTTCAGATACTCACCACGTTTAACGGTATAGGACTTGGTCTGAACTTTGGCAGTTTCGGCTTTTTTACTGTCTTCAGCTTTCGCTTTGCTGGTACTTTCTTTCAGGGAAAGCTTTTGCCCCACAAATAAACCACTGGTCGTACTCAGATCATTATAATCAGCCAACTGTTTGACGCTCAGGCTGAACTGACTGGCAACACTGGTCAAAGAATCATTAGCTTGAACCACATAGCTTTCCGGTTTCTCTTTGGCTTTCGGTGCTTCCTGTACGGGCTTGGCATCATAGAGATAAATTGTCGTACCTACATACAGTGTAGAGTTTGGATCAATCTGGTTCCATTTCGCGACATCACGCCAGTTCACGCCATTTTTGGCTGCAATCAATGCCAGATTATCACCCGGTAAAACCTTATAGGTACTGCGCTTACCTTTCGGTGCCACAACCACGACTTCTGAATCAGTTTTTACATAGTTTTTGCCCTGATTGAGTCGAGCTTCAACTGAATCTGCACTGGTGTTTACAGCGACTTCTTTCGGATATGAGAATCCTTTGGTCAGCTCCTTACCCTGCTGCTCGGCAATAGACTGACTGGTCTGAATTGCAGTCAGTTTGATCTTGCCATCATAAGGGTCAACAATTTCTGTGCCTGCAGGTGCCAGTGCTTTCAGCTCTTCAATGACCTGTGCCTGTTCAGCCGCAGTTGCTACAGGTTGTAAAAGCTCATCCACGGTTTTATTAATTTCTTCTGCTGACACCACTTTCTGGATTTGCTGACGTTCAGCTGCGGTAATTGGTGGCTCGACCTGGATAGGCTTCACCGAAGCAACTGGCGTCACAGCAACTGGAATACGTGGCGCACTTGGAATAGGCAATTCACTTTTTGCAGCAAATTCAGCAAGTGCTTCAGAACCACGTGGAGTACTGACCCGTTTAGTGGTTTGTGCAGTTAGATTAGGTGTCGTGGTGGTTGACACTGCTGCTGGTGCAGTCGTAGCTGGTTTAGGTGTTGTGGTCGCAGTTGGAGCTTTAGTTGCTGTTGCAGTCTTAGCAGTCGTAGTTGCAAGCACCGGTGGAGTCTGCTTGGCAGGTACGATGGTGGTACTGGTTGATGCTGGTGCTACAGTTGGCTTTGGAGTTACTGTAGTGGTCGTTTTAGGCGAGTTACTGACAGTACCTGCCCATAAGCCGCTTGAGCTAGATTGCAATTTTTTCAGTTTTTCATCTATCGATGGACTTAAGTCAGCCGGAATCAAAATACGGCGTGGACTTTCCGGATCAATACGGTCACCACGATGTCCCGGGTTAAGCTGATACAGTTCAGCACGACTTAAACCCGTAATCGCTGCGATCTCATTTAAATTGGCTGCACCGACAGTCACTTCACGGAAGTGAGGACGGTTGGCAATCGGTGGCAAACTCACACCATAAGTACCCGGATTTTTCACAATCTGCGCAACTGCCAGGAAACGCGGCACATAGTTCATGGTTTCCTGAGGCAGTTTCAAGGACCAGTAATCGGTAGGTAAACCTGCGGCCTTATTACGGTTAATCGCCTGCTGGATACGGCCTGGACCGGCATTATAAGAGGCCAAAGCCAATTCCCACGAACCAAACTGGTTATATAAGCTACCCAAGAATTCATAAGCCGCACGGGTCGATTCCACCACATCACGACGGCCATCGTAAAGTGAGGTTTGTTTCAAACCATAAATACGGCCGGTACTCGGAATAAACTGCCATAAACCTGCCGCTGCTGCACTACTGGTCGCCGCCGGGTCATAAGAACTCTCAATAATCGGTAATAAAGCCAGTTCCGTAGGCATACCACGGCGCTCTGCTTCTTTCACCGTATAATAGAGATAACGTGATGCACGGGCACTCAGGCGGTCCAGATACGGCTGACGGGAAATAAACCAGCCACGCTGTGCATCAATACGCGGATTCCAGGTATTCAGATCCATCTTGAAACCCACGGTCATCCGTTTCCAGATATCACCATGCTTCAAAATCAGTAAACGGTCACCTTCAACCGCACGCATATCCGTTGCAGAAAGTAAATCTTCCAGCCCATCCAAACTGCTTGCATCTAGATATTGTGAGCCAACCTGCTTGCTTGACGCTTTTTGGGTCGCACTTTGTGTAGATGAACAGCCCGTCAGTCCCAAGGAAGCGAGTGCCGTTCCAAGTACAGAAAATTTTAAAAATGCTGGTAATGCGGGCTGCCACAAAATTGCGGTTGGTTTATACATAAAGAAATCCAAACAATTCGTATATAAATTTATTTTTTAGATATGCCATTGTAGTGAAGCATGTCGTGGACACAAGGCATTAATTTACCCCGATTTCACGTTAAATGTTACAAGAAATTAAAAAAACTGGTGCATCTAGACGCATCAAGCGTATTTGCGTTATACAATATCCGCTTCAGCAAGTTCTTTTTTGATCGGATTTTAATTTATGTCTCACACTATCACGCTATATGTTGATGGCGCCTGTCGCGGCAACCCGGGTTTAGGCGGTTGGGGTGCGTACATAATTACCGAACAGAAGGAACACAAAATTTGCGGTGGCGAAGATCATACCACCAATAACCGCATGGAGCTGACCGCGGCGATTGAAGGCATCCAGTTCTGTCCGAAAGATGCCAAGCTGGTCATTTATACCGATTCCAATTATGTCAAACAAGGCATTACCGAATGGATTCATGGCTGGAAAAAGAAAAACTGGAAAGACGTTAAAAATCCGGATCTATGGCAAAAACTGGATGCCACCTGCCAAGGTCGGGATATTGAATGGCACTGGGTAAAAGGCCATGCTGGACATCCTGGCAATGAAATGGCCGATCAACTGGCCAATCAGGGCGCAGATGAAACCTTAAAAAAATCCAAATCAGTGACTGCAATCACTGAAAATAAAAAAAAATCTGAACCTGACTGGCTTCTAGACGACCCTTTCGGGCTGGATCTTGTCGATAGTGAAGAAGAACTCGAAGAGAGCATGGAAATGGCTGAAGAAGAAATGGAACAGACTGAAAATTTGGAAACAACAGAAAATACCGATGAATCCGCTTCAGTCGCTTCAGATCCAATCGAGTTACATCCGCAAATTGTGATTACACCGCCGACCTTAGAGCTGCATGGCCCTCGTCAATTGATTCTGGATACTGAAACCACCGGTTTCTATTATCAGGATGGTGACCGGATCATTGAGGTCGGTGCGATTGAAATGATTAACCGGAAACTTACCGGCAGCTCAATCCATATTTATATCAACCCGAAAAAACCGGTTGGTGATTCGGTGAATGTCCACGGTATCACCGACGAGTTCCTGCAAGACAAGCCGCTGTTTGAGGAAATCTCTCAGGTGCTTTTTGACTATCTGCAAGGTGCCGAAATTATTGCGCATAACGCAACCTTCGATATGAACTTCCTGGATATGGAGTTCAAGCGTGCAGGTTTTGTCGCGCTTTCTGAAGTTTGTGAAGTGACCGATACCCTGGCAATGGCCAAATCCAAGCATCCGGGACAAAAAAACTCCCTGGATGCCCTCGTGCGTCGTTATGAAATTCCACAGCGTGACCGTACCTTCCACGGTGCCTTGCTCGATGCGGAAATTCTGTCCGATGTTTATCTGGCCATGACCGGTGGACAAGTCTCTTTTGATATGGATGCCCTGTCACATACCGAAGAACAAGGCGGCAGTTCAGGCACTGTAAAAATTGAAATTGAATTGCCTGTGATTCTTCCATCAGATGAAGAACTTGCCGAACATGAGAAATGGGTCAAACAATTTGAAGAAAAGCATGGAACGCCTTGCCTTTTTGCCAAATAAAATCTAAATTTCAAGCAGTAATTTCGCTTTTAAAATACAGTTCTTCAGTTATAGTAATTCCAAAGAGGCCCCGTCCGATAAAGCGGGGCTCATATATAGATAATACTCAAGGAAAGGTGCAGATCCATGTCTTACCAAACCTCTATACATTTTGATCCAACAGCTTTACTGATAATAAAAAATGAGGTTGATAACTCGATCAAGTTAGTCGAATCAGCAGTAAGCACCTTGGTAGAAGATCAGACTTTACCTTTTGGCATTGACGATGCATTAAATCAGTTCGAACAATGTGCACAGGTACTGGCACTGATTGATATGCCGAATCTGGCACAAATTGCACAATATTCAGCAGAACTGATGCGCAAGATTATGGGGAATCCGGCGCAGGTCAACACTCAGGATGTGATCGCATTGAGTGAAGGCACCACCATGCTGAAACGCTATATCGAATTTATCTGCTTGCGTGAAGTGAAAATTCCACAGTTCCTGCTCGATACCCTGAACCGTCTGGAACTAGCGCTTGGTAAACCATTAACCACTGAAGGTCAGCATATTGAACCTTTGCTTGATCTGATTACCCCTGACTTCCAGTTACCCCAAGTACCAGGTCTGGAAAAATCCAAATATGTGCAACGCCTGTACAAGCTGTCTCTTAACAAACTGCTGAAACAGGAAGAAAGCGAGATGGACCTGCAAGCGATCAAACTGGTCGGTACTTATCTGGCAGGCCTTTCAGCAAATCATCCAAGCAAGCAATACTGGCATCTGGTGCATGTTGCTTTTGATAATATTGATCACCTGCTCATCAATGAACCACGTTTACGTACTTTAATCAGTATTGAACGCAACATGGCGCAGTACTTTAGTTCAGCCGACAGCTTCAAAGCCTCTCTGTCTGATCTGGCAAATGTATTAAGCTTATGTATTAGTCAGGAAGATGCAACTGCACAGCAAATCCGTAGCCAGCTGAATATTGGTGATGATCTACTGACAGATATGCAACTTCAGGTGTTCAGCCGTCACCTATATGGTCCGGACTTCGAAACCATGCATACCATTAGCGAACTGGTGACTGCGGAAATGACCCAGATCCGCAATGATATCGAATATAACTATCAGCACATGACACCTGAAAAAACTCAGGAACTCCAGACTCAGCTGAATAGCTTGGCCAATATCTTCAAGGTTCTGAATCTGAATGAAGCCTATCATGACTTAAACCGTCAGGCAGCTTCACTCAGCCAGGCAGATATTCTGAAAGATGAGTCTTTTGCCCAACAATTGATGAATGTAATTCTATCCGCGATGAACTCGATTGGTGTATTGGAGCGCCATCATACTTCGAGCCGCTTGCAGCTACGTGTGAATAACATGAATATCTCGCTGGATCGTCTGGACGAAGCACATAACGCTTTGTTGAATGAAACCAAGGCAATGATTGAATTATCTAGCCAGATTCTGACTGATTATCTGCAGGATCAAGATCTGACCAAACTCGAACCTGTACCCATCCAGTTCTGTGAAATTGGCGGTGCTATGCTGTTCCTGAATGCTGAACATGTGAAAGCTGCATTCAATACAACTGCCCTGTTCATTAAAAACCGTATTGAACAGTCGGTTGCATTAACACCAGCAGAAATTCATCATGCGCTGGATGCATTGGCTAGTGCCGATATGATGATCGACAACTTAAAGAACAAACAGCCTGTATTACAGTCTATGTTTAAGGTAGCATTAGACAGTAGTGAGAAACTGAAAATCGTTGCCTAATGTCTAAAAAATTATCACTTGCTTATATTTTCCAGCAGCAACAGTTGCTGGTCGATCAACACTTTCAACTGCCTCAAGTTGAAGCTCTGGCAAGTGATTTGCTGCTGAATCCGGGTGATCAGGTGGTTGCCCGTGATCTTCTTCCAGATGAGCCGATTCCTGAAGGCTTGCAACTGGTTCCAATCCGTCAATTATTACAGTTTTGGAATGTTCAGCAATTTGAACAGGCCAGTCGTGCTGTGCAACTCTTGGAATGGCGCCGGAATCACAAGTTCTGTAGCCATTGTGGTACTCCGACTGAAGCCCATGCTGTTGAATATGCCATGGTTTGCCCAGCTTGCCATTATCGTCAGTATCCAAGGGTGCAACCTTGTGTGATTACTGTGATTACCCGCGGTGAAGATGAAATTTTGCTGGCCAAAAATGCACGTAATACCAAAAGCCAGATGTATGGTCTGATTGCCGGATTTGTCGAAGTTGGGGAAACGCTTGAAGAAGCGGTACGTCGCGAGACGCTGGAAGAAGTCGGCTTGAAAGTGAAAAATATCCAGTATTTGGCCAGTCAGCCATGGCCTTTCCCGAGTAATTTGATGATTGCCTTCAAAGCAGAATATGCTGGCGGTGAGCTGCAATTGCAGGAAGAAGAAATTAGCGATGCGAAATTCTTCAAGTTTGATCAGCTGCCTGAAATTCCATTTAAAGGCAGTATTGCCCATGCCATGATCATGCATGTGACTCAAGGTACACCGGTCGCAGATGATACCCGTAAATGGCTCTAAGGTTTTCAATTAAAAAAGCCCGGTTTTTATACCAGGCTTTTTTATGGGAATTACCACGATCACAGATCTTCACTTGAAAGCATCTTCTAGCGCCCACATCACACGCGGCTTGGTTTCAAAGAACCGGCTAAACAAACTGGACAATGAACCGATCATCGTAATATGACCCAGTTTCGGAATGGTAATCAGCTCACTATGATTGCCATGGTCTTTTAAAACCCGGTCCAGATCCTGACTGTTGAAATGACCGACAATATTGTCCCGCTCTGCCATGAACAGATAATGTTTGGTGGAGGTATTTTCCACAAAATAATATGGCATGACCTGCTGATACGGAATCGACTGGTCAAAAGCATCGGCACAGATCGGATCATCTTTATAGTCAAAATGATAAGGACCTGCCAGTCCAATAATGGCGCGGATCTGTTCCCGCTCAATCATGGCCTTTTGTGGATGGTATAGCGCTGACATGACATTAAATGCCCCGGCTGAATGCCCAATCAAGACCAGATTTTCCGTAGAAACATTTAACTGGTCTGCATGCTGCTGCAAATGATTTAGCAATAAATGCAGGTCATTAATATAAATCGGGAAAATATGTTCAGGCGCTAGATGATAATTCATCACCACCACATCATAACCTTCTTTGGCAAAGGCCTCGCCGATGAAGTGGTAATCCTTTTTATCACCATGCAGCCAGGCACCACCATGGACAAAGATAATCAGGGGGCGATGTGCTAATGGCTGATGGCTTAAAAACAGATCAAAACGTTGACGGGCTTTTAAGCCATAGGCTAACTGGGTTTCAACACTATAACCCTGTTTGGGGGTTAACCGGTTCAGCGCATAACTGCCAAAATCATAGATCCGGAAATCTTTATAACGTTGTTGGACTTCAAGGATCTGATCTGACAGCTGCGTTTTAAATTGACTGACCTTATGGAACATCGGTCGGTTCAACTGTATCAGGATCGATGGCGACTGGAGTCTGTTCAACACCCGACTGTGCATAAGATGCAGGCGCTGCAAAATTCTGGTTAGTACTATAACCAGAGCGCTGATCCACGTTGTCGATGAGCGTGACAATTTTCGTGATATTCCCCACTTGTTGCAGCACCTGATTCAGGTCATCGATTTCAGCACTGTTCAGACGTCCCATCACATACAGTACACCATCTTCAGTATGCACATGCACTTTACTGTCAGACACCACCGGTGCTTTCATAATCAAACCACGGGTATTTGCCGTCACGGCGGTATCCTGCATGATCGTAGTGTAGCTGCTCTGGTTACCCACAGTGATAAAGTTATGCACCGCTCTGACATCACTCATGGATTTGACATTATCTTCTGCCAATTGCTTGAGATGCGCATCCGGCACCTGCCCGGTCAACAGGACATTACCATGGAAGCTTTCAATATTGACCCTTGACTGTTTAAAACGTGAATCCAGTTTATAAAGATTAATTTTTGCAGTACGTACAATAGAAGAATCGATAAATACCTGTCCTAGCGTCCGAGCTCCATTTTCGGTACCTACAGGAGCCGTACCAGTACCGCTAGAAATAAAGCTGGCACAACCCGATAAACTTGCGACACACAGCATTGTTATTGCAATACGCTTAACCACTCAGCAAGACTCCTTAATTTTAATCAGTCTTATTTCAATATAATAATCTGTTTTTTCAAGGCCAGATGTTCTTCATCATACTTGAACTTTCCCATGATGCTGCAAATTTTATCTGCCGCATCAGATCTTATTTTATTCAAAGATTAATAAACTCTTGATCAAAAGTAAAAGCATTTTCAAACCAGTGCAGATCATAAGGGTATTGAGAAAAATCATGCTGTATGGTTTTTGCAAAATACCGATTAAAATCAAAACAAATCACATCAAAACGATAGTAATAATGTGCAAACTGTGGATTTTTTTGAATAAAACATACAGCCGTTTGTAGGACTTTTCGTTGCTTGGCAGAGGAAACAGATTCATAAGCCAATGCATAACCCGTTTTAGCTCGTGCTTTTACTTCGACAAAGACCAGTTCCTGCTCACGCTGCATGACCAGATCAAGTTCACCATAGCGGCTATGCCAGTTTCTGGCAATGAGCTGAAAGTCTTGTTGTTGCATCAGTTGCGCAGCTTGTTGTTCTGCCCATACACCTAATTGTTTCTGCATCGCTGACTCTTATAGTGCCTTGAGACCTTTGGCACTCTGCTGAAAACAGGATGGTGTACGTTGTATGCCCTGATCCGATACCCGAATCATTCCAGTACGACCCTGGAATTCAATATTGCGTATTTTTTTATTATTTAAATAATACTGGGTGATTTGCCAGGCATCGCCACCAAAAGCAATCAAGCGCTGATAGGACATATTCACCGGTGCCTGTTGATGAGCCTGCATCACATCAGGCCAGTTAGCAAAATAAAGTACCGGCACATCGCAGAACTTGATGCCTCGTGGCGGAACATGCTGTTCATTAATTGCATTTGCGACTGTATAAATCCGTTTATGTCCCAAACCCTGTAAGGATGCCAGCCAGTCCGCATTGCCAAGCAATAATATCCCCTGCTTGCTCTTCAGAAAAAATGGTGGCTTCTGGATCATTTCCAGTTGCAGCTCACTCTGACTAAGTAGTGACATTAGCAGAAGTTCATGTTCTGACTCACTACCCGGTTGGCGCATCACAAACAGTTGCTGAATCCCATCTTGCGCAATCTGCTTCTGTAAGGCAGCCGCATCTTCTTTTTTCGACAGGCTAAATTGCCAGATATTTGGCGCTGTAAGACTACTTTCATTCAAACTCAGTGTACGAATCTTGGGTTTAGTTTGCACCAGTTGCTCTACATCCTGACGTGCCAGAGGGCCGATCACCATTTGCGTCTTTTTACTGACATGCTGTTTGAGTAACTGAGAGATTTTTTTCTGATCTGAATTGACCCATTTCAATGGTACTTTCTGTCCGGACGCTGTATATGCACTGAGAAATCCTTGCTTGATACTCGAAGCGGCTCGCGCCAAGGGGCCGCTTTCAGGTAGAATAATCAGCACTTCTGCTTGTACGCTGCTGACGCAGGCCAGTAACCCCAAGCCCAAAATTTTATTTTGAATCTTCCATTTTTTATTATTCGATTTATTCCACATGGAGAAACCTATGAGTGCTCAGTTATTTGTTGTTGCGACTCCAATCGGGCACTTAGATGATATTAGTTATCGTGCAATTAATGTATTGAAATCGGTGAGTCTTATTGCAGCTGAGGATACACGAACTTCTGCACAATTACTTAAACACTTTAATATTCAAACACCTTTGACAGCCTGCCATGAACATAATGAAAGCAACAAGATTGATCAGTTGATTCAACGCCTGCTTAATGGTGAAGATATGGCATTAATCAGTGATGCAGGCACACCACTGATTAGCGATCCAGGATTCAAGTTTGTCCGTGCTGCCCAAGAACATAATATTCGTGTGGTTCCTGTGCCGGGCGCATGTGCTGCAATTGCCGCTTTAAGCGCAGTAGGTTTACCAAGTGACCGTTTCAGCTTTGAAGGTTTTTTGCCGTCTAAACAAAGCCAGCGGCTCTTGACTCTGGAAAAACTGAAAGATGAAACCCAGACCTTAATTTTCTATGAAGCGCCACACCGCATTTTGGAATGTGTCAAAGATCTGGCAGCGGTATTCGGTGCAGAACGTCCTGTAGGTTTTGCCCGTGAAATTACCAAGACCTTTGAAACTATCAGGAAAATGACACTGGGTGAATTAGTCGAATTTGTTGCCAATGACCATAACCAGCAAAAAGGTGAAATCGTACTGGTCATTGGCGGTTCTATCGAAGAAAAAGATCTGGATCAGGAAAAACTGGATAAATTGTTACTGCGTTTATTACAAGACCTGTCTGTCAAAGCAGCTTCACAGCTGGCTGCTGATTTGACTGGAATCAAGAAAAAAATTGCCTATCAACGTGCTTTGGAACTAACCTCTGCCAACGATTAATTTTTCTTTACCCATAAAAAACACCACAATCAATGTGGTGTTTTTTTATTCGTTAATATCAAGTGCAATTATTCTCTTGCAACGGATTCATCAGCTGGAACTTCAGTAATACGGCCACCGCTTGCCAGGAAAGCCGCAATTTCATCTTCAAGTGCCTGACGTTTTTTCTGCTTAGCAGTTACAGTTAAAGTTTCAGCTTCTAATACATCTGTATCATTCACAACTTCTTCGCTACTTGCAGCACCTTTTTCTGCTGCTTTTGCTTCATCGTCGTCGATTACAGGATCTTCTACATCATCATAATCATTTACGTCTGTCATTTTGCTCTCCCCACAAATGGCTTCGCTTTTATCTATTAAACCAAGCTTTAAATTAACTGAAATTTAGCAATCTCTTTGGTCTTCGCCTAGCCCTAATTTTCAAAAAATCGTATCTTTTTTAAACAAAATGGTTACTCTTTATAGATGTTTGTTTAAAAAATTTACATTCGGCCGCTAGGCTGAATAACGTGTATCTTTGAGTAAGCTTAAACCATTCGCCTGAGCCATAAATGCATCTTTCAGGACTGTCTGTTGCTCGACCTGTTTCAGCCCGAAATTACGTGCCCACACCACTGGGAAAAGCTCTGTAGTTTCCACCCAGCCAATCGCCGACATGCTATGCATCATCGCATCATTCTGGCCTTTACGGCGATGCTCATAACGTTTCAAGGTCTGTTCATGGGCCCACACTCCACGCGCTTTGTCATGCAGCAACACGTCACAGAGTACGGCAGCATCCAGACAGCCGATATTAACCCCTTGTCCAGCGAGCGGATGAATCACATGCGCAGCGTCACCAATCAGCGCCAAGCCATCTTGTACATACTGCTGTGCAGCACGAGCTTTGAGTGGGAATTTAGCTCGTGCTGTCGCTTCCAGCACTTCACCCAGCATATGATAGCTTTCACGGGTCAATAGTTGAGTGAAGTCAGCATCTGATAGCGCTGCATACTCATCGGCATAATCATCAGGTAATGTCCAGACTATGGATTGCCAGTGGCCTTGCTCTTCTTCTTTAAGACTCGCCATTGGCAGATAAGCCAAAGGACCAGTTTCCAGAAAAATCTGACGGGCCACATGCTGATGTGGCTGGGCTGTTCTAATTGCGCAGCTGATTCCGGCCTGTTTATAGTCCAGTACATCGATATCGATAAAGGCTTGCTCGCGCACAAAGGAGTTCGCGCCATCTGCGCCAATGACCAACTTAGTTTTGAGCTGGGTACCATCTGCCAGATGAATGATCCAAACATCTACTCCACGTTCAACCCGGTTAACTTTGACCTGTGTGCGGTAATCTTGCACCTCTTCAAGCATCTTTTGCTGGATGGCCAGATTCAGAATACTCGGTTCCACCATTGAGCCTAGCGCCTGCTCTACAGAAGGTGTTCTTTCTGAAGAATGACCAAAGTTAATTTCACCATAGCCATTTTTATTCCAGACCTGCATTCCAGTATATGGCTGCTGGCGTGCAAGTTTTTCCCACACACCTACGGTTTTTAATAAATGAATAGTCGCCTGACTTAGCGCCAAAACCCGCGGATTGGCTACACTTAAAGTTTTGTCTGCATCCAGAATAGGCGCAGCATCCAGAACAGTCGCTTGCACACCACCTTGAGCCAGTAATAAAGCGGTCAAGCCACCTACTAGTCCACCACCAACAATGACAACATCTAATACATCAGAACTTGGATTCAGACTCATGCTTTTAACCCCATGGCATAGTTAGCGACCAGTGGCTTGATACCAGGAATGGTATCAAAAGCAATCAGTCCGGTATTGCGGATCAGTTTCAAGAATGGATTCTGGTTACTAAATCCACGTACGACTGAATCACAGAACTTAATCACTCTTTGCTGGTCATTCAAACGGGATTTTTCATAATCCTGTAATACTGCTGCATCACCTAAGTCTGCACCTTGTGACTGCTGTTCTTTCAGGTAGCGCACCAATACATGCGCATCTCGCATACACAGGTTAAAACCCTGACCCGCTACTGGATGAATTGTATGTGCAGCATTACCCATCAAGACCACGCGGCCCACAGCCTGTTTTTCTGCTAATACTTGGGACAATGGAAAACTGAAGCGCTTACCTGTTTTCTGGAATTTACCGGCACGATCGCCATAGGTTTCTTGTAAGGCGTTCAGGAAATGCTGGTCATTTTCTTCACCCAGCCATTCTCCTTCCGTTCCTTTTTTCACAGGCCAGACTACAGAACGACGATATTCACCTGGAAGTGGTAATAAGGCTAATGGGCCTAAGTGGCTAAACCGTTCAAAGCCAACATGATTATGTGGCTTAGAAGTTTGAACGGTAGTGACAATGGCGACCTGATCATAGTCATGTTCTGAAGCCCCAATACCGAGCGCTTTACGACAGAAAGAATCACGCCCATCAGCAGCAATCACCACTTTGGATTGAAGTTTCAATAAAGCATCACCACGTTGTGCTTCAAGATAAGCAAACTCAGCATCTTGAGTCAGAGAGCTGACCTGAACCCCATCAATCAGTTCAATGAGTGGTTCTTTTTTGACTTGAGTTAATAGCACACGACCTAGCCAGGCATTTTCAATCACTTGGCCAAAGCTTTCGACTTTTTCCTGTTCTGCAATTAAGCGCGCCTTACCAAAACTGCCCTGCTCAGTGATATTCACTTCAAGAATCGGCGTTGCATGTTCCTGCAAGGCATCCCAAAGCCCAAGTTCCTGATAAATCTGTACACTACGGCGTGACAAGGCACTATTACGTGCATCAAAGCTGGAATGATAGGGTGCAAGGTTTACATCATCATAATCTGGATATTTGATCGCTTCCAAAAGTTTGACTGCAATATTGGTTTTGGCCAACATCAGCGCGAGACTCAAGCCGACCATACCACCACCGACAATGATGACTTCTTGTTGCATGCTGTAATCCTTTCAATGGCGTACCTATATATAGATACTTATAATCATGATGAATTTTATATTAGCCTAAAAAATTTCTTTTTTATAATAAATTAGGTTGCGGTTTCGAAGCGAAGTCTGCTTGTGGTTAATTTATAGCTCACCTCAACGTCCTACTTAAATTTTTCAAAATACAGAAGTATCATCTGCCTGATAAAAAGCAGAAGAATTTTGGCACTGATTGTTAGGTTTAAAAGCTTGGCTTGGTATGAAATAATGATGAAGATGGGATCTGGATATAATTTTTTGAATTAACAATATTTATGTTTTGAATTTATATAATATTTTTTATTTAACTTATTTAAAGTAAATACTCATTTTAAAAAATCATGCGATACGTAGCTTTAGCTTATATCGCATGATGATGTAAGGATTAACTTGCTTTCAATGTATAGGCATGGTCATTCAAACTTGCCAATATCTGTATAAATTGAGGAATGGTCTCGGCATTCAAGGTATAAGGATTGAATTCATCCAGATTATGTTCGGCAAAGAATCCAAGAATATCCTGATGGATATTGGCATATTTCATATGCCAGTCTGAGAAGAGACGGTCATTCACATCTTCAAAATACAGAACTTCACAATTTTTATGTCGAGGATCTTTCAAGATTTTTTTATAGAACAGATCTTCAATCTTGTTCCTATCTCCTTCCAGACATTGAACAAAGTAACCATTTCCATAATACAGAGCCCCAAAAATCGCATTACGTGAATTGAAATTCAACGCTTCTGTCAGAATATTGAATAGATCATTCATTGGATCTTCGCAATCATACAACTTACTAACATATAAAAGTCTTGCGTCGCTCATTGTCTACCTCAATATTTTAGATTATGTACATTACTCAATATTTTTCTGTTTAATATATATAACTGATTTTATAAAAATTTTCTATGATCAGATACAAAATAATTTATCGAATAGTAAAATAACTTGAAAAATAAAATAAATTTTTATATAAATTCAGCTACTTGCTTTTAACACGCATTTTCCAAATATTTCTATATTAAAAAGCTTCAAAATTTTGCTATTTGAGATCTGCCATCAAGTATCAGTTTTTTACTTTCTAAATGCTCATGTAATTTGAGCACCAGTTATCTTTGCCAGAACATCAGCAAGCCAGCAAAAATGTAAATCAGCGATTTGTTCTCAATCAATAGTGCAAGTGCTACGAATACGATAGCAAAGATGAAGGAACGGATTAAAGTCGCGATGTTTAATTTAGAAACGACAGTCTAAGTCGAGCTCAAGCAACTTATTAAGTATGTACTTTCTTACACCTCTCTTCTTATAATATTTTTAAAAGGTAATTGTTTTTAATTTCTAAATGATACAAAAACATGCTTATTTAATAATCAATCTTGTACTCTTTGACTTACAGCTATTCAAGTCCTTTACCCCTATTTTAGTTAAATGAATTTTCATATGATGATTACATCAGGAACAAGGAGTTCCACATAAGAATAACAATAGATAAGCACAAGGACAGTAAGGTACGACAGGAGTTATACCAAGCTAACCAATACGAAAAACCCCGGCAGGATGCCGGGGTTTTTTATTATTTAATGATTAAAAATTTGAAGATGATACTGAAGTTTCTAAACAGAAATCTTAGCAATCACTACTACCTATATCTTTCATCTACTTATAGAAAATTCCCAAATTTTGGTGTGAAGTTAATAATGTATACGTGATCTTTGAATTAATTCATCAATGGTTTCTGGAATTTCTTTTATTAAGCTGAATACTTTTACTTTTTATTAAAATTTTGAAACATATTTTAAGCCGGTTAATAAATAATAATAATTAATAAAAAATTCATTTTTTACCAGTTTCTAAACTCTAGTGAATATTTGAGTTCCCGTAAAATACGGCTACTTTTATATAAAACCAACCGTAATGATTTTAGATTAAATAATTAGTAATATTCACGGTCTTTCACTAGGTATATTTGTTAAACAAACATTGAGTATGGTAGTTTAAATTAAATACTTTAATAAAATAATAACTATGCTTTATTCAGTGCAATTTCTTAGGGGGATTGCTGCCTTAATGGTAGTTATAAGTCATACCTCCTTTAAAGGACAACAATACAGTGTTGATACACTTCAGTGGTATCACATAGGTGGTTCTGGCGTTGATTTATTTTTCATAATATCTGGCTTTATTATGTGTTATACAACATATAATAAAAAAGTTAATTTTCTAAATTTCATGAGAAACCGATTCATCCGAATCATTCCTCTTTATTGGGTTCTCAGTTTTTTTGCTTTAATTGTATTTCTGATTTCTCCAAATCTTATAAATTCATCCGGTGGTGAAACAGGAATTTTCGAATCTTTCTTTTTAATTCCGAATGGCAGTAAATTTTTAATTAATAATGGATGGACTTTAAGCTACGAATTTTATTATTATTTTATATTTTCTTTTTTCCTAATCTTTTTATTAAAAGACTTATATAAATATCTTTTTATCATTCTATATTTTTCAGTTGTTGTGGCTATAGGTTTAATACTCCAACCAAAATCTGAATTTCTGATGTTTTTAACCCATAATCTTTTGCTTGAATTCGCTTTAGGCGTTCTGGCATTTATCATTATAAAAAATACTAGTCTTTCCCGATTAATGTCTATATTTATGATTCTTGTCGGTGCTTCCCTATTAGTCTATCAAAACTTTTATAAACTACCTGATTTCATCACCTTGAGATCATTAAAAATCGGGATCCCAATGTTTTTCATTTTTGTTGGATGCGTAGCTTTAGAAGACTTAATCACAGAAACTAAATCACTAATTTTAAGATTCTTTAATCATCTTGGAGATTCATCTTACTCTTTATATTTGATTCATCCTTTTACTTTAAGCCCAGTTGCTATGGTTTTAAACAAACTCAATATATTAAACCCTTACCTATTTAGCTCTATACTTATTACCTCTTCGATCTTGGCAGGCTCTATTACGTATCTAGTTTTAGAAAAAAGGTTAATTAAATTAGGCAAAGAACCATTTAACTTCTTTAGGTATTTTTATCCGGTCGATAGAAAAAACTTATAGAGATTTTTTGATCACTTTATACGGTTTTTATCGATTTAAAATTTTATATAGGTTGACTAATTTACAAATGGAAAACGGAGCTTAAGCTCCGTTTCTGTTAAATGTCCTTTATATCTTTTAGATTAACTAATCTGTTATAGAAATCAGTTAATTAAAAAAATATAAATGACTTCAATTAACTTTTAGTCAGTTAACGTACTACTCGAGCTTGAGACTCATGATGTACATCACGTCGACCCAATTTTGTACCAGTATAGATCAGATACAAGGCAGACAAACCAACCAATACATAGATAATTCGAGATAGTGCACTCATTTCACCAAAGATGGCAGCGACTAAATCAAAGTTAAACGCACCAACCAGCCCCCAGTTGATGCCACCAATAATCGCTAAAGCATAAGCAATCCAGTCAAGCGTATTTAGTCTCATCATTTTTCTCCTGCTCTTCTTTGAGTTTATTTAAGGAACAGGTCAAGTATGAGAACGAAATCGGAATTAATATGTTGCTTTGATGCTAAAAACTCAATTGCTGTGTTGAATTCCTGTCATCTTATAATTCTCAATTTTAACAAAGTTAATTTTATTTGAATAAGTCGCGATTAACGTAAGTAAAAGTCTTGCATGTTTCTTGATAGTATCTTTGTTTTATGTAGCCATTGGATAACTTATTGCCTAAGAAATTAATCCATTTTTTCTTAAAATTTTATAAATATTCATTTTAATATCAATAAATTAAAAAATTACTATCATTCACGAATACATTTTTAACTTTCTACTATATAAAAAAGCCGGTGAGATCACCGGCTTTTTTATATCTTTCATTTAAGCAGCATGGGCTTTGGCCATTAAGGCTTCAATATCTTCCACGGTTTTCACAACTTTTGCAGTTAGCACTAGTGGGCCATTTTTGGTAGCAACCACATCATCTTCAATCCGGATTCCGATACCACGCCATTTAACATCTACAGTTTCATCATCTGGCGCAATATAAAGACCCGGCTCAACTGTCACGACCATACCTTCTTCATATGCACGCCATTCACCGTTGGCTTTATAAGTACCTACATCATGTACATCCATACCCAGCCAATGTCCAGTACCGTGCATATAGAACTGGCGGAAACTTTCCGTCTGGATAATTTCTTCAAGATCTCCCTGCATAATCCCCAGATCAAGTAAACCTTGAACCAGAATGCGAACCGCCACATTATGCGGCTCTTTATAAGAGTTCCCGATTTGAACTGCATTGATGGCAGCAATCTGTGCATCCAGTACGACATTATATAAAGCTTTTTGTTCCGGACTGAATTTACCATTCACCGGGAAAGTACGGGTAATGTCCGAAGCATAAAACTGATATTCACATGCAGCATCAATCAGAACCAGATCACCATCTTTCAGTTCTTTGTCATTCTCTACATAATGCAGAATACAGGCATTTTCACCGCCACCAACAATACTGTTGTACGATGGTACACAGCCATTTTTACCAAAAACATAATTTAATTCTGCTTCTAAAGCATATTCCATCATGCCTGGACGAACTTTCTGCATAGCCAGTGTATGCGCTTCTGCAGAAATATCTGATGCAAGCTGCATCAGTTCAATTTCATTTTCATCTTTATGCAGACGCATTTCATCAATGATACGATCCAGCTGCATGATCTGTGCCGGTGCAGAAGTACCACGGCGGCTTTCACCACTGGCTGTTACGATCCATTTGGCTACACGTGCATCAAATTCGGCATTGTGTCCAATCCGGTAGAAAAGCTTGTCTTTGTTCTGAAGCTTGGTGAGGATTTCCTCATCCAGTAGATCAATCGCATAAGCTTCGTCTGCTTCATAATCATCAACGGCGCCATCTACTCCGGCACGGTAGCCGTTCCAGATTTCCATTTCACGATCACGTTCACGGCAGAACAGGCTATAGGTATAGCCTTCTTCTTCAGTATCGAAAGTTTCAATGACTGCAACTGCTTCAGGCTCAGCAAATCCGGTCAGGTAAAAGAAACTGCTGTCCGCGCGGTATTTATAATCTGCATCACGGTTACGCAGGGCAACCGGGCTGGTGGCAATAATCGCGATACTACGTAATCCCATTTCCCCTGCGAGGATGTCACGACGTTCCTGAAAATCGGCTTGAGTCAGTTTCTTCATTACACCTTACTTCTTATCAATTGCTACTGTTATTTAAAATTTGTTCCTGAAAACAGGTCAGATTAATTTACTATCATCATGAGAAGGATCAGCAAAAAATATGCCGGTTTTCAGAACCGTTTTTTAATTTGTGTTTAGAACCGCTTGAACTTAACTCGGACGTTTCGGCGAGAAAATTTCAACTACAGATTGCGCTTCAGTTGCAGAAGCTGGAGTAGGTGCTTTTTGCGTGAATTTCTGCAATAAAGGTGTTTCTTCAACTTCTAATTTCTTACGGCCGACGGACAGGCTTACCGGAATCAGACGAACAAACTCATACAGCTCCTGATAGCTTTCTTCGCCTTCGGCATCGTCATCAGAATCTTCAAACTCGACTGCTGCAACATCTTGTAAATGTTCAATCAGTTCCATTTCATCATTGCGGATATGCCCTGAAGCCAGACCGAAACCAAGCACTACGCCTGCACACCAGTCAGCCAATGCCTGAACGCGTTCAGCCAAGCTATGCTCATCATCTGGTAGTAATGGCAGATAATCCAGCTCATCTTCAGACAGCGCATGAAATATGTCTTCTGCCTCACCCGTTAACAATTCTAATGTTTCAGGGTTCAGTTCAGGAACATCTAGCGTTTTTAGAATCTGTACCCATTCATCATTTGAAGGTGCCTGAGTGACACAGACAATTCCGGTAAGCAAACCATGCAGTTCGCTTGGGCTAGAAATTTCTTCAATTGAGGAAAAATTGCGGTACCATTCTGACCAACCTGAAATATCGTCTTGCATTCGTTTATCCAATCTCTATACTGCTTTATATATTACCTTTGTTTGCAACACTGTGCGACCTCGATATGTTAGAAGAATTACAGCGTCTACAAGTGCATATTGGCGTTTTAAAAACGCGACTTGCACAACTTGAAAGTGAGAATACCAGTTTACGGGAGAAGCAAGAGGCTTCAAGCGTGCAACATGAAACTCAAATTGAACAAAAAAATAGCTTTATTGCGCAAAAACAACAAGAAATCCAGAATCTCAATCAGCAACTGACAGAATCACGTAACCAGTTTCAGCATTTAAACCAGGATGCTACAGCACTGGCAGATCGTTATAGCCGTCTGGAAAAAAGTTGTACTGATCTAAAGAACCGTTTTCAGGAAATTCTGGCTGAACGCAATGAGTTACGCGTGCTGAAAGAAAAGTTATTGCTGGAACAGCGTCATGCCCAGCAGGAAATTCAGCGGCTGAATCAGGAATCTGAACGTCTTACCCAGAAAAATGAAAATGCCAAAGCTAAAGTTGAAGCCATTATTCAACGTCTGGCAATTTTGGGAACAGCCCAGGATCAAAATGCACAGGAAATTCAGCAATTGGCCCATCCTACTGAAGTGACTGAGGAAGCTTCATCATGAGTGAACAAATCGCAATCGACTTAAAGGTATTGGGTCACAGTTTCCGTCTGGCCTCCACTGCGGATCAGCAGGATGAACTACAACGTGCAGCGCAATTACTCAATGAAAAATACGATGAATTTCGCCGTAAAGCACCTCGTATGGAACCAAGTAAACTGATCATTATGGTGGCACTGGAACTGATGCAGGAAGTATTGACGATGAATAAATCCCTGCAACAATATGCACACTGCGAACGTTTGTTACAAACTATTTTGGAAGAAGTTGAAGAACTAACTGAATAATCGAGTTTTTTGTTTAAACTTCGGTCGTTCGACTAAACTGTTTACAGTTCACGAACAGCATAGAGTTGCCACATCAACATTATCGTTTATACTTAGTCTAACTCTGAGATGTTCGCCAGCGGGTCAGATTCCCCTGAGCCGATATTTAAATCTTAGGATTGAGTTCTGCATATTTAGAGTGTATGCCCATCCGGTATGGGAAACCCAGCAAGTATGCGTCTCGTCCACCTTGAACTTTAGGGTTCAAGGGTAATGACATGCAGCGGCATCCTCGGAGTGCTTCTATTTTTCTCAAAATATTTCATCATTTATCTTCTTTTCTAAATCTTAAATTCATTGCATTTTTCTTGGTTTAGCGTCCTATACTCGTACCTTTTTCGTCTTTTAAAAAATTGCCTAGATCTAAATATAGTTCGATTAATTCATCATAAATGTTTCATTATTTTTAAAATTTAATCAAAAATTCATACTGATGCCTATAATACTCGCTATGTTGCTACCCTCTATTTAAGCTATGGCATTTTATTAATCTAATGCCCTAAAATCCTGAAGACCATATTTATGACGACGATGAATCTTTCCGAACTTCGCAAACAGCTACGTAAACAGCGCCGTCAACTCTCTCGATTTACCCAGAAACAGACTCAACAACGTATCCTGAATATGATTCGGACTTTGCCAGAATTTCATGCAAGCAAATCTGTTGGGGTTTATCTGGATGCTTTCGGTGAGGTTCGGACTCAGGCGCTGATTGAATACTGCTTTAAGCATCATAAACGGGTTTATCTCCCCAATATTTGCAATATGAACCAGCAACTCACTTGGGTAGAAATCAGCCAGAATCAATATCGTTCCCAGCGTTTTGCTCATCATCGGTTGGGAATGCGTGAACCCATGGCTACACGTGGTCTGCATGTCTCAAAACTAGATCTTTTAGTTATGCCACTATTAGCCTGTGATCAATATGGCACCCGAATTGGTATGGGTGGTGGCTATTATGATCGTACGCTGGCAACAGCACCGCACCGTCCTTTTCGTCTGGGGTTAGCACATGACTTTCAGCTGATCCCACAGCCTTTAACCCGAGAAGTTTGGGACCAGCCTCTAGATGCCCTGCTTACGCCTACACTTTTACAACGTTTTAAGCGTTAAACAATGTATTTCCAAATACATAAGTACTTTAAAATCACATAATTAGTCATTTTTTATACAATTTAGTCGCTATAGCCCTTGTAATTTTTAAATTACCCATCACTATTAAAAACATGGCAACACCGTTGTCACTCATTAGGAGTGCCCATGTCTGAAATTATTATGAATCAAGAAACCTTAGAGCCTCAGGTTCCAAGTGTATTACCACTTTTGGCGCTACGTGATGTGGTGGTGTACCCACACATGCAAATTGCGCTATTTGTCGGTCGTGAAAAATCGATCAATGCAGTTGATGTGGCTCGTAACAGTGACAATCTAGTATTTGTAGTTGCGCAAAAAGATTCGCTTACAGAAGAAATTGATCACGACAACTTATATCAATACGGTACTGTCGCGAAGATTGTGCAAGTTGTGAATCACGAAAATGATGAAAACTGTATTAAAGTCCTGATTGAGGGACTGTATCGTGCCAAGCTCAAAACCATCATTGATGAAAATGAGTATTTGACTGCTGAGCATGAACTTAGCCCAATGACTGTGTCAGTCGATGAAACAACTCAAGCTACGCGCTTGCAGGAGCTGCGTGCCCTGTTCGCTCAGTATGCTGAAGCAAAACTTCGTAATGCTCGTGAGCTGATTGCAGCTGCGAATAAAATCGAAGACTTGTTGCAACTGTTATTCTTCGTAGCGACCCGTGTTCCTTTGAATATCGAAGTGAAACAGAAATTCCTGGAATATGACGAGTTCGATGCACATTTAACTGAGTTGATGACTTATCTACTGCAACAGTCTGAAGAACAGCAGATCGAACAGACTTTGCATGACTCTGTTAAACGCCAGATGGAAAAAAACCAGCGCGAATACTTCCTGAATGAAAAAATGAAAGTCATTCAGCGCGAGCTTTCCGATATGAATGGCGGTGCAGAAGATGACGTTGCGGAAATCGAAAAACGTCTGGCTGAAGCTGATCTGCCTGAGCATGTGCGTAAAAAAGCGGAATCTGAGTTCCGTAAACTCAAAGCAATGCAACCAGCCTCTAGCGAAGCTGCGGTAGTTCGCAACTATCTAGAAGTGATTCTAGATACGCCATGGAACAAAGCCAGCAAAGTTAGCATTAACTTGAATAAAGCTCAGGAAATCCTGGATGCCGATCACTATGGTCTGGACGATGTCAAAGACCGTATTGTGGAATATCTGGCGGTTCAGTCTCGCGTGAAAAAATTACGCGGTCCAATCCTGTGTCTAGTTGGTCCTCCAGGTGTAGGTAAAACTTCCTTGGGTGAATCGATTGCCAAAGCGACTGGCCGTGAGTTTGTCCGTATGGCCCTAGGTGGTGTACGTGACGAAGCAGAAATTCGTGGTCACCGTCGTACCTACATTGGTGCGATGCCAGGTAAGATCGTGCAGTCATTGACCAAAGTTGGCGTGAAAAACCCGCTGTTCTTGCTCGATGAGATTGACAAGATGGCTCAAGACTACCGCGGTGATCCAGCTTCTGCGATGCTTGAAGTACTTGATCCATCACAGAACAACAAGTTCAATGATCACTATCTTGATTTGGACCTTGACCTGTCAGAAGTGATGTTCATCTGTACTGCCAACAGCATGAATATTCCTGAAGCCCTCTTGGACCGTATGGAAGTGATTCGTCTGCCTGGCTATACCGAAGAAGAGAAAGTTAACATTGCTGACCGTTACCTTGTTCCTAAAGCAATCAAGAACAATGGTTTACGTGCTAAAGAGTTGACTGTGCATGAAGAAGCGATTCGTGACATCGTGCGTCGTTATACTCGTGAAGCCGGTGTTCGTAACCTTGAACGTGAAGTGTCTAAAATTGCACGTAAGGTAGTGAAAGAAGCAGTTAGCAAGAAAGCTAAAAATCTTCAGGTTGAAGTGAATGCGGGTAATCTTCCAGATTACTTAGGTCCACACAAATTTGACTACGGTATGGCGGAAGAAGAGGCTCAAATCGGCCGTGTAAATGGCTTGGCTTGGACTTCAGTGGGTGGTGAGTTACTGACTATTGAAGTTGCAGCAGTACCTGGTAAAGGTAAATTCATTACCACCGGTTCACTTGGTGATGTAATGAAAGAATCGATTACCGCTGCCATGACTGTCGTTCGTACCCGTGCGGCTGAGCTAGGTATCGAAGCGTCTCGCTTTGAAGAAACTGATGTGCACGTGCATTTACCAGAAGGTGCGACTCCGAAAGATGGTCCATCTGCAGGTTTGGCACTGACCACTGCTCTAGTTTCTGCATTCACCGGTATTGCGATTCGTCCAGATATTGCGATGACAGGTGAAACCAGCTTAAGTGGCCGTGCAATGCGTATCGGTGGCCTGAAAGAGAAACTGCTTGCTGCGCACCGTGGTGGCATTAAACTGGTGTTCATTCCACAGGAAAACGTTCGTGACCTTGCGGAAATTCCTGAAAATGTAAAAGAAGGCTTAGAAATCAAAGCTGTGAAATCGATTGATGAGATTTTACCTCTGGCTTTGATCGATATGCCGAAAGCACTGGTGAAACCACCAATTGTGAAAGCAAGTGAAGAAGCTAAAGCTGCACGTCATTAAGACCTAAAGGCTTTGAAAAACACCCTGCTCTGGCAGGGTGTTTTTGTATTTAGGCGAGGTTAATTTTAAAGACGAATCACCATATCGACCAAGCCATTCACGACCTGAGCCATCTTGGTCAGATCCAGTTTATCTAAGGTATCCTGCTCGGTATTGTAGTAAGGATTACGATAATGCGCTGTGTCTGTAATCAGCATAGTTGAATAGTTAAACTTGGCATAATTCAGATAACCAGAAAAATTCATGTCCTGAGCGAATGCCGGACTGACAAAACGCTGACAGTCCAGACGCTTGAAACGTTGCATGGACGCACAGTAATCTCCTGTCAAACCGGCCGATGCCAAATGTCCAATCGCAGCAATAAAGTTTCCATGTCGGGGATAGATCCATTTCAATCCTGTCGGATAGGTCTGCACCAGATTTTCATCATAATAACCAATAGAATCCAGAATAATGACACCTTTCACTTTTTGTTTCTGGGCCTTTAATGCTTTGGCATGTAGATAGCTTCCCATATGTTCAGTCTTGAAATAGGGTGGCTCCTCCAGTGTATAGAAAGCAAACTCGATATTATGTTTGAGTTTTGACTTTTGTAAGGCCAATAATCGAGCTGTTTCCAGTACCCCTGCTACACCGGAAGCATTGTTATCTGCTCCATACAGATCACTAAAGACATCATAATGCGCACCAATAACCAGTTTGGTTTTGGCTTTAGCATTAAGCTGACATACCACATTTCTATAGCTTAGGCTATTTACGATATAATTTTGGAACTGACATGGGATGCCAAGCAGACGCATCTGTTCTTTGAGCCATGCTGAGACCCGGTTTAATTCACTGGTATTTTTAAAATTCCGGTATTCGTCCACACTGATAATCTGTTTGATAAACAGTTCCAGATATTCTGGCTGTGCCTGTTTGGAGGAAAAATTTGCAGGCGCAGCAAAGCTCATGCCTGAACTGGTTAAACCGAGAATAATTAGTAGAAAAGTACAATATCTTTTAATAATGAAACTGGTCCGCATTTCTTATTATCCATTCCTTTATTATCAAGCGGATACTTGAATCATGGATATTAAAGCAACATTAAATTCATGATTTCAATTTCAATTTGTTTCCCTAGCTCAACTTCGTGTTGTTTGATCGTTATAATGAAGTATCTAATTATTGATCCAGTTCTATGAAAATCCGTATCTTGACCATCGGCCAGAAAATGCCGGCTTGGGTGTTGACAGGCTTTGAAGACTATTTCAAACGTATCCAGCCTTTTGTACAGACTCAGGTGGTTGAATTGCCCATGGCGAAACGGGGCAAAAACGATTCTGAAGCCGATATTATGAAATACCGGAATATTGAAGGTGACAGTATTTTAAATGCCTTAAAACAGAATGAAGTCCTGATTGCACTAGAAGTCGGTGGCCGTGAGTTTAGTACGGAAAAACTGGCTGAAACCATGAAAGGCTGGATGCTGGAAGGTCATGATATTGCCTTGGCGATTGGTGGGCCAGATGGCCATTCTGAAGCAGTCCGAAAAGCAGCAGCCTGGCATTGGTCCCTGTCTAAACTCACCTTGCCACATCCGCTAGTCCGTGTAATGCTGATTGAACAACTGTATCGCGCCATGAGCATCAACCATAATCATCCTTATCACCGTGCAGGCTGATCTGTTGATGCGTTCTGATTATGCAACGTTTTGTTGAACAATTCCCCCTGCCTTTGCTTCTCTTTTTATTGCATGATTAAAACATTGAATTAATGTGGTTTGACTTATGAACTTACAGACTTTGCCCGGCTTATTTATTTCTCATGGTTCCCCTATGCTCGCGCTCAATCCTGAGCAGGTTGGCCCGGCATTGCACCGTTTAAGCCTGAATCTGCCACGTCCAACTGCCATTATTGTTATGTCGGCACATTGGGAAAGTGAAGCTCTGGAAGTCAATACAGGTATTCGTCCTGAAACCTGGCATGACTTCCGTGGCTTTCCACCTGAGTTATATGAGTTACGCTACCCTGCTCCCGGCAATCCAGAGCTGGCTGAGCAAGTCTTGGGCTTATTGGCCAATGCCGGGTTCTCTGCACATGCCAACAGCACCCGTCCACGTGATCATGGCGTCTGGATGCCGCTCTTACATATGTATCCAGAAGCAGACATCCCGGTGGTTGAAATTTCTTTACCAATGTCGATGAGTGCAGAAGAGATTTACAAGATTGGCCAGACGTTGGCGCCACTTCGTGAGCAGCAGGTTTTTCTGATCGGGTCAGGCAGTATTACCCATAATTTGCGTGAATTGTCCTGGCAGGGAAATAGCGATGAAGTTCCGGAATGGGCATCGACCTTCCGCAACTATGTGGCCAATAAATTAACCCATAGCGATTTTGATGCTGTGCTGGACTGGCAATCCATTCCTCAACTGAAACGCAACCATCCAACGCTGGAACACTTTGCGCCGCTATTCTTTGCCATGGGCACCGGCAACCGTTTCAGTATCGTGCATAGCAGTTTTACGATGGGCGCTTTGGGAATGGATATTTACCGTTTTGACTGACAGTAAACTTCAACCATTTAACATCCGACTTTTTAATTTGGATACATTTTGTTAGCAAAAGCTACGTTTTGTATCCATATTTTTTGTTAATCTCTTGATTATAATCACGTTGAAACTTTAGCACATAGAATATAAACCAATGAAATTCAGTATTTTTGCGCTTGCCCTATTCCCTTTGGCTTTAACTGCATGTCAATCTTCTCATCTTCCTGCCGCTTCAGGAGATACAGCTATTTCTACTCTATCCACCACATTAAAAACGCCTACACAAATTTTACCCGCTTATACTTGGGAATTTGATCGTGGGCTGCAACGCCCGATTGTTCTGAGCTTTGATCAGCAAGGCAGACTGAGTGTAGCTTCTGGCTGTAATGGCCTTGGCACGAGCTGGACTGTTAAAGATAATACCCTGAGTACTGGTGACATGATGGGTACCATGATGGCGTGTGATGCACCATTAATGGAACAGGAACGTTTTATCAGCCAGCTTCTGCAAAAGCGTGATATTCCGTTTAGTCTGGATCTAAGTGATGCCAATCAGCCAAAACTGAGTATTACTACAGCTGATGGTCAAAAATATGTCTTTACCGGAAAAATGACACCGGAAACCAAATACCAAGGTCAGGCAGAAACCATTTTCCTGGAAGTTTCGCCACAGACTAAAGCCTGTACGGGTGTAGCTCAGCAAACCTGCTTACAGGTGAAAGAAATCAAATATGATGAAAAAGGTTTAAAGACTCAAGTAGATAAAGACTGGACTTTATTTTACGATCAGATTGAAGGTTTTCAGCATACACCGAATGAGCGTCAGATTATTCGGGTAAAACGTTATGAAATCAAAAATCCGGCAGCTGACCAGTCTAAATATGCCTATATATTCGACATGGCTGTAGAGCGTGAAACAGTCAAAGGCACTCTTTAAAGATAAAATCTGAACATAAAAAAACCGAGGCATTCACCTCGGTTTTTTTAAGCTTAAACTAAGTCAGACTTAGAATACGCCTTGAGAAAGCATTGCATCAGCAACTTTTACGAAGCCAGCGATGTTTGCGCCGTCTACATAGTTTACAATACCGTCTTCTTTAGTACCGTATTTCACACAGTTGCGGTGAATTTCTTTCATGATCGCATGCAGACGTTCGTCAACTTCTTCGAAAGTCCAGCCTAAACGCAATGCGTTTTGAGACATTTCAAGACCAGAAGTTGCTACACCACCGGCGTTAGATGCTTTACCTGGAGCATAAAGGATTTTCGCTTCAACGAATTTCTCAACTGCTTCAAGTGTAGAAGGCATGTTCGCGCCTTCAGCAACACAAATTACGCCGTTTGCAAGAAGCGCTGCTGCATCATTCGCATCAAGTTCGTTTTGAGTCGCACATGGAAGCGCGATATCACATTTGATACCCCAAGGACGTTGACCTTCAAGGTATTCAAAACCGTGTTTAGATGCAAATTCAGAGATACGGCCACGTTTAATGTTTTTCAGTTCCATCACTTCAGCAAGAAGCTCTTCAGTGAAACCGTCTTTAACGTGAACAGTACCCGCAGAGTCAGATAGAGAAACAACTTTAGCACCCAGGAACATTGCTTTTTCAGCAGCGTACTGGGCAACGTTACCAGAACCAGAGATTGTTACCACTTTATCTTTGAAGCTTTCGCCACGAGTTTTCAGCATCTCTTCAGCGAAATACACTGTACCGTAACCAGTTGCTTCTGGACGAGCCAGAGAACCACCGAAAGTCAGGCCTTTACCAGTGAATACACATGAAGTGTCATTGCTGAGTTTTTTCATCATACCAGCCATGTAACCAACTTCACGGCCACCCACACCGATATCACCCGCTGGGATATCTGTATTAGAACCAAGATGACGATAAAGCTCGATGATTAACGCTTGGCAGAAACGCATGATTTCGCCTTCTGATTTGCCTTTAGGGTCAAAATCAGAACCGCCTTTACCACCACCCATAGGCAATGTAGTCAGGGCATTTTTGAAAGTTTGCTCGAAACCGAGGAATTTCAAAATAGAAAGGTTCACTGACGGGTGGAAACGCATACCACCTTTGAATGGACCAATCGCTGAGTTGTACTGTACGCGGAACGCACGGTTAACCTGTGTTTGACCTTGGTCATCTACCCAAGCAACACGGAACTGGATCGCACGCTCAGGTTCAACTAGACGTTCTAGTAAACCATGTGCTGCGTATTGTGGATTCTTTTCAATGAATGGCCACAAACTGGTCATCACTTCTTCTACAGCTTGAAGAAATTCGGGTTGATGTGCATCACGTGATTTTACGTAATCTAGGAACTCATTAAGTGTGTTGTATTTCAACGCTTAATCCTCAGCAGAAAATGGATCAAAATTGGTCAAATTTACAATCAATGTTAAATTTTGGCGCAAAATATTAAATATCTTTTGTAACTAATCTACAATACTTTTTTGAAAAATAGTTTAAATTTAATTTGATAACAATTATTTATATTGATTATGAATATTTTTTCTGTGTGCTTAAATGCCAATTGAATCAATGCTTAATTGTTAATTTATGCCTGATAATAATGCACAAAGTGACCTTTAATCGTGCATAACTTAGTTCCTTAAAAACATGTTAAAATTGTTAAATTGACATATTTTGTTTCATTCACTCTAAGGCTCAGCCCGAGCAGCCTAGGTTATTCATGAATTCGCAGATCTCTCTAGTCCAGTCTATTGATGCTTTATTGCCCCAAACCCAGTGCGGTTTATGTGGTCATCGTGATGGCTGCTTGCCCTATGCTCAATCCATTGCTGAGGGCGAAGATGCCAATAAATGTGTACCGGGTGGACAGCCCGTCGCTGATGCTCTGGCAACATTGTTAAATCGTTCTAAACTGCCCGCTGAAGAAAGTGTCTGGCCCATTCAGACGGATGGTCGTCCTCAGCGCATGAAAGCCATCATTCGTGAAGATGAATGTATTGGTTGTACCAAATGCATCAGTGCCTGTCCGGTCGATGCGATTATTGGCTCAGGTAAATTAATGCATACTGTGCTCACTGACTTGTGTACCGGCTGTGAACTCTGCATTTCGCCTTGCCCGGTAGACTGTATTGATCTGGTCGAAGACCTTCAGCCTTTGCCAAACGAAACTCAGCGTATTGCTGAACAGGATGACTTGCGCAAACGTTACTACGCGCATATTCAACGCGAAGAAAAACGTCGCATCGACCGTAAGGGACCTGTCGTTCGTGCCGAGATTAATACTACCCTATTTGCCCAGTTCTCTGCTCAGGTCGATCAGGTTCCAGCCATTGAAATCGTGAAAAAACCAGCAGATGAAGTGGTTACACTTGATGCCAAAACCACGATTGAACTTGCAAAATTACGTACACAAATCAAAAAGTTAGAAAAACAGCTTTCGGTCCGTGAGGATGCACGCAAACGTCTGCAACTTGAAGAACTGATGCAGCAATTACAGGCTTTACAGGGATAAGATCATGACTACAGTAACAGCCAAGCCTGTAAAAAACATGACTAAAAAACAGATTCAGACTTTCTTTGAGCGCCTGCGTGAGCAGCGTCCGAATCCAAAAACTGAATTGAATTATTCCAGTCCATTTGAATTACTGGTTGCAGTGACCCTGTCTGCCCAAGCTACGGATGTGAGCGTCAATAAAGCCACCGATAAACTGTTTCCGGTCGCCAATACACCGGAAGCGATTTATGCACTCGGCGTGGATGGGCTGAAGGAATATATCAAAACGATTGGCCTGTATAACTCCAAAGCTGTGAACGTCATTAAAGCCTGTGAAATGCTCATCAAGAAGCATAACAGCGTAGTACCGGACAATCGTGCAGATCTGGAAGCTTTACCGGGTGTAGGACGCAAAACAGCGAATGTGGTGCTAAATACCGCCTTTGGCCAACCGACCATGGCTGTGGATACGCATATCTTTCGTGTTGGTAACCGTACCGGGTTGGCGGTGGGTAAAAACGTGCTTGAGGTCGAGCATCGTCTGGTCAAAGTGATTCCAAAAGAATTTATTATTGATTCACATCACTGGCTGATTTTACATGGCCGCTATTGCTGCATCGCACGTAAACCGAAGTGTCATGAATGTGTGGTCGCCGATGTCTGCAATTGGCCCGACCGTTTTGAATTTGGCGCAGGTCGCGCAATTCCGGTGAAAAATATTGAAGCTGAACGCTAGGTTCAGCTTTTTAATTTAAGTACTCGAAAAGTTTTTTATTTTTTATTTTGCTCAGCCTGTTCTTGCTTGCGCTTTTGCTCAAGCTCGGCCTGTAATTTGGGATGCAGCTGACGCTCAGGCACCTTACCCACATTCTCAGCACGTTCTTCCTGACGTACTTTTTTCAGCATCTTGAAGCTGACATAGAACAGCGCAAACAGTACTGCCAGAAATACAATCATCAATCCCAATACAGCAAATTTCACAGCAGATCCTTTTGAACAATACAATAAAAAGAGCCCTAATATGACTTAGGGCTCTTTGAAAGTCAAAATGATCGGAAACCGATTATTTTGCTTGATCCAGAATCGCGAAAAGATCTTTTTGAACTTCTTCGATTGGACGTAGACCGTTTAACTTGTCATAAGTCGGTGCATTTTCGCCTGAAGCTGCACGGCCTTGATAGAAGCCAACCAGCTGTTCAGTTTCAGTGTGGTATGAACCTAAACGGCGACGAATAGTTTCTTCCTGGTCATCTGGACGTTGTACCAGATCTTCACCAGTTTCATCATCTTTACCTTCCACTTTTGGCGGGTTGTAAACGATGTGATAAACGCGACCAGACGCCGGGTGTTGACGACGACCAGATAGACGTTGAACGATTTCTTCATCCGGCACATCAATTTCAATCACATGATCAATTGCAATGCCTTCTTTTTCCAGCGCTTCAGCTTGAGGAATCGTACGTGGGAAACCATCAAAGATGCAGCCATTTGCACAGTCAGGTTGTGCAATACGCTCTTTGACCAGACCAATGATCAATTCATCAGAAACCAAACCGCCATTGTCCATGACGCTTTTAGCTTGTAGACCTAATTCAGTTCCTTCACGAATTGCAGCACGGAGCATATCACCGGTTGAAATTTGTGGGATATTGTAGCGCTTACAGATCAACTGAGCTTGTGTACCTTTACCTGCTCCAGGTGGTCCGAGTAAGATAATGCGCATATATAAACATCCTCATTTTTTAACTATGTATAAGATACCCAGCTTCACACGACCAAAACGTGTGCTGCTCTTTGGCATCTAATTATAAGAAAGCCACAAACAAATGGATTAAACCCGCAACAAAACCGGTAACTCCCCCCAGGACAATCAAGATCCATTCATCTTCCTGAAAAGCAGGACGTAATAGATTCTGAAACTCGTTAGGCGTCAAATCACGTATGCGGTCTCTAAACATTTGATAGATCTTCTGTGCACGGCTCGCATTAAACGCAGGGTCGCTTACAGGCACCATCGTAATTTCAATCGAGCGATCGATCAAGTCTGTCTTGAGTTTTGCATACTCTTTTGGTCCTAAAGACAACTGTAAAGAGGTCCGAACCAGCGGTGTTTCCATAATTTCGTTAATATGACGTTTGACAATACGGCGGGTTTTATCTTTTTTACCACCATACATCATTTCTGTCATGATCGATTTTAGCGTAATCAGATCTTCTGTGACCACACTTGCAAATACGTCAGAGACTTCCTCCTGACGTTTCATAAATGCGCCTTGTATGTTATAGGTGCCAATTCTTGGAATCACCGGCTTGATCCAAGGGAATCTATGATCGGCTGTACGCTTAAAGAATTGCGGGTATTTAATATAATGCGGTTCTACCGGATTAAACACCATCCAGATCGCAATCCAGTTAGTCAGGAAGCCCCAGATAGCAGCCCAGAACGGTACGGTCCAGTGCCATGGCACCACAAACCAGACCACCATCTGGAACAGGCCAAAGAACATCCCGATCAGGGCACTGATATGCCAGATAAAGTTGATTTCTTTCTGTCCGACTTTCAGGAACATGCGCACCATTAAACGACGATCGCCTTCCATTTGACTGACCACCATGTCGCGCATATCGACCAGTGACTCGACGTTCATGGTCAGTTCAGTCACCAATTCTTTTAATACCTGTGGCAGCTGTTTATGGGCTTGGGCATAAATACGGCGCTTGATTGAATAAGGCAAGTTTTCCCATAACACCGCATTTCGGTCCATCATGACTTCATCAATCAGATGTTCCAGTTCAAAACCGACCTGTTCCCCGATAATACGTGCCATATCATCCGGATCCATTGCCTGCAAGAACTCTTGGATAGAACCCAATTTAGACAAGGTATTATCCGTGATAATTCCTGAGATTCTTCCAGCTTTACGCGGCACAATACCTTGCCAGCCAACAGGAACAGGCCCGACATGAAAACCCCAAAAATTAATTGGATAAAACACCATTTTTAGCGCCATCCACACGTGAGCCCATGTTACGAATGCGGTCACCGGGATAATGCTGAGCACTGCCCAAAAATCTGGGCGATTCAAGAAGGCTTGCCACAATTCATTGACGTACTCAAGCATGCATAAATTCCATATTTAATTTTTTGTTCACAGAATACAGGTATTAATAAAGTTGAATATTTTGTCTATAAACCGATACTTAAAGTATAGGAGAATTGTAGTCTGGGTTCAGTTTTGGCTACAACGCGACCATTACTGTCCTGTAATTTCTCCCCCGCCCCAATACCGATACTAAAACTGCTGATCCGTTCTGAACTAAGCAAAACATACGCCAGATCAATGCCCCCACCTAAACGGCTTTCGTATTTGCCATCAACCTGTTTGCTATCGATATGACCGGCATAAGCCCCTACATAATAACCATTTTTGTCCTTGCCGGTGAGGTGTGCAGGATAACGAAAGCCAACTTGTGCTCCAACTGTACGATCATCGTTGAGAAAAGCACCACCTTTCACATAAGCAATCCCATAAGGATTCACCCATTCAGTGTTTAGATGGATAAGTTTCTGGGTAAAACCGACCCCAACATTAAATGCTTTAGGCTCACGATCCTCAGTTCTGTTTGTCGTATTATTCACTTGATCATGTGCATATACCCCATTTGCAAAGAATGCAAATGCCAACAAAGGGTAAACTTTGTTCATTCCTTCACCATCTTCCTTAATTATAGTTTTTGGTAGAGTCCTATTTTTATTTAATTTTGACTTTATCAGAATTATTAAAACTCTTGTACACAGCACTTTACAATTTTCATGTCTGCAAAGTCAAAGTTTAAACACAGGAATTGCTATAGCCAGTTTTCCATTATCAAATCCCGTACAGTTGCGCTAGAATACTCCACTTTGATTCCTTTCCCTCTGGCCTTAAGTCGATCGCGTATGAAGCAGCACTTTCCTTTAAAAAATGCACAACAAGAAAAGCGCATCTATAGCAGTCGGGTCTGGATCTCTGTCGGTATTGTGGTTTTCTTTATGCTGCTGCTGGTCAGCCGCTATGCCTATTTGCAAATTTTTAATTTTGAAACCTTCTCTACGGCTTCTGACCAGAACCGTATTCGTCTGCAGCCTTTAGCGCCAGCACGCGGTTATATTTACGATCGTAACGGTATTTTACTTGCCGATAATTATCCTGTTTTCACAGCTACCTTAAGCCGCGCCGATGTGCAGGATATTGATGATACGCTGAAACGTCTTACACCTATTCTGGAATTAACCGAAGAAGATATTGAACGTTTTCAGGCACGCATCAAGACGGCGCGTAAAACTGAGCGTGTGTCAATCAAGCTGAATCTGAATGAAAATGATATTGCCCGTTTTAGTGAGGTGAAATATCTATTTCCGGGCGTCAATATTGAAACGCAGATGACCCGTTATTATCCGCATGGTGAACTCTTCGCGCATGTGATTGGTTATGTTGGCCGTATTAATGACAAAGAACTCAAAGAAATTGATAAGGACCTATATGCCGGATCTAACCTGATCGGGAAAATCGGGGTAGAAAAATACTATGAAGATTTATTACATGGTGTGCCGGGTAATGAATCTGTTGAGGCTGATGCTTTCGGTAATGTTCTGCGTCACTTAGGCCGTAAAGAGCCGGTACGCGGTAATGATCTGTATTTATCACTGGATTATGGTCTACAAACCATTGCCACTGAACAACTGGCCGGTCGTCGTGGTGCTATTGTCGCGATTGACCCACGTACAGGTGAAATTCTGGCGCTGGTTTCCAGTCCAAGTTTTAACCCTAATTTATTTGTCACCGGGATTAGTAGCAAAGACTATTCAGGCCTTCGTGACAGTTTGGATCAGCCACTCTATAACCGTGCTGTTCAAGGGGCCTATCCTCCAGGTTCGACCATTAAACCGATGTTTGGCCTGGGTGGCCTTCATTATGGCCTGGTCGATTGGGATACAGCAATTTCCGATCCCGGCTATTTCACACTTCCGGGCGATTCGCATAAATTCCGCGACTGGAAAAAGTCAGGACACGGCGTAGTCAACTTGCATAAATCGCAAGTGGTCTCGTGCGATACCTTCTTCTACATTTTGTCGTTCCGTATGGGCATTGAAAAAATGAACACATGGATGCGCCAGTTTGGCTTTGGCGAAAAAACTGGTGTCGATTTACCAAGTGAAAGCTCAGGACTTTACCCAAGTCCGGAATGGAAAATGCGTACCCGTAAATCCAAATGGTCACGTGGTGAAACCATCTCGGTGAGTATTGGTCAGGGTGCCTTTACCGCCACACCATTACAGCTCGCCATGGCAACTGCTATTACAGCAAATCAAGGCTCACATGTTACGCCTCACGTACTGCGTGAAAGTAAAGGTGCCAAACCTTTCACCGTACATAATGCCCCTAATGGTAAAATCGACTTTAATGGTCAACCAGATGACTGGATCAAAATGCGTGATGCGATGATCGATGTGGTTCAGTCAGGGACAGGTCGCGGAATCCGCACGCCGATGTATCAAATCGCAGGTAAAACCGGTACGGCACAGGTAAAAAGTATTGCCCAAGGTAAGCGCTATAATGAAGCCCTGCTGACTGAACGCCAGCTGGATCATGGTCTATTTGTTGGTTTTGCACCTGCTGAAGCCCCTGAAATTGCAGTAGTCGTTGTCTGGGAAAATGGCCGACATGGGGGTTCTGCTGCGCAACTGGCTAAACCGTTATTTGACTACTGGTTACTGTCTCGCGATAAAAATCCGATTCACCCTGCCGGCCATCAAATTAGTGGCGGTCTCATGACAGCAGGTATTAAACCGGGCGAATTGCCAAGTGGACCAAACCTGTTAAGTGCAGACCCGAATGCTACCCCAACTCAAGAAGGCAGTCAGGCGACCCATGCACAGCCAAACAATCCGCAACCTGCAACTTCTCGCTCTGCTCCTGCAGCCAATGACGATCAGGAATAATTCATGAAAAACCAACTTAGAATTATTGGTGGTGACTGGAAACGCCGTCAATTGGCTTTTGCCAGTATCGAAGGATTACGTCCCACACCTGATCGTGTGCGTGAAACTTTATTTAACTGGCTAATGTGGGATGTCCAGAATACCTGTGTCTTGGATCTGTGTACCGGTTCAGGCGCTTTATCCTTTGAAGCTTTATCACGTGGTGCAGCTTCAGTGGTGATGATTGAGCCGGATCGTACTCAGGCACAATTCCTCACCCAAAATCTGGAATTACTCAAAGTCACCAAAGCACGTGCGCAACTCAAAATTGCGACAGCACAACAAGCATTAACCAGCCTGAAACAGCAGTTTGATCTGGTCTTTCTAGACCCACCGTATAGTCTGGACCTATGGGAAACTTTGGCCACTCAAGCTGATCCACTGATCAAAGAAGATGGTTTTATCTATGTAGAAGCCGATCGTGAACTGAGTACATTGAAGTTACCAAGTTCATGGCGTTTAGTTAAAAATACCAAAGCCGGTACAGTACGCGCAGGGCTGTATCAGAAAAAAGCGGCTTAAGACCTACTTATATTAAATACTTAAATAAAAAAGGATTCCTTAAAGGAATCCTTTTTCATAAATGGAAGGTAACGATTAACGATTACGACGCCAATCCCGATCGCCTCTGTCACGTTTCCAGTCACGATGATCTTTATGTTTTTTCCAGTCCTTATCACCACGATCCCGATCATAATGTCCATTACGATCATGATGACCGCGATAACCTTCATCCCAAGGATCAACCACACAGCCTGTTAGCGCTACTGCCAATACAGATGACAGTAATATCATTTTTTTCATTTTCATCACCTCTATACCGCACTCAATTAGTATCAAGTGATTTCATGAAGAGTACGCGGAGCCATTGTTGCACTCTTGTATGATTTTGTTCATTTTCCATACTTAATTAAAGGATTTGTCTCGGATTTAATAAAAATCATTTATGCATATTTACACTTAGATTCGCATAAATACAGCTAAGGATCTGCTTGGTTTTTCTAGCCATATTTTGAATACTACAAACTTTTCCAATATCCTGATTTTTATGACCTGGCTACTCTTTATTCTTGGTGCAATTATCGCAGGATTTGTACAGGGACTTACCGGTTTTGCTTTTGCATTAATTGCCATGTCATTCTGGGTATGGGGATTAAGTCCTCAACTTGCTGCGCCCTTAGTGGTTTTTGCCTCGGTGTGGAGTCACCTCATTTCATTATCCAATGAACCTAGACTTCCTCATCTGCACCGAACCTTATATCTACCTTATTTAATTGCTGGTCTGATCGGTGTCCCACTCGGCACCTGGTTACTGAATATCGTTGAGGCGAGTACTTTTCGTATTTTGCTTGGTATATTTCTCGTGATCTGGTGTCCACTGATGTTGCTTAATCCACAGGTTAAATTGATTCAGCATTCAGGCAAAACTGCGGACGTAGGCATTGGTTTGATCGGTGGTATTTTAGGAGGTTTAGGGGGATTCTGCGGTTCTGTGCCATCTGCCTGGCTGATGCTGAAACAACTACCGAAAGAACAGCAGCGCTATATATTGCGTCATTTTAATTTTGCCATACAGGTGTTTACCTTGGCCGCCTATTTACTGCAAGGCACCTTAAATCAGACTCACCTTCCCTATATGGCGGTACTCATTCTAGCTGTAAGTATTCCCGCTATTTTAGGCGCACGTCTGTTTCATCAAATTTCAGAATTACGTTTTAAACAGATTGTCTTAGGCTTGCTCTTCAGCTCGGGCTGCTTTCTCCTGATCAAAGAAGGCATTGACTCATTTGCGCGATAGAGCAGCTCTAAAACCTTACATCACTTTGCTTTCAGCCCTATTGCTGTTATGTTAGCCCGAATGATTCTCAGGCGGATATAAGCAATGCAAATTCGTGATCAAATTATCCTTGTGACTGGTGGTGCTCGTGGATTGGGACTAGCCATTACCCAGCTCCTGATTCAGGAAGGTGCACGTGTGGTAGTAAATTACCATAGCAGCAAAACCCAAGCTGAAGCTTTGCAAAATCAGTATCCTGATCAGATCTTTGCCTGTCAGGCAGATGTAACACAAGCTGATCAGGTACAAGCTTTATTCACTGCCAGCAAGGCCCATTTTGGAGAAGCCATCCATTCCGTTATTAATAATGCGCTGGTGCAGTTTGAGTTTAATGGTGATGAGCGACCTAAAGTTGAAGATCTGACTTGGGAAAGCATGGCCCGTCAGTTTAGTGGAGCAGTTCAAGCCTGTTTAAATACGACGCAAGCTGCATTAGAAGATATGAAACAGGCACATTTTGGTCGTATCGTGAATATTGGGACTAACCTGGTTCAAAACCCTGTCGTTCCTTATCATGATTATACGACTGGGAAAGCGGCGCTATTGGCCTTTACCCGAACTACTGCGCAAGACCTGGGTCAGTATGGGATTAACGTGAACATGCTTTCAGGCGGATTACTGCAAACTACAGATGCAAGTAAAGCAACGCCTGACTTTGTCTTTGACCTGATTGCTCAATCCACTCCTTTACGTCGCGTGATTACACCTGAAGAATTTGCGTCTGCTATTCTGATGTTCCTGTCACCTTATTCACGTGCAGTGACAGGTCAAAACTTGATTGTCGATGGCGGACTGGTTAAAGGTTAAAGATCGCCAAGGAAGAATGAGATTCTGAATTTTATTCTTCTATTTTTTGACCAGTTGTTGAATAAAACTACTTTTGCATAGCGCATTTACTTCTACAATAGTGCGCTCCCCATCAAAGTTCATCTATTTTCTATGAAACTCCTAACGGCATTGCTCAGTAGCATGTTACTGGCAGGTTGTATGTCCAATGATCTTAAAAAGTCAGAACAGCTTCTGCGAAACTTCAATTGTGCCAAGATTGATACAGCGCAAATGCCACACAGTAGTATGACGGATTATTATCAACACATGCTATACAGCAGCAAAACCAAGGTCGAATCTTATATTGAGCAATATCATCAAGGAGAAGAGCTTTTTGACCTGCCTTTATATGAAGTGGTAGAACAGCAATACAATCTTTATAAAGATGCCTGCCAGAATCTGGGGGGAATTTTATCTGAAGAGAATCAAAATTAAATTCGGTATTTATATATCGTACAGAAAAGCAGAGTCCATCCCTCTGCTTTTATTTTTCCTGAAATTAAAAATAGCGTTGATCAATACTGAATTTTTCAGGAAATTTAGGTTCAATATTGGCATAGAACGTCATGATCTCAGCCATATCCTGTTCATAATTTCCTGTTGGATAAATGATTTTACCTACGCCCGCTTCTTTTTTTGCATAATCCATATAAGCCAGCGCAATTGGCACACCCGCATTGATCGCCACATGATAAAAACCAGTTTTCCATTGTTCCTGACGGGCGCGTGTGCCTTCCGGCGTAACCAGCATGACTAGTTTAGGATGCTCTTTAAATAGACCTGTCATGACCTGAACCATGCTTGGACGTGGCTCACCCGGTTGTTTGGGACGACGGTCAATACCAATTCCACCCATTGCACGTACAAAAGGCCCAAATGGAAATTTCATATAGCTGTCTTTAATGGTCAGACGCACATTCACTTTTAATGCCTTTAAGGCCAAACGTGCATATAGTGCATCCCAGTTACTGGTATGTGGCGCTGCAATCATCACACATTGATCAAGGTCTTCGGGCCATTGGTCATCGGTTTTCCAGCCCATTAAATTTAAAGTTTTCTCAGCTAAATTTTCAAACACAGCTACATCACAATCATTATCAAAATTTCGCCACAGTCTAACAATGCAGCAGAATATAGATAGTGCATCCTGATCAATAAAACATCAATTAATATATATTTGTATTTTTAAGCTTTAGGAAGAATTTCAATTTATTGTTATTTGAATATTTCTTCTTTCACTACCTATTGCAAGCTCACTCTTTTAAGCAAATAGTGAGTTCAATTTATTTTACTGATTTATATATTTTTCCATCCTAATTTTAGGATATGTCGATTTTAGCTTTCTTTCTATACTTCGCTGACATAATAAATTTCAGGAAGATTTTCATGAAAAAGACTTTAATTTGTCTTGCCTTAGCGGGGTTACTTACAGCATGTGGCGGTTCAGATAATGATCGTACAGAGGGTTCATCACCTGTTCCACCTACAGCTCCGGTCGGGACCGAAACTGGTGTACTGACAGATGGAATTATCTCAGGGGTAACATATATCACCAGCAGCGGTGCGGAAGGGGTTACTAATGAAAAAGGTGAATTTAAATTTAATGATGGAGAAAAGGTTAAATTCCTGATTGGTGACGTACAACTAGGTCAAGAAATTGAAGCGAAAGAACGTGTTACTCCGTTAGATTTAGCACAAACTGAAAATGCACGTACCAATCTGATGGTGCTTTTACAGTCTTTAGATACAGATAGTAATCATGACAATGGGATTAGCATCAGTACTGAAGCTGCTAATGCCCTTCTTAATAAAAGTTTAGATTTTTCTAAGGCCCCTACAGCATTTGCTACAGACGTGGTATCAACAGGCGTAGTTACCACAGAAAAATTGATTACACCTGAAAAAGCTGCAGAAAACTTCCAGTCAACTTTCTATAAAGATATTGCCGGTACTTGGGAAATTGGCCGTAATGCAAACAGCGCTGTTCTAATCCATATTTTAGAAGATGGCCGTTATGCCTTAGGTCAAGCAGAAGCTGCTGATGGTGATGGAACGCCTGGCATTGAAACTGGAGAGTTAAACTGGAATGCAACTACCAGTGTAATTTCACCGCGTATTATTCAAGACAGTAATGGTGAATGGGGACTCTCACATCCTGCAGAAGGCAAACCTTATACGTTAAACTATGATGGAATGACCTTAATTCTGACAGAACCGGGGATCAATACCGAATACCGTTTAAGCCGCGTCAAACAGTCTGCTAATGGTCTGGTAGGTGCATGGAGATTTAGTGACACCCATTTATTTGCCTTCTTTGACACAAACTATTATTTCTTCCTGGACACTGAAGGCGGAGATGATTGTGGCTGGCCTGGTATTGAATATGGCAAATTTATCCTCTCAGGTAATACACTTACGACCACTGAAGTTTTATTCGATACCAATGAATGTGGCGGATTACAAGACAGTTCCGATGGCAGCAAGACCATTGCAAACATCAATGTATCGGCTGAAACTCTGATCTTGCATCCACAAGGTGAAGGTCCTGTAACATTACAGCGCGTTAGATAATGAGCACTGCCTACCTAAAGAATTATCTTTAGGTAGGTTTAATTAATATGTTCAAAATGAATCGTACATCCCATCAATAAGTGCATCAGCTCAATTTGTGAAGTGCAGTCAGTTTTTTCATAAATATTCTTAAAATAAGTGCGTACTGAACTTAAAGTGATCCCACATTTCACTGCAATTTCTTCTAATTTATAGCCATTGATTAAAAGTTCACACAAATCAAATTCACGTTTTGACAGTTGATATGCTTGCTGCAAATAAGCTCTAGATAATGAATAATGCCGGTTTTTGTCTGTCATAAATACAGCAATCTGATGCTGAGCTTCAGAAAATTGCTGCATTTTTCTCAACCTTTTAAAAGGCACAACAGTGAGCATCAATTGCTGTCCTTTAGAATCCTGCAAAGCCAAGACCCCGCCTATTTCACTCGACATACTGGTATCTTCCAGCAAAGCACTCGATAGCAATCTTTCCAGACGTTCCTGATCACCTACCGGTGTTTTCAGCCGGTTATGCATATCCATTTCCAGACATGTTGAAGCTTCAATCATGCTTTGTGCTAGTGGATTTGAATAAGATAACTTGAGATCCTGATCCAGCAAAATAATACCGATTTTTAAACAGTCTAATACGGTATATAAGCTGATATTGTCTTGTTGTACCAAACTGATTTGCCGATGAATCTGTAAAGAGCGACGCAAATGTATGCCGATCCGTTTGAGAAAATTCAGTTCAGCTGCTTCAAAACCTTGAGTGTGCGGAGCACGATGTAGTCCCATGACTGCCCAGCGATAATTTCCTCTGTCCAGTAATACTCCCGCCATATATCCTATCCCTGTAGGCTTAAGGCATTTTTCATAAAAGATATACTGTTCTGTTCCAGGTTGATCTGCATAATGACGGCAGTCCTGATTAAGTGCCTCCCCCATATCAATTTCATTCCATAAAGGCATATGCAGCTTCATGTCAATGACCCGAATCCGTTCATCCTGATAAGCAGCCAGACTTTCTTCCGGGATATTGTAAGTATAAACAAAGTCATAGGCGGGATTGAATTGATCAAGACCGGTAAAAATTGCACTATGACTCTGGGTATATTGCACAATATCCTGAATGACCTCTAGCCATAAAGCAGGCAATAAAGCAGCATCATATATTTTCGCGATGATATTATTTTCCTGTTCTGCTTTCATGACCGCTCTTATTAATAATTATTTTTATCAAATCATAACCTTAAGGTTTATAAAATAAAACTAAAGAAAACCTATCGCTTATTTTGTATTTTAATTATCTTCGTTTCTCATCTACATATATTTAATCCGTTTCACTTAACGAATCAATTTTTAACAAGATCTCTCTGTATATTGATAGCTCATACTTTTAATGTAAATCCTAATACAGAAGAACAAGAGGATGATCTTCAATGAAAAAAATATTATGGCCTGCTTTATTGGTAGTAACAGTTACTAGTTTAAGTGCATGTTCTAAACAGAATGACCGCGATATGGCCAGTGCAGATACTCAATCTAATACCACAAATGCTCCTGTTACTACAGAGACTACAAATAGTCAAAGCAATATGAGTACTGAGATGAGCAGTAATGCTACTGTCAACTCAAACTGGGCAGGCGAATATGAGGGTGTTTTCCCGTGTGCTGACTGCGAAGGGATTAAAGTTGAACTAGATCTTAATCCTGACAAAACTTATGAATTGAGTGAGGAATATTTAGGTAAAACTGGAAATAATGAAACTGAGACCAAAGGTAGCTTCACTTTCGATTCTCAACAACCTTCTATTATCGTCCTAGATGGAAAAGCTGAAAACCGGAAGTTTTATGTAGGTGATAATTTCGTTGAAGCTCGTGATATAGAAACAGGTAAGGAAATACAGAGTAATCTGAATTATAAATTAGTTAAAAAATCACCTTAATCATTTTCTAACTTAATAAAAAATCCCCGCAAATGCGGGGATTTTTTATTTCAACTATGTTGAGGGTAAATTATTTACCGCCAAACACATATGAAACACCTACACGGCCACCAACTTCGTTACCGCCAGCGAAACCAAGAGCAGCACTTAGAGAAGTACGGCCATCAGCGAATACGCTTGCAACACCTAAAGCACCGGCAGTTTCACCTTCATAGTGACCTACACCACCGAATACTGCGAATTGACCAGCACCGATGTTAGGAATTTGTTGTTGAGCAGCTAAAGCAATTGCAACACCACGGTAAGCAGTTTGCTCTACGTCATCAATACGGCTGTTCAAACGAGCTGCTGTAGAATTGAATTGAGTTAAACGAGAATCAACTTCCACTAGAGCAGCATCAACTTTAGCATCAACAGCTTTAGAAGTTTCTTCTAAGTAGCCTTTCACAGAAGTTTTTGAACCAGTAGCAGCGTCAACAAAAGCGATGTCACCAGTGGTTTCAATACCAGCTGCAGTTACTGTAGTTTGCGCTGTAACTTTACCATCTGTAGTATTTGTAGCTTGTAAACCGTAAGTTTTATTACCTGCTTCATCTACTGCAATAATGCCAGTTTTTACATCCTTAGTTGATGTAGATACTGGAGCATTAGAAGTTACTGTATATTTATTACCACTTGTATCATTTGCAACTAATGGGTCTGTACTAGAAATTTTGATTTCACCAGCATTTGGGGCTTTAGAAACAGACTCACCATAGGTAACGTTTAGATTTGATACTAAACCAGTATTTACTGTAGTAGTACGATCGCCACCAGTTGTTTCATCAGCTGTACCTTTACCTACTTTAGTTAAGTTAGCATCACTAGTATCGCCAGTGTAAGCAGTCAAAGTATTATCAGTTGCTTTGAAATATTTACCATTAAATTCAACTACACGATTACCATCTTTATCATCGTAAGCATTTAGTACTGCTGTTGGTGCAGTTGTAGTAGTGCCTGTAACTGAAGTTGTAGTTACTGTACCTTTCTCAAGATCAACCACTCCACCTTTCGCCACATCCAAGACAGCTAAACCATTGCCTGTAACACCAGCTACAGCAGTATTGGCATCAGCTTCAGTTTTAATTGTTGCAAGAGTACCTTGAACATTTTTTCCAGCTAAAGTGAAATCGTATTTAGCTTTACCAGCTGTATCACGATCTTCTTCAGTAATGTTACCAATTTGAACATCTTTTTTAACTGAAACTACATCAGTTGCAGTAGTTGCTGGTGATGTTTCACCTGTAAAAGTGATTTTCTCATCAACTAGACCATTATTACCATGCCAGTCAGTATTTACTAACTGACCTTCAAGAGTATAAGTTCCGGCTGTTGTTGTTGTGGTGGTGGTGGTTGATCCACCAAAAGACCAATAATTATTTTGGTCTACATTACCATCAAAGCTTAAACCACCTGTTGTAGTACCACCTGTTGTAGATGGAGTTGATTCTGTAATTTGGACTTGACCAGCAGACACTACGATTGTGTAATCTTTTGTTTCACCTGTAAATGCTGTTAGCTTATTGCCTTCAAGCTTATACCAACCATTTTGAACAACCCCATTGCTGTCATTAGCATCTTCTACTTTAACAAGAACATCACCTTCAGCATTTGCGTATTTTACTACATCTGCTTGGTTCACTGCTGCTAGCGCACCAAAACTTACTGCTGCTAATGCAGCTGCCAATAAGGTTTTTTGAAATTTCATATAAATTTCCTTCAATTTTTATAAAAAGACTGGCCTACCCTAGGATCATGTAAACCAGCAAAACTGTTACGAATGCGTGGTTAAAAGGGAATTACGCCATTCATACCCCACCGCCACCGCGGTCCTGAGGCAATAATATACAAAACATAACAAATTTATCAATCAAAATTTGATTTATTTTTTAAATATTAATTTATCTATTATGTTTAATATTAATTTATATGTATAACTTTATGTTTTTATTGCATATATAATTGGATTATAATCATCAACTAAAAGTTTATGTTGTTAGAATTATTTACTAATATTTGAATTAAGCTGAGCTAAATAAATTTGATTTAAGAAATAAAGAAAATTCATTACAAATAATTACAACAAGTTATCTTAAATAAAGTTGTTACAATTGAAATATTTTCGAAGTTTTCTTAAAATTAGGCTCTGAAACATTGTAGTATTTAAAATACTTTTTAAGGCTAGGCTTAAAAGTATAGGAATAGATAGAAGGAATTTATGAGCAGCCAAAAAGAAAAAAATCTATTTGCTGAACGGCTGAAAAGTGCTTTAACAAATGCAAGACATCCTATAAGTCCTACTTATTTATCAAAAGAATTTAATTATCGTTATGACGGTCCAGCTATTTCAGTACAGTCAGCAAATAACTGGTTGTTAGGAAAGGCAATTCCTAGCCAAGATAAATTGGCAATACTCGCAATTTGGCTTAATGTTTCCAACCAATGGTTAAGATTTGGAGACCATGATTTTAATCCTGCCCCTCAAGTTTCAGAACATGATACTGAAGATTTGGATTATTATTTAAAGTTTCGCTCTTTAAAAAATACCCAGAAAGATATTATTAAAAAGTTGATTGATGAATTTAATCAATTGTAATCTTTTGAGTGAAGTAAGCTAATAGCTTTCTATGTTCATATTCACTTTTCTTTAAACGATCTTCATACTCTCTTAATTTTCGGTATAAAGATTTTAATTCATCCTTACTCACCAATACAAGTTTAGATTGATCATCTGAATTCTCACCCTCATTTATAACTGTATTGCTCATATTGCCATATATATCAATTATATTTTGATCAAATAATAAATCAAAACTTTACAAAAACCAAGCCTAAAAATATTACAAAAGTAAACATTTTTCATTTATTTAAAAAAAATTGAATACTTCATCAATCATTTATGACTATAAGTCAACTTAAGTCTCAAATTCTACTATATTTTTCATGAAAATCTCACTTTTATTTTATTTAAAATTAAAAAAATCCCCGCAAAAGCGGGGATTTTTTGAGCATATAATCGGGTAATGAATTACATCATACCGCCCATTCCACCCATGCCGCCCATATCAGGCATCGCTGGTTTTTCTTCTGGGATTTCAGTAATCATACATTCAGTTGTCAACATCAAGCCAGCAACAGAAGCTGCATGCTCAAGTGCAGAACGAGTTACTTTCGCAGGGTCAAGAATACCCATTTCCAGCATGTCGCCATATTCACCTGTCGCAGCGTTATAACCATAGTTACCTTCACCGTTCTTCACAGCATTGATCACAACAGATGGCTCATCACCAGCATTGGCTACGATTTGACGAAGAGGAGCTTCGATTGCACGACGAAGAATGTTGATACCTACGTTTTGGTCATCGTTAGCACCAGTCAGACCATCAAGTGCAGATGCAGCACGTACCAGTGCAACACCACCACCCGCAACAACACCTTCTTCAACTGCAGCACGAGTTGCATGAAGTGCGTCGTCTACACGGTCTTTCTTTTCTTTCATTTCAACTTCAGTTGCAGCACCGATTTTGATAACTGCTACACCGCCTGCCAATTTAGCAACGCGTTCTTGAAGTTTTTCTTTGTCGTATTCAGAAGTAGATTCTTCGATTTGTGCACGGATTTGCTGAACACGCTCAGAAATCTGATTTGCATCACCAGCACCATCAACAATCACTGTATTTTCTTTAGATACAGTCACTTTGTGTGCAGTACCTAAGTGTTCAAGTGAAGTTTGATCTAACTGCATACCGATTTCTTCAGAAATCACAGTACCGCCAGTCAGGATCGCGATATCTTGAAGCATTGCTTTACGACGGTCACCGAAGCCAGGTGCTTTAACCGCACATACTTTGATAATGCCGCGCATGTTATTTACTACAAGTGTAGCCAACGCTTCGCCTTCAACATCTTCAGCGATGATAAGAAGAGGCTTACCAGTTTTCGCAACAGCTTCCAAAACAGTGATCAATTCACGGATGTTGCTAATTTTCTTGTCAACCAACAGGATGTATGGGTTTTCAAGTTCAGCAGTCAACGTGTCTTGTTTGTTTGCAAAGTATGGAGAAATATAACCGCGGTCAAACTGCATACCTTCTACAACATCAAGCGAATCTTCGAAGCCTGAACCTTCCTCAACAGTGATTACGCCTTCTTTGCCTACTTTTTCCATTGCTTGTGCAATCAGAGAACCCACAGTGGTGTCAGAGTTTGCAGAGATCGAACCGACTTGCTCAATCGCTTTAGAATCAGAAGCTGGTTTTGCAGTTTGTTTAATATTTTCAACAACAGTTTTAACTGCAAGGTCGATACCACGTTTCAGATCCATTGGGTTCATACCCGCAGTTACTGACTTGATCCCTTCGTTCAGGATTGCTTGAGCCAATACAGTTGCAGTTGTTGTACCGTCACCTGCGATATCATTGGTTTTTGAAGAAACTTCACGAACCAGTTGCGCACCCATGTTTTCGAATTTGTCTTTCAGGGTAATTTCTTTCGCAACAGATACACCATCTTTAGTAATGTGCGGTGCACCGAAAGAACGGTCGATTACAACGTTACGGCCTTTAGGACCTAAAGTCACTTTCACCGCATCTGCAAGGATGTTCACACCAGCGATCATTTTTGAACGAGCTGAATCACCAAATTTTACGTCTTTAGCTGACATATTTGACTCCGAATATTGTTGTATCTTTACAAAATCTGAATTGGAATGAGTAAAACGATCTGGCGCAGATTAAGCTTCTAATACTGCCAGAATGTCAGACTCTTTCATGATTAAAAGTTCTTCGCCGTTTACTTTTACAGTTGTACCTGCATAAGTACCGAACAATACTTTGTCGCCAACTTTTACGTCTAACGCGCGTACGCCATTGTCAGTGATTTGACCATTACCAACTGCAATGATTTCACCTTGTGCAGGTTTTTCAGCAGCAGAACCTGGAAGTAAGATGCCCCCAGCTGTTTTTGTTTCTTCTTCAACACGACGAATAACAACGCGGTCATGTAATGGACGAATGTTGCTCATAAATAACTCCATCAGACTAAGTCTTTTTTAGATCACCGATGACGACTTATTTATTCCATTGGTCATCATCAAAATTTTTTGATGTCCTTTTTATGGAGATGGAATAAAACGCTTCAAGGGCAAAAATGAAAAAAAATTGGTTTTTTTTTAATTTTTTGATGGATTGCGTATTTTTTGTCTATTTATTTATGGGATCAGGCTGTGGAACAAAGGTTTTTAACTGTTCATCAAAACAATATTGCGTAATTTTTCCTGTTGCATCAATTGCATTAAAGCTATTCGGCTGATTCTTATGGAGCCGATGTGACGCAGAAGTCCCGGCATGTACATCATAAACCGGATGATTTCCTCCCAATTCGAATATACGGTTCAAATCATAGACTGCGGTACGATGCAAATGCCCATGCAATACAGCAAACAGCCCATGCTGCGACCAGGACTCCAATGCAATTTTGGCCATCAGGGGAATATCCTTAAAACCCTGCCTATTCTGAAATGGCACATAAAAAGGTTGATGACTGACAATAATCTTGATTTTGGAATCAGGTGCCTGCTGTAGTTTCAGGTCAATCCTTTGAATCTGTTCGAGTGATAAATGCCCTTTAGTATGATATCGACGTCTAATCGAATTTACCCCAATCAGATAAAAATGTTCGGTTTCTAAAACAGGCTCGAGTTCACCGAAAAATAATTGATAACGGGTAAATGGAGTAAATAATCGATTCCATAAATGATAAAGCGGAATATCATGATTCCCCGGGATCACCAGATAAGGCGTATTCAACTGATCCAGAAACCGTTTACAAGCAAAGAACTGCCCCAAACGTGCTCGCTGGGTGAGATCGCCGCTGACTACCACCGCTTCCAATGCATGATCCCGACAAAATTGTTGGATGGCTTCCAAACATTCAGGCCTTTCTGTACCAAAATGCAGATCAGAGAGATGCAGAATCATGCGGCACCATTACACTTAAACTATTTTTTAAAACTGAAATATTTAACGGTGGTGTCATTTCTACCGTTTCCCCATCTATGGCAACCATTAATTTTTTGCGTTTAGACTCAATTCGCACCTGATCTGCAGCAAAACTATAGACATCGGAGGCTTGATCAATCTTGCCCCGGATTAACTGATATACCAGCTTGAATAACGTCAGCTTGTCACTTTTAGAGACCACAACCCCAGCCACCTTCCCTTGCTCAGCAGCTTGGGCAATCCGCATTTTCATGTCTACTAACTGTAGTGGATTATTGCCAAAGAAAATCAGTGGAGTTTTGACCGGATATTTCTTCTGATCTACCCAGATTTCCAGTTTTAATTCTTTACGGTCACGAATCAACACATCGAGTGCTGAGGTATAGGCATGTAAAGGGAAACGGCCAAATATGCGATTATAGTCTTCACGTTTTTTAATAAATAAGGGATATAAGCCCAGACTAGCATTGTTCAGGTAGATTTCCTGATTAATACGCGCTACATGGATACATTTGGTTTGACCCGTTGCAATGACTTGTGCGGCTTCAACCAAATCTAAGGGAATATCCAGCAATCTTGCCGCATAGTTAAAAGTACCTAGAGGCAATATTCCGACTGGAATATCAGTTTCAAGCAGGTGTTTGGCGACTGAATTGAGCGTTCCATCTCCTCCTGCTGCCACGATCACACCATGATCTGGCGATTGTTGATGCCGTTGCAGCACTTCAGCAATGACTTTTTTGAACTGTTCTGGATCGTTGATTTCAAAAGCTTTAGTCTCAAAATCATGCGCTGCAAAAATATCTAGTAATTGCTCATATTTTTCTTGTTGGTCGAATAGACGGAAACCAGAATTATGATTATAAATAATGGATAAGGGTTTAGATTGATTAGACATTTTTTACACAGATTGATGCACACCTATTGGCATTTTGTCCAATTCATAAACAATTAATAGTTGCTTTATGTAAAATTCGAATGGCGACCATTTATTTAATCAATAACAAATATAACTGAACAATTTTATTTAAAGGTTTGATTTAAATAAAAATAATTAAAATAAATACCACACATAAAGCTAATAAATACATATTTAAGATTTTGAATTTATTCATATCTTATTGTTTTATATAAATTTAAACAGAAAATAGCATAATATTCCAAATAAAATCCAGCACTTCTTTAGTCTTATTTTTTTGATGATTTTATGCTTTAATACAGCCACTTTTTTTCATATTTCATCTGGCCAGTATTTTATTGACCAGATTGTACTTTGTACAAAATTTTGTACACATTTGAGATAGGCCTCACCATGACCCAAGTGAACGCACCAGAATTCGTTCGTCACCCTAAGCTTATTGCATGGGTGGAAGAAATTGCTAAATTAACAAAACCAGCAAAAATTGAATGGTGTGACGGTAGCGCAGAAGAATATCAACGTTATATCGACTTGATGATCGCTAACGGCACAATGCAAGCGCTTAACCAAGAGAAACATCCTGGTTCTTATCTTGCAAATTCTGATCCTTCTGACGTTGCTCGTGTTGAAGACCGTACTTTTATCTGTTCTGCAAATAAAGAAGACGCTGGCGCGACCAATAACTGGGAAGATCCAGCAGTTATGCGCGAAAAATTGAATGGTCTGTTTGACGGTTCAATGAAAGGTCGTACCCTGTATGTGGTTCCATTCTCTATGGGTCCTTTGGGTTCACACATTGCGCACATCGGTATCGAATTAACTGACTCTCCTTATGTGGCAGTCAGCATGTCTAAAATGGCTCGTATGGGTAAAGCTGTTTATGACGTTCTAGGTACAGATGGCGAATTTGTCCCTTGCGTACACACTGTGGGTGCACCACTTGAAGAAGGTCAAAAAGATGTTGCTTGGCCTTGCAACAAAGAAAAATACATCGTGCACTACCCAGAAACTCGTGAAATCTGGTCATTTGGTTCTGGTTACGGCGGTAACGCATTGTTAGGTAAAAAATGCCTGGCTTTACGTATTGCATCTTATATGGGTCGTCAACAAGGCTGGTTAGCTGAACATATGCTAATCCTTGGCGTGACTAGCCCTAAAGGCGAAAAACACTACATCGCAGCTGCATTCCCATCTGCTTGTGGTAAAACAAACTTCGCGATGCTGATTCCACCAGCAGGTTATGAAGGTTGGAAAATTGAAACTGTAGGTGACGATATTGCCTGGATCAAACCAGGTGAAGATGGTCGCTTATATGCAATCAACCCTGAAGCTGGTTTCTTCGGTGTAGCTCCTGGTACAAATACCAAAACGAATCCGAACTGTATGGCAACGCTTCATAAAGACGTAATCTATACAAACGTTGCTGTGACTGACAACGGTGAAGTTTGGTGGGAAGGTCTGACTAAAGAAGCACCTGCGAATCTGACTAACTGGAAAGGTCAACCACACACTGGCGAAGAAAAAGCGGCTCATCCGAACGCTCGTTTCACAGTTTCTGCTGGTCAATGCCCTTCTATCGATGCGGATTGGGAAAATCCAGCAGGTGTTCCAATTTCTGCGTTCATCTTCGGTGGTCGCCGTGCAGACACAGTGCCTCTGATTTCAGAAGCATTTGACTGGGTTGATGGTGTTTATAAAGCTGCAACCATGGGTTCTGAAACAACTGCTGCTGCTGTTGGTCAACAAGGTATCGTTCGTCGCGACCCATTTGCGATGCTTCCATTTGCTGGCTACAACATGGCTGACTACTTCACTCACTGGTTAGAAATGGGTGAGAAAGTTGGCGAGAAAGCTGCTGCTGCTGGTAACAAGCTTCCTGGTATCTACAACGTGAACTGGTTCCGTCGTGATGCTGAAGGTAACTTCGTATGGCCTGGTTTCGGTCAAAACATGCGTGTTCTTGAGTGGATCATCGATCGTTGTGAAGGTCGTGCTGATGCTGTTGAAACTCCAATCGGCCGTGTACCTACTTACGAACAGCTAAACTGGACTGGTTCTGATTTCACTAAAGAACAATTTGACCTGGTAACTTCTCAAGACAAAGATCAATGGATCAAAGAACTTGAAAGCCACACTGAATTGTTCAACAAATTGGGTGATCGTCTGCCAGAAGCGTTGAAAAAACGCCAAGCTGAACTTCTTGAAGCGGTTAAATCTGCTTAATTGCTGATTTAATTTTAAAAAGGTCGCGTAAGCGGCCTTTTTTATTACCTTAAGATAAGGTTAAAGCCAATTTTTTAATCTATTTTACATCTAAATAAAAACTACCTTTACCATTCATTAATCCCCTTAAAGAACAGCATTTAACCAGTTAATCCAATATAAAAATCAAGCAATTAATCTAAACAAATGGTAAATTTATGTTTTATAAAAATATTTGAAAATTCCACTATTTATTAAGACTAAAGTCCTATAAAAAGAGAAAACTTGGAGGCGTATAAGTATATGAAATCTCCTCACTTTCTCTCTCACTAAAACATAACTTTTTAGATTTTATAGCAATGAAAATTTAAAAAAGATGTGTTTTACAGCATTCCTTTGGAGCAATGTTGTGAATCAGCCACTTCCTGAAGCTGCTACACCGCAGCTTGATCGTAAAACACGGGTTAAATCTATTCTCGGTGGTTCTGCAGGTAACCTGGTCGAATGGTACGACTGGTATGTTTATGCAGCCTTTACCTTATATTTCGCTTCACAGTTCTTCCCTGATGGCGACAATACCGTCAAACTTCTTCAGGCTGCTGCTGTATTCGCACTTGGTTTCTTGATGCGTCCGATTGGCGCATGGATTATGGGGATTTACGCTGACCGTAAGGGTCGTAAAGCCGGTTTAACACTTTCTGTATCTTTGATGTGTGTCGGTTCCCTGATTATTGCCTGTGCACCCACCTATGATTCAGTGGGCATGCTCGCCCCTGCGCTGCTGTTATTTGCTCGTTTATTACAAGGTTTGAGTGTAGGTGGTGAATACGGTTCAAGTGCCACTTACTTGACTGAAATGGCAGGTAAAAATCATCGTGGTTTCTACTCAAGCTTCCAGTATGTGACCCTGATCTCAGGTCAACTATTGGCACTCTGTGTCTTGATCTTCCTACAACGCACTTTGACTGAAGCACAACTCACTGAATGGGGCTGGCGTATTCCCTTCTTGATTGGTGCATTCTTAGCGATTGTGGTGTTCTGGATCCGTCGCGGTCTGGTAGAAACACAATCTTCAAAACAGGCTGTTGAACAGGCGAAAAAAGGTGGCCCTAAATCCGGTGCCTTAGCTTTATTCACTAAATATCCTAAACAGGCATTTACCGTGATCATGCTAACTGCAGGTGGTACTTTAGCTTTCAATACTTTCACTACTTATTTGCAGAAATATCTGGTGAACACCTCAGGATTTGAAAAAACCACAGCGACTGAAATCACGACTCTTGCGATCTTTGTATTCATGCTCTTGCAACCTGTGATTGGTGCACTTTCTGACAAGATCGGCCGTAAGCCAATCATGATTGCCTTTGGTGTGCTTGGTGTACTATTTACCATTCCTATCTTTAATGGCTTAGGCTCAACTACCAACCCAACTACAGCATTCATGTTATGTATGAGCGGTATGGTAATTGTAACTGGTTATACAGCGATTAACGCAGTGGTAAAAGCTGAGCTATTCCCTGCCCATATCCGTGCCTTAGGCGTAGCTTTGCCTTATGCGATTGCCAATACACTATTTGGGGGTACAGCAGAACTGGTGGCTTTAAGCTTTAAAAATGCCGGCCATGAAAACTACTTCTTCTATTACATTACTTTTATGATTGGCCTGTCGCTGCTCACTTATGTCTTTATGAAAGACACTAAAAAGCACAGCATGATTACTGATGACTAAGTAACTGTATTGCTTTAGGAGCTTTCCGGATGGAAACATTCGGAAAGCTTTTTTATTGGAATTTTATGTTTACTGCCATTCCGCTATTTCGTTGCTATGGCATACTTGTCTGATAAAAATACGGGAAATCATCATGATGAAAAAAACAGTTTTTTTACTCGGCTTAACTATCGGCACTTTAGGCCTGACAGCATGTCAGACGGCACCTCAACAATTTAACGGTCAGACCGGTTATGAAATTCTGGAACGTTCAGAAAATTCCGCAACCTTAAGCTATACATTAGCAGGACGACCAAGTCAGGATGAAAACAGGTTACAGGCTGCTTGCAGACAAGTTCTTGGAACCTCTAAAAGTTATAATATCCAGATTATTAATAGTCAGGAAATAGTTAACCCAACTCCTGAACAGGTTCAGTATGGCCGTCAACTCGGGGATAGCCGCACCCAAATCAGTTTGAGTAATACACCTGATTTATATAACAGTGAAAATCCGGGTGCCCGAGAGGCATTAGAAGCTCGCCCTACCACTGTACGTGTGATTCGCTATACCTGCTCATAAAACAGAGCATAAAAAAGGGCTTGATGCCCTTTTTTTCTTTTTCAATTCTTGGATGTTATTTAGTTCGATAGAAGCTGACATTACGGAATTCTGGTGATTCATCCAGATCTGGCCAGGTAGTCGCACTACGTTCATCCAGTTTGAGATATTGCGGATGACTAAAATTTTTCACCCGACTATCTGCGACCCAGACTTCTGGTGCAAATCTCAGGAATTCATCCAGGAAGAAACGGTTACACTGATCATAAAGCACATCTGCCGCTAGCAGTATATCCACCTGTTCTGCTTTATAGAGATCATCCAGATATTCCAGCTCAACATCATTTAACTCAGCATTGGCACGACAGGCATTCAGACTGACCTGATCGATATCACAACAGATCACACGTTTGGCTCCTGCCATTTTCGCTGCAATAGCAACAACACCTGATCCTGCACCAAAATCTAGTACCACTTTGTCTTTGACATGATGCGGTTCAGCCAGCAACCACTGTGCCATGGCCAATCCTGATGCCCAGCAGAAGATCCAGTACGGCGTATCATTCCAGATACGACGAATCACTTCATCATCTAGTTTGTCTGTCGGAAAGACTGGTGGAATCAGCCAGAGTGAAATCGGTGTTTCTGGTAGCTGCTGTGCCATCAGTTCACAATTAGGAATAACTTGGTGTAAGGCTTGAAGTAAATGCTCAGGGGCTTTAGGAAATTGGAAAGTACAGCTCATGAAGAAAGCCTTGATGCGAAAATATCTTTATTGGAATTTATACATTAATCGGATACATGACCACGTCATTCGCAGCTGTTCGAGGCAGACTGAAATCTAATTCGTCCTGTTTTTGCGACACATCAACCACGCAAAAGAAATATGACGAGTTCTGCGAATGACAAATGGTTTTGGTTACTTTTGCCGAAACAAAAGTAACGAATGAGCTTCTTACATCTATAGTCACAACGATACAACTCCGCCGTAACTAATTAAAATTTCAATTAACCCAAAGCCTTCTCAGCAGCTTCTACAGTTTGACGAATCAGCGTAGTGATTGTCATAGGACCTACACCACCCGGAACTGGGGTATAAGCAGAAGCAACTTCTTCAATACCGACTAATTGAATATCACCCACACCACCGCCATCACGTGGGTGGAAACCAGCATCAACAACCACTGCACCTGGTTTAATCCAGTCTTTCTGGATCAGTTCAGCTTTACCCACCGCACCCACGATAATGTCAGCTTGTTTTACAAATTCTGGAAGGTTTTGAGTACGTGAATGGCAAATAGTCACTGTAGCATTCGCTTCAAGCAACATTGCTGCCATTGGTTTACCTAGAATCGCAGAACGACCAACCACTACCGCATGTTTACCTGCGATTTCAATATTGTTTTCTTTCAGGATAGTCATGATACCTGCAGGAGTAGCAGAACCATAAGCTGCTTCACCCATCGCCATACGACCATAGCCCAGACAAGTCACACCATCGACGTCTTTTTCAAGCGAGATAGCATCAAAACAAGCACGTTCATCAATTTGCGCAGGTACTGGGTGTTGTAAAAGAATACCGTGAACATCCGGATTTGCATTCAGTTTTTCAATTTCAGCCAGCAATTCTTCAGTAGTCGTTTCTTTTGGAAGCTCAACTTTTAGTGAATCCATACCAACACGGCGGCAAGCATTGCCTTTCATACGAACATAAGTTGCAGATGCGCCATCGTCACCCACTAAAATAGTCGCAAGAATTGGAGTACGACCTGATTTTGCTTTCAGCGCTTCTACGCGAGTTAACAAGTCAGCTTCAATTTGCTTCGCCAATGCACGACCGTCTAAAACTAATGCCACGGCACTTCTCCCAAGTGTTGATATGAATCAATTTTGCACATTCTACATGATAATTCTGAATATTTTCCGCCATATGCTGTTTTTATGCGCATACAAATGAATATCCTATTGTTTTTTTTTCAGAGCTTGATAATATACGCATCAACAAGACGCGGCGGGGTGGCAGAGTGGTCATGCAGCGGACTGCAACTCCGTGGACGCCGGTTCGATTCCGACCTCCGCCTCCAATCTTGTTAAAGCCCGAGTGGTGAAATCGGTAGACACAGGGGATTTAAAATCCCCCGCCCACAAAGCGTGCCAGTTCGAGTCTGGCCTCGGGCACCATTCTTCTACTACTGAAGATGGTGCAAATAAAGAACCCAGCTAAAGCTGGTTTTTTTATGCCTGTAATTTGCTAAATCTAATTCTCAATAGAATTCTATAAGCATTCGCCAACCTGCTCTGCTTTCAAAATATTATCCAGCAGAGCGTAAATAACCTTCCAGATCCTGTTCCAGTTTTTCCTGAAAATGAATCGGCTCAATGATCTTTACATACGGTAGCCAGTAACGTACCAGTGGCAATAACTGCATTTCATGACGAATCTGACAACTAATTAACAATTCTCCAGACTCTGATTCCTGTTCGATCTGCTGTTCCGGAAATAAACGGCGCTCTTTAAAAAATACCGTGACTTCAGGTTGCACCTTCATCAAAACCTGCTGTTTTTGCTGACCAAACCAGATGCTGTCTTCATCTGCCAGCATTTTCAGAACTTCAGGATCATGCTCAAAGCTTTCATTTTCAAAAACCAGTTTGACTTCCTGCAACTGACTTAAACGATAAGTTTTGAGTTCAGCTTCAGTGACACCAGCCAGATACCAGATGCCATGATGATGAATCAATCGGTATGGCTGGATGATCCGTGTTTGTTCGGAATATTGCAGCTCAATCTGCTGCCGTTTATAGATCGCCCCTGCAAGCAGCTTGAAATGCTCGGCAAACTGTTTGGCATCTTCAAAATAATAACCTTTTGCCGAAAATACCTGATTTGCCCGCTCATCCAGCAATTCACGAATAAAAGACATATCCAGTGCCGGATACAGCTCACTGATTCCGGACAACTGTGCAAAATTCTGGATATCCTGCAACTTGAAACGCCCTAAATATGAAGGCTCAAGATAATAGCGTTTGGTATTTTGATCCTGTATGAGCGGTAAATACGCATTCAGACGAACAAAATCACGTTCAATAGTACGGGTGCTGACCTGAAATTCTCGTGCCAGCTCCTGTACACTTAACTGATGCCCTATATTAAGTTTGGTTAAAATATTTGCCAAACGGTCTGCGAGGCGCTCATGCGTTGACGCATTGCCCTTCATAAATACCCTCTTCGTGCCGCTTGTGCAGCACAATGATTCATCTGCTTAGAATTTTTAAATTATGGGAAAATTATACAGCCAAATAAAAACGAGATTAGAGTTATTCACTTCAACTTAAGGCTAATAGGCAAGGTGTTTTTTAAGCTTTTTTACGACGTTTGTAGTGAGGTTTCGGTGCTGAGTGGCTCAGCCGTTCCATATAGCGTTCCAGATGCAACATGGCTTGATACAGCTTGTGTAGATCGGAACGAAGTAACTGATTACGGATAATCGCTTTATGCAAACGCTTCAATGCACGAAAGCCATGTTCATGCGTATAAGGGGTGGACACTATCTTCATAATATACTTCCTTTTAATACGTGACATTTCATCTAATACCAAACAATTTAGTCAGATTATATTTAAGCGCTAATTTACTCCTCAGTTTTGACAGGTTGTGTCGAACAATCGACACTTTTTACCGTTTTTTAAAATTTATATCCCTATTTCAAGCAATTAATTTAAATTAGTTATCGTTTTTTATGCAAAATAAAAGCCAACAAAAGTTGGCTTTTAGTATTTCTATCACAAGAATAATTAGATGATTTCCACCACAATCTTACCGATATGTTCACCCGTATCCATCGTTGCATGCGCATCCTGAATCTGGTCAAATTTGAAGGTTTTATAGATCATCGGTAAACATTCACCTTTTGCCCAGAGTGGTGCCACATGCTCTTTCAGGCCTTGGGCAATTTCAGCTTTCTCAGCCGTATTGCGTGCACGCATGGTAGAACCAGTAATGGTCAAACGTTTCATCATGATTTGACCCAATTTTACATCCTTAGCTTTAGCGCCGCCCAGGAATGCGATATACACCAAACGACCATCACGACGCAGCAGATTCAGATTTTTCTCTAGGTACGGCGCACCCACCATATCCAGAATCACATCTACACCGGCATTATCCGTAGCTTCATTGATAACCTGTTCAAAGTCTTGGGTCTTGTAATTGATTCCTGTCGTCAGATGTGAAATTGCCTGGATTTTTTCATCACTACCTACTGTCGCAAAGGTTTTGATGCCTAATGATTTGCACAGCATTAAGGCTGTGGTTCCAATCCCGCTAGTTCCGCCATGAATCAGTACAGTCTCTCCTGCCTTAGCCTTACCCATCTGGAACACATTTGCCCAAACAGTGAAAAAGGTTTCCGGAATCGCCGCAGCCTGTACAAAACTCACACCTTCAGGAATGTTTAAAGTCTGGCTTTCAGGCACGACGCAATATTCTGCATAACCACCGCCATTGGTCAGACCACAGACTTTGTCACCTACTTTAAACTGGCTTACTTCACTCCCGACTGCAACAACTTCACCGGCAACTTCCAGACCCGGTACAGGAGTCACGCCCTTAGGCATTGGATACAAGCCCTGACGCTGCAAGATATCCGGACGGTTAATCCCGAAAGCATGTACCTTAACCAGCACTTCGTCTGCTTTAGGTTCAGGGATGGCAACCGTTTCATAAGCGAGTTTCTCTACACCACCCGGTTCTGTAATGATGACTTGTTGCATGCTTTGTTGCGTCATGGATTCTTTCCCTAATATTCACGTTTCATATTTTTCGAACTTATTTGAACATAGAAATGCTATGGATTGAAGCAGCATGGACTTATGTATAATCAGCTGCCTATTTAGTAAATTGATATAAGACCACTGATGACAATAATTACAAAAGCGAAAACCGAGGATATCGACGCTATTCTTGAAATCTGGTTCCAGGCTTCTTTAAAGGCGCATGATTTTATTCCTGCTAGTTATTGGGAAAATCAGCTACTTCCAATGCGAGATGTATATTTACCCTTAGCAGAAAACTATGTCCTTAAAGAAAATCATACGGTACTTGGCTTTGTTTCATTATTAAAATCAGAAAATGTATTAGCTGCACTTTTCATTGATCCTGAGCAGCAAGGTGCTGGCTATGGTCGCCGTTTAGTTGACTTCTTAAAACAGCAATGTAATCAGCTGCATTTAAATGTCTATGCTGCAAATACATCAGCAGTTCATTTTTACCAAAAGCAGGGTTTTAAGATGATCAATCAAGGAATCGATGAGAATACCGGTCAGGCTGAACTCACTATGAGCTGGTTTAAATCTTAATTTTGAAATGATGAGAGCAAATTCATGTCAGCAGTCATCCCCTACAATGAAGATAATTACAGTGACTTCGAATGGTTTGAAGGCTTTGCTGTGATCCGTTTCTATGCTGACTGGTGCAAGCCCTGCGTACAGAATTTTTCAGTTTTTGAGGACCTGGCAACACAATATGCTGGGCATGATCCAGAAATTAAGTTCGGTAAAATCAATGTCGATCAATCACCGATTCTGACCTTACGCTATAACGTCTATGGCCTGCCTACTACTCTTATCTTTAAAAATGGGCAGATCATTCAACGCATTGCTGGTGTGAAAAGCCTGACTGAAATGAAATCTATTTTGTCTCAAGTTCTGAATAAGTCATCCGATTCCGACTGATTCGAATAAGCAATTTCTTATTTAGCAGATTGATCTGACATCTGCACAAACTGCATCAGAAATTTGCGTACCAGCGGCAATACAAGCAGAATCAGTGGAAATGCCACCAGCCATGACAGCCCCCAAGCATGTAACCATAGCGAGATAAACGCATCGCTCCAACCTTTATTCAGCAGCATATTAAAGCAGGAAATCGCACCGCTCATAATGCCGGAAAGGATTAAGGGCATTAACCAGTTCAGATGTTTTGAGTGAAATTTTGGGAGATTCTTTTTCATAAATGACCTTTAGAATACTTACTGTTCTTCACTTTGGGCTTTCACTGTCTGTTTTAAGGATTTCATAAACTGGGCAAATTGCGGCAGGAATTCCTTGAAGAGTGGCAACTCTTTATTTTCCAGCATGACTTCACTAAACAGTTTTAAGCCGATAACAAATGCTTTGGTACTTTCCTCATCTAGCAACTGACTGGCTTGAAGTTTTTCCAGTATTTTAAAGATGTCATCGTGATTACCCACCTGAAACTGTAGCGCTTCACTATAGGTTGATGGATTACCTTGAGCATCAGCCAGATGTTGAACAGTCACTTCATAGAGATGTTGTTTCATACCCTGCTCCTACAGTTGACGGATATTAATTGCAGCCTGTTCAATCTGGGCAGCAATATCACTGATCTGCTCTGGACGAAGTTCATTTTGCAGTTTGAATCGTAGTGAAGCTTTCAGGCTTTCCATTGAATTATGGATATCGATATAGCGCTCATCTTCTTGAATGCGGCGACGGGTTTCAAAACGGCTAAGAACTCTTTGTAGAGTTTCCTGATTATCTTTCAGATGCTCACGACCTTTATCAGTAATGTGATATTGCTTACGTTCATCCACACTCATGATCACTTGGGTATATTGCTGTTCTTCAAGATAGTTAATTGTTGGGCAGATCGTACCTGTACTCGGCTTATAGTTACCTCCAACCAGCGCAGCTACATCTTTAATAATGTCATAGCTAAACTTGGGCGCTTGAGCAATAAAATGCAGCACGAGCAGTTTCATTTCACCTGCTTCAAAGAGCCGTCTACGAGGTTTTGGAGAGTTTTTTCGCTCTTCTTTTAATGCAGAATCAGAAGTTCTAGACATACAAAAGATATATCTTAAATTTAATTAAGATACATCTTACCATGATTTACTATGATTTTATTCATTAATTAATACGACGATTTATGACGTAGTAATTTTACAAGTATAAGATTTTTAGAAAAATTCTCGTTATACTGCTAAAAAAATATTCTGGTGATTCAAATGATTGCCAAACTCTTATTAATTCTCAGTTCGCTTTTACTGTCAATTTTAATTTTTATGATCAGCCATGAAGATAGCTGGCTAAATTGGCTAAGTATATCTGTACCAATGACTATAGATTATGTATTAGAAAATCATCGAATTATTTGTTCACATCAGCTATATGAAAACAAAAATATATTATCGTTTATCACTTATGGCTTAATTTTTATAGCTTGTATAGGTATCGGTAAAATTTCAATTTCTTTAGGCAAAACAGGCGCTACAGATAGTATTTCAATCAATTCCATTAACATTATAGAACCAGCTAATGAATATTTTTTACCTATATATTTAAGCTATATTCTTGTAGCTATCAGCATAAGTACTCTAAAAGCTTTCTTAATTATTTTTTTAATGATAGCTACACTACTATTTTTCTCAAAAACTGCTTTTTTTAATCCTGTACTTTTAATCTTAGGTTACCGTTTCTATCATATTACCAATACCAAGGGATTGAAAATCTTACTGATTATAAAATATGATATTAAGAATAAAGATGATTTAAGAAACCAAGATAAAACTCATTCGATCAATGTAAAAAAGATCAATGAATATACTTACATTCAATTCTAAAAATGGGGTGTCAATATACCAATGGATATTTTGCTAGCAAAAGTTAGTAGATCTTTAAAAAAAGTTCTTTGTCAAAATGATATCGAAATCTTTCAAGATTTCAGAGAATTCAGTTTTTCTAGCATCATTGAATATTCTCCCACCTCTACTTTAGATGAGGATCAATGGTTCTATATTAATTTACCTTCTACTACAGAAATTAAGAATCCGATTGAAGTTTGTATAAACGCAAACAGCAATGATTGGGTTCAAATAGGGCCAAATGAATATGACAAAATACGGTATTTAGCCTTAATAGATAAAGTTACAGGGAGAACTTTTTATCAAAGAGTTCCTGAATCTTTATTAATAAAAAAACCTATACTTAATTTATGGGGACTAAATGATCAACCTAATATCACATTCAATCCAGTTATTCTTTTAAACACTATTCCTGATGCTGTTTTTGAAGAAAACACCGGAAGACTCTATTTCAAAGATCTTTCTAAGTTAACGAAAATTTTTCTAGGAATTGATCAATTATTTAAAGAAGCCACTGAGGTAGATGTAAGTAATTTTGTTAATTCTAATATTTTCTCAACTAATTCAGGGTTTGAAATAAAAAAAGTAACAGCTCCCGTACGCAAAAAAATTACCAATGTTTTAAACAGATTTGAAAGTTTCACTGCTGAACAAAAAATAGAGTTTATTGCGAATACTCAAAAATATTTAGGTCACATCCCCTTCCAAAATGGAAAATTCATTATTAGTGGAAATGAAGACGTTAGAGATTTAGCTGATGCTCTTGATCAGAGATTTCACGAAACTCCAATTACTAAAGAGCCGAGAAGAACTCAATCTTACCAAGTACTCTCATAAAGAACTGCTTTTGACAGTTCCTTTATGAGAAAAGCTTAAACAACCTCAATCTTTATACTCTCTTACCATCCGATCACTTACATCTTCCAGATAGCAAAGTGGTGCATATCCGCCAGCACGATTATAAGCACTTCGTTTACCGCAACGACTACCATTACGCGCTGTATTGTATGGACAAGGACAATTTCCCGGATAGCTTTCAATCGACTGTTGAATAATCTTCTGTTTAATTGCTTCTACACTTTGACTGCTCTGCTTGGCTTCAGCTCCAAAAGTTGCACACAAGCCAACCAGCAATAATAATTTTTTCATACATCACCCCACCTGCGGAGCATTGTATAAAGCTTCAACTAAATTGAAAGATCACATTTTAATAAATCGGATAATTTTCCACCAATCAAAATTCAGGCAATAAAAAACCCGCCTTACAGCGGGTTTTTCTTAAAATCAGTTCAGTCTTATAGACGAACCAATTCCACAATTTTCTCAGCCAGTTCTTCAACTGCATCGGCTGTGTAAGTCACATCTGTACCTTCTGCAAGGTCAGTAATCACCACCACACCAGTTTCACGTACAAGCGCAACCTGTTCAGCAGTCAGACCCGCTTTCGCAATCGCAACCACACCTTGTTGGATCAACAGGCTTTCAAGCGCTTGAGTATTTTCCAGTGCTTTTGCAGTTACTGTCACCGCAGCAGGTTTTTGTCCTAAACGTGCAGCACGTGCTTCAGCAGTTACAGGCTCGTTGTGGGCAGTCCATTCTACTGCAGCTTCAACCATACCCGCACCAACAGTCACGTTGCTTAGACGGTCGATGAAAATGAATGAACCTGTGTAACGGCTATCTTGATAACGGTCAAATACCACTGGCGCATCAAATTCGATGGTCACATCAGCAATTGCATTCAGATCCAGCTGCTCTACTTGTAGTTTTTCCAATGTATTGACATTGGTACGGTAGTTAATTTTCGCAACTTTTGCAGGAATCGTTTGAGTACCAAACTTCACATTATAAAGTTTACCAACCACCAGCGGCTGGTCGTTCATCCATACCACAGATGCGCGAGCAGAACGTGAAATCAGTGGTTGTTGGCCAGCTTTCACCAACACGTTACCACGTGAAATATCAATTTCATCATTTAGCGTTAAAGTAACAGCTTGACCAGCTACAGCATGATCCAGATTACCGTCAAAAGTGACAATTTCTTTCACTGTTGATTTCTTGCCAGATGGCAGCGCAACAATTTCATCACCAACTTTTACTTCACCCAGTGCGATCGTACCGCAGAAACCACGGAAGTCGAGGTTAGGACGGTTAACGTACTGAACTGGGAAACGGAATTCGTCTTTGCTGGTATTACGTGTAATTTCTACAGTTTCCAAAGTCTCCATTAAGGTCTGACCTTGGTACCACGGCGTATTTGGTGATTTGTTTACAACATTATCACCGTTCAATGCAGAAATTGGCGTGAATACAATATTTTCAGGTTTACGATCGCTCAGCTGATCCACGAACTTGTTGTACTCAGCCTGAATTTCATTGAAGCGTGCTTCAGAGAATTCAACCAAGTCCATTTTGTTCACTGCAACCACGATATTACGAATACCTAAAAGGCTCGCAATAAATGAGTGACGACGTGTTTGAGTCTGAACACCATAACGCGCATCGATCAGGATAATCGCAAGGTCGGCAGTAGAAGCACCAGTTGCCATGTTACGGGTGTACTGTTCGTGTCCCGGAGTATCGGCAATGATGAACTTACGTTTTTCAGTTGAAAAATAACGGTAAGCCACATCAATGGTAATACCCTGCTCACGTTCAGCTTGCAGACCATCAACTAGTAATGCCAAGTCAGGTGCATCGCCAGTGGTACCCACTTTTTTAGAGTCACGGGTAACGGCTTGCAGCTGATCTTCATAAATCAGTTTTGAATCATAAAGCAGACGGCCGATCAGGGTTGATTTACCATCATCCACGTTACCGCAAGTCAGGAAACGCAATAAGTCTTTATTTTCGTGCTGTTTCAAATAAGCCAAAATGTCTTGGCTAATAAGTTCTGATTGGTGAGACATCGCTCATAGCTCCACAAATACGTTGAAATCGGTTTCTTTTAATCCCTCTAAATCTCCCTTTGTTAAGGGAGACTTTTTTCTCCCCTCTTTGAAAAAGAGGGTGAGCAGCACTGCTGCGCAAGGAGATTCTTAGGAGGAGATTTCTTAAGATTCTTAGAAGTAACCTTCCTGCTTTTTCTTTTCCATCGAACCTGCTTCATCATGGTCGATCATACGGCCTTGACGTTCAGATGTGGTTGCTAAAAGCATTTCCTGGATAATTTCCGGTAAAGTTGTTGCAGTTGATTCAACCGCACCCGTTAATGGGTAACAACCTAAAGTACGGAAACGAACCGATTTCATTTGTGGCACTTCGCCTGGATTCAGGCGCATACGCTCATCATCAACCATGATCAGTGTACCATTACGCTCAACGACTGGACGTTCAGCAGCTAAGTACAATGGAACAAGTTTGATATTTTCTAGGTAGATATATTGCCAGATGTCCAGCTCAGTCCAGTTAGACAATGGAAATACACGAATACTTTCGCCTTTGTTCACTTTACCGTTATAAAGATTCCAAAGTTCTGGACGCTGGTTTTTCGGATCCCAACGGTGTTTAGAATCACGGAATGAATAAACACGTTCTTTGGCACGTGATTTTTCTTCGTCACGACGTGCACCACCGAAAGCAGCATCAAACTGATATTTATCCAGTGCCTGTTTCAGACCTTGGGTTTTCATAATGTCAGTATATTTAGAGCTACCATAGTCGAATGGGTTTACGCCCGCATCACGACCTTCTTTGTTCTGATGCACGATCAGATCAAAGCCATGTTCTTTGGCCATGTTATCACGGAACTTGATCATGTCTTTGAATTTCCAGCCGGTATCTACATGAAGTAGCGGGAATGGAAGTTTTGCAGGATAAAACGCTTTCAGTGCTAAATGCAGCATAACTGCTGAATCTTTACCGATTGAATAAAGCATAACCGGATTTTCAAACTCGGCAGCAACTTCGCGAATGATGTGAATACTCTCAGCTTCAAGCTGTTTAAGATGAGTAAGTCTTTCCTCATTTAATGACATGGACAACCTGCGTATTACACGTGTACTTATTACACTTTATAAAATTTATATTCATTATAGTGATTAACTTTTCATAACGATTGCTTGTTTTGTGATATTCATATATTAAAACGTCATATAAAAATTCACTAATATCAACTATCAGTTTTTATGAATCTGATAGCTTAGCTAAATAAAGACAATTGATTGTTTAGTCAAAGCACTCTGGAAGATTACTTTTAGCAATGAAATGATATATTAATCATCTAAACGGACAGTTCACATCGTGGTGAAAAAAAATTAGAGTAGGATTAGTTCTTCCAATTTATAAACTATGTATGCCTTATAACGAATTTGATTTAGATACTTTAAAATCCCGTCTGGAACAGGCAAAACTTGCCGGTTTTATTTACCAGCACCAGCAACATATTTTGGTTCTTCAGGAACCCTATACTGAAGATGGCAGTCCTTTAAACATTTATATCCAGCATGAATTGACCGCGGATCAGATTGGCATGCAGTTTGGCCTGCGTAAGCTGAACGGTCAATGGGAATACCTGCTCGGTATGACTTATAGCAACCAGCAGGCAGGTTACGAAATAGGTGCCGGCAATCTGAGAAGTGATCAAAAAGCTTTCAATCTGCTTTATGCTTTCTATAACTATCCTAAAGCCTTTTTCTTGGTGGCCCTTCCTTTGTCTGCAAATACTCAGGCATTGGAACAGGCTCTCGACGAACAACTATTTAATCAGCCTGAACTTAAATTTCTGGAGACTGCAGTAAAAACCAATCCAATGGGCGAACAGGTGCAATGGATGAAGAACTATATCCTGCAACAAGCCCTAGAAATGAAAGTCCGTATCCAGACCGCCATCCTTTAATTCTTTTATACATCTACCTAGGGACAGAAAAGCAAATGTACACAATTGCTTTTCTATTCTTGAGATAAAACCTCAGATTCGCCCACCTATAAAATAGTCGACATTTATTTGCAGCTAAGAAAAGCTCATCACATATTGTTAAATTTTGGATTTTATCAAGCTATCCCGATTGGGATTTTTGTTGTTTTTTGCTTACAATTTTATTAATAACTGTTATCTTTAACAGGGTCATAAAATTTCTATAAAACCATAATTAGAGACAGAAACTCATGTGGGAACTGTTCATTCATCCTTCCAACATTGTATTTAGTATCAGTTTAAGCCTGATGCTGATGTTTGCTGCCTTGGAATGTGTCTTGCTGATGCTGGGAGGTGGTTCCCAGAATATGTTCGAACAATTTCTGCCTGAAGAACCGCTTCATCCGGAAGTAGGTATTGATCAGCAGACCGGCCTGTTCAATAAAGTATTCGACTGGCTTTATCTGGGTCGCCTGCCTCTCTTTATCTGGCTCATTATTTTCCTGACCAGTTATGGTCTGAGCGGTTTATTGATCCAAGGCCTGTTCGAACGATTTACCAGTCAGCTTTTAAATGCATGGATTATTTCCCCTGCCTGTTTATTTTTATGCATGCCGATTGTACGTGGGCTGTCCGTGCTTGCTGCCAAAATTCTGCCTCAGGATGAAACCATCGCGATCTATAGCGATGAACTGATCGGACGAACCGCCACGATTATTCTGGGAGATGCCAAAGCTAACTCCCCTGCTCAGGCCAAAGTTCAGGATCAGCATGGTAAGACCCATTATGTGCTGGTCGAACCTGAACGCAATGAAATATTTAATCAAGGTCAGACCGTGGTTTTGACTCAAAAAACTAAAAATGGCTTTCAGGCTATTGAACTTTAATTAAACCAATTTCCTATAAAAATCAAGCTTGCCCAAAGAGACTTTATAACAATGCTAAATTTTGATTTATATAATGTTTTGATTATTGCGGGGATTATATTCGTTGGCCTAGTCACCTTCGGATTAATCATTGCGCGTTTATACCGTCGTTCCAGTAAAGAGATTTCCTTTGTACGTACCGGTTGGGGTGGTGAAAAAGTGATTTTAGGCGGCGGGGCTTTGGTGCTACCGGTGCTACATGAAATCATTCCAGTCAATATGAATACCTTGCGTCTGGAAGTCCGTCGTGCCGATGATCAGGCGCTGATTACCCGTGATCGCATGCGTGTCGATGTCATGGCTGAATTCTATGTACGTGTGAAACCAACGGCTGATTCGATTGCTACGGCAGCACAAACTCTTGGTCAAAAGACCATGTCGCCAAATGAATTAAAGAATCTGGTTGAAGGGAAATTTGTCGACTCTTTACGCGCCGTTGCCGCTGAAATGGCCATGGAAGAATTACATGAAAAACGGGTCGACTTCGTACAAAAAGTACAGCAAGTGGTATCTGAAGATCTGCACAAAAATGGTCTGGAACTGGAAACTGTTTCTTTAACTGGCTTAGATCAAACTGGCTTTAAATATTTCAATCCACAAAATGCTTTCGATGCTGAAGGTTTGACCAAACTCACTGAAACGATTGAAGATCGTCGCCGTAAGCGTAATCATATTGAACAGGATACAGATCTGGCCATTAAAGCCAAAAATCTGGAAGCCGAGCAAGCACGTCTACAAATTATCCGTGAAGAAGAATATGCCAAGCTGCAACAGGAACGTGAAATTTCGATTCGCCGCGCTGAACAGTTAGCTGAAATTGCAGCTCAGGAAGCTGCAAAAAAACGTGAAGCGGAAGAAGCTCGTATTGCTGCTGAACGTGAAGTAGAACTGAAACGCATTTTGGCGGCTCGTGATGTTGAAAATGAAAACATTCAGAAAGCCCAGCTTATTCAAAAAGCCCAAGTTGAACAGAAGAAAACGATTGAACTGGCTGAACAGGATCGTGCAATTGCGATTGCAGAAAAATCACGTGCTGAATCTGAAGCCAAAGCTTTAGCTGATCAGGCACGTGCTCAAGCGGTTAAAGCGGAAGAAGAAGTCGTCACTGTCCGCCAGATCCAGCAAGCAGAACGTCAAAAAGCGGTTGAACTGGTTGCAGCGAAAGAACAGGCTGAGAAAGATGCAATTGCCATTACCGTTGCAGCAGAAGCTGGCAAACAGGCAGCAGCTGATGATGCAGAAGCGGTTCGTATTGCCGCTGAAGCCGAAGCTGAAAAAGTTCGCCTGAAAGCTAAAGGTGAAGCGGATGCAAAAGTCTTACTTGCTCAAGCGATGGAGAAACAGTATCAAGTCGATGCTGAAGGTACTCGCGCAGTGAATGAAGCAAATAATGTACTGTCATCTGAACAGGTGGAAATGCAAATCCGGCTAGCCATGCTGAAATACTTACCTGAAATCATTCGTGAAAGTGTTAAGCCGATGGAAAACATTGATGACATCAAGATTCTGCAAGTGAATGGTTTACATGGCACACATGCGGGCTCTTGTCAGGCAGATGCCCATCATGAAGGTAGCAATGTTGCCCTCTCCGATCAGGTGGTGAATAGTGCTTTGCGTTATCGTAGCCAGGCACCTTTGATTGATAGCCTGATGAATGAATTAGGCATTCAGGGTGGTGACATCAATGGGATGACTCAAAGCCTGAAAGCTAAAGCTGGTATAGATAACTAAATACTCAATTTTCGAATTATCATTTAGTTAGACTTTAATCTCCTTTTGCAGCAATTATAAAAAAGCCCTCAATATTGAGGGCTTTTTATCAGCTTAATAAATTAAGCCAAACCTTTTTCTTTCAAAACCTCAAGCATGGTTGAACCCAACTCTGCAGGACTACGTGTATACGCCATTCCCGCGCGTTCAAAAGCTGCAAACTTCTCTTCAGCAGTTCCTTTACCGCCAGAAATGATGGCACCTGCGTGACCCATACGCTTACCTTTCGGCGCTGTTACACCAGCGATATAACCTACCACCGGCTTGGTCACATGCGACTGGATATACTCAGCTGCTTCTTCTTCCGCAGTACCGCCAATTTCACCAATCATGATAATGGCTTCAGTTTGCGGGTCTTCCTGGAACAGTTTCAAGCAATCAATCTGGTTCATGCCTGGAATCGGATCACCACCGATTCCGATACAGGTTGACTGTCCAAGACCTAATTTAGTGGTTTGTGCAACCGCTTCATAAGTCAAAGTACCTGAACGTGAGATAATGCCGATCTTACCTGGCTGATGAATATGACCCGGCATAATCCCGATCTTACACTCGCCTGGCGTAATGATACCCGGACAGTTTGGACCGATCAGACGCGTACCATTACCATTGGTTTCCAGATAACGTTTAGCTTTTAGCATATCCAGTGTTGGTACGCCTTCAGTAATCACAACAATCAGCTCAATACCTGAGTCAACAGCTTCTACAATAGAATCGAGGACAAAAGGTGCAGGCACATAAATCACAGAAGCATCAGCTTGAGTTTCTTGCACCGCTTCACGCATAGTATTAAATACTGGCAGATCCAGATGTGATTGACCACCTTTACCCGGTGTTACTCCACCAACAACTTTAGTGCCGTAGGCAATAGCCTGTTCAGAGTGGAATGTACCGTTCTTGCCTGTAAAGCCTTGGACTAAAACTTTGGTGTCTTTATTAATTAATACGCTCATTGTGATACTCCTTAAGCTTTTACTGCAGCAACAATTTTTTCTGCAGCATCGGCCAAGCCATTTGCAGAAATCAATTTCAAACCAGATTCATCCAGTAACTTGGCACCAAGCTCTGCATTGTTCCCTTCAAGACGAACGACTACAGGTACAGTGACATTTACCTCCTGAACCGCTGCAATAATTGCCTCAGCAATCATGTCACAACGTACAATTCCACCAAAAATATTAATCAAGACACCTTGTACAGAAGAATCTGCCAAGATAATTTTAAATGCTTCGATGACACGCTCTTTGGTTGCACCACCACCTACATCCAGGAAGTTAGCTGGTTGACCACCATAAAGCTTGATAATGTCCATAGTTGCCATCGCAAGACCGGCACCATTGACCATACAACCAATATTGCCCTCTAAAGCAACGTAGTTCAGGTCAAATTCAGATGCTTTCAGTTCACGCTCATTTTCTTGTGATTTATCACGTAAAGCAGCAACTTCAGGCAGGCGGTACAGTGCATTCGAATCAATACCGACTTTGGCATCGACACAGAGAATGTCACCATTTTCACGTACAGAGAGTGGGTTAATTTCAAATAAAGCAAAATCATTTTCAACAAAAGCTTGATAAGCAGCTGTCATGACTTTAACAAATTGATTGATCTGGCTATCTTTTAACTTAAGTGCAAATGCCACTTCACGTGCTTGGAATGGCAATAAACCCACCAAAGGATCAACTTCTACTTTAATGATTTTTTCAGGATTTTCTTCTGCAACTTTTTCAATTTCGACACCGCCTTCTGTGGATGCCATAAAGGTAATACGACGGCTAGAACGGTCAACCACCGCACCCAAATACAATTCACGCTCAACCGGATACACATCTTCAGACACCAGAATGCTATTGACTGGCTGACCGTTTGCATCGGTTTGATAGGTCACTAAACGTGAACCAATAATCTGATTGGCATATTCAGCTGCTTCTTCAGCCGACTTTACCACTTTTACCCCACCCGCTTTGCCTCGACCACCTGCGTGAACCTGCGCTTTTAATACCGCAAACTTCCCACCAAGCTGCTCAAAAGCATGTACTGTTTCCTCAGCATTGGTAGCAAGAATACCTTCTTGTACAGGCATCCCATATTTTTTTAATAACGCTTTTGCTTGATACTCATGTAAATTCATTGATTAACCTTTTACTACTTATTTGACTTTGTTATTACACGTATTCCCAATATTTCTTGGTTCACATCAATCAATATTGGTATTTTTGGATCTTAAATTTTACTTATCTTTATTTTTAGATGATTATTCATTCAAAAACAACCACCAAATGTAAAAAGAGCGGCCGGAGCCGCTCTTCGAAGAATTACTTACGCTTACGTTGGATCGCGTGAATCGCACGACCATCAACTGCAAGAGCAGCTTCATGTACGACTTCAGAGAACGTTGGGTGACCGAAAGTCATCAACTGTAGGTCCTCTACTGAAGAAACAAATTCAAGAGCGATCATACCTTGGTGTACGATATCAGACGCAGCAGGTCCAATCACGTGCATACCCAGTAGACGGTCAGTTTTTGCATCAGCAACAAACTTCACGAAACCAGCATTTTCGCCCGCAGCCATTGCACGACCATTCGCAGCGAAACCGAATTGACCCGTTTTAACTTCGTGGCCTTTTTCTTTCGCCTGCTCTTCTGTTAAACCTACCCACGCCGCTTCTGGGTGTGTGTAAATTACAGAAATGATCGTATCGTAGTTGACTTGTGCAGCATGACCGTGAATACGTTCAACTGCCATTACACCTTCTTCCATTGCTTTATGGGCAAGCATTGGACCACGTACCAAGTCACCAATTGCGTATACGCCTTCAACAGAAGTTGCACACCAATCGTTTACTTCAACCAGACCACGTTCAGTGAGTTTAATGCCTGAATCTTCAGCCAATAGGCCTTCAGCATAAGCACGACGACCAACACAAACGATCAACTTGTCGAAAGTTTGAGTTTTGTCTTCACCACCTTGAGTGTACTGAACAGTAACTTCACGACCGTTCACTTCAGTACCAGATACTTTCGCACCAACGCGGATATCCAGACCTTGTTTAGTCAATACTTTTTGGTAGTCTTTCGCCAATGCCTTATCAGCCATTGGTAAGAATGCGTCCATTGCTTCAAATACAACAACTTCAGCACCAAGACGACGCCATACTGAACCAAGTTCAAGACCGATGACACCTGCACCGATGACACCAAGACGTTTAGGTACTTCCTGGAATTCAAGCGCGCCAGTAGAGTCAACAATGATGTCTTGATCTACAGGAGCAACAGGAATATTTACAGGTACAGAACCAGTCGCAAGAATCACGTATTTAGGTTCTAAAACTTGAGTTTCGCCTTCGTGTGAAACGAACTCAACTTTTTTACCAGCAAGCAATTTACCAGTACCTTTTAACCATTCAACGCCATTACCTTTCAGCAGGCCGTCGATACCCATGGTCAATTGGTTTACGATTTTGTCTTTACGTGCAAGAAGTTTTGCAAGATCAAACTTCACTTCACCAGTCGTAATACCGTGATCATCTAAGTGATGAACAGTATCTTCATAACGGTGAGAAGAATCTAGAAGTGCTTTAGAAGGGATACAACCCACGTTTAGGCAAGTACCGCCTAAAGATGGTTTACCTTTATGAATACGTTTTTCGATACAAGCAACTTTGAAACCAAGTTGCGCAGCACGAATTGCAGCTTCGTAGCCACCTGGGCCACCACCAATTACAACTAAATCGAATTGAGACATTTTTATCTCCAAAGAATCCCCCTACATCCCCCTTTAACACAGGGGGACAGCCCCTCTTTAGAAAGAGGGGTTTGGGGAGATTTTAAATGTATAAATTATAGGTCAAGGATCAGACGAGCTGGTTCTTCTAACAATTCTTTGATTGTTACCAGGAAGCCAACTGCTTCTTTACCATCGATTAAACGGTGGTCATAAGAAAGCGCTAAGTACATCATTGGTAAGATTTCTACTTGACCATTCACTGCCATAGGACGTTCTTGGATTTTGTGCATACCCAGAATCGCAGTTTGTGGTGTGTTTAGAATTGGCGTTGAAAGTAATGAACCGAAAGTACCACCGTTGGTAATTGTGAAAGTACCACCAGTCATGTCTTCAATCGCAAGTTTACCTTCACGCGCTTTACCAGCGTATGCACGGATACCGTTTTCAACTTCAGCATAGTTCATGCGGTCTGTATCACGAAGAACAGGAACCACCAGACCACGGTCAGAAGAAACCGCTACACCGATGTCATAGTAACCATGGTAAACGATATCGTCGCCATCGATAGACGCATTCACTGCTGGATAGCGTTTCAGCGCTTCAGTCGCCGCTTTAACAAAGAATGACATGAAGCCTAGACGCGCACCATGACGTTTTTCAAACGCCTCTTTGTACTGGTTACGCATTTCCATGATCGGTTTCATGTTTACTTCGTTGAACGTCGTCAACATTGCTGTTTCTTGAGTTGCAGCAAGTAGACGTTCAGCAACACGTTTACGCAGACGAGTCATTGGAACGCGTTTTTCGATACGTTCACCGACTGCAACGCTAAGCGGTGCAGCAGCAGGCGCTGCAGGTTTAGATTGATGGTTCGCAACATCTTCTTTAGTGATGCGACCGCCACGGCCTGTACCGGATACGTCAGCAGCATTAATTCCAGATTCAGTCAATGCTTTACGTACTGCTGGAGCCTGGTCTTGAACCTGGCTACGCTCAACGATTGGTGAATTGCCCGCTTCAGTTTGTGCAGCTGCTTGTTCAACTTTCTCTTCAGATTGAACTGCTTGAGTTTGGCTCGCGCCAGATACTGCACCTTCTTCGAATTGAGCAATCACTTCAGCAGAAAGCACTGTATCGCCTTCATTTTTAACGATTGATGCAATTGTACCGTCTGCAGGAGCAACAACTTCTAAAACAACTTTATCAGTTTCAATATCACAGATCACTTCATCACGTGATACTGCTTCACCTGGTTGTTTGTGCCAAGTTGCGATCGTACCGTCCGCAACTGACTCTGGAAATACCGGTGCTTTAATTTCGGTTGCCATTATTTAGAATCTCCTGGATTATTCAGCATCGATCGCTAGAGCGTCGTTAACGAGCTGAGCTTGTTGTTTTGCATGCAAGTATGGTGAACCACACGCCGGTGCAGCTGAAGCTTCACGGCCTGCGTAACTAATACGGATTTGTTTGCCCGCTTTCATCACATCGTCATATAAACGAGGCGCGATGAACAACCAAGCACCTTGGTTTTTCGGCTCTTCTTGTGCCCAAACTAGTTCTTTCACGTTTGGATACTGAGCAAGAACTTCTGCAAGACGTGCTTCTGGGTACGGATACAATTGTTCAATACGTACAATTGCAGTGTTGTTCAATTCTTTTTCACGACGTTTTTCAACCAGATCGTAGTAAACCTTACCACCACACAGTACCAGACGGGTTACGTCTGCTTTGTTGATGTTATCTACTTCGTCGATCACAGTCTGGAATGTACCGTTAGCCAGTTCTTCCAGATTAGACACCGCTAATTTGTGACGAAGCAATGATTTAGGTGACATAATGATCATTGGCTTACGGATCGGGCGGATTGCCTGACGACGTAACGCGTGGAAGATCTGTGCAGGTGTAGTTGGAGTCATTACTTGCATGTTGTCTTCAGCACATAGTTGCAAGAAACGTTCCAGACGTGCAGATGAGTGCTCAGGACCTTGACCTTCAAAACCGTGTGGCAGAAGCATAGTCAGACCACATACACGTTCCCATTTGGTTTCACCAGATGAGATGAACTGGTCGATCACCACCTGTGCACAGTTTGCAAAGTCACCAAACTGAGCTTCCCAAATGATCAGGCTCTTAGGAAGAGTAGTCGCATAACCGTATTCAAATGCCAGTACTGCCATTTCAGACAATAAAGAGTCATAGATCGCAACACGCGGTTGGTTTTCTTTGATATGGCAAAGTGGAATATAAGTTGAGCCATCTACCTGGTTATGCAGTTTTGCATGACGGTGTGAGAATGTACCACGACCCACGTCTTCACCAGTTAAACGAACCAGATAACCATCATCTAGCAGTGATGCATAGGCTAGAGTTTCAGCAGCACCCCAGTTCAGCGGCATTTCACCAGTTTGCATTTTCAGACGGTCGTCAATCACTTTAGATACCTGACGCTGCATCACGAAGCCTTCTGGAAGCTCACGCATTTTGCGGCCAAGCTCTTTAAGACGTTCTAGATCACAAGTAGTATCCCACTCATCTGTGTATTCATGACCCAGGTACGGTGTCCAGTCTACGAACATTTTTTTGTTCGGCTCTAGAACCAATGCATTGGCAACATGTTTACCTGCTTCAAGATCAGAACGGTATTGTTCAACCATTTGATCTGCAGTTGCGCGATCAAGCACACCTTCTTGAACCAGTTTGTCAGCATAAAGCGTACGAGTGGTCGCTTTTTTGTTGATCACTTGGTACATCATTGGCTGAGTTGCCGCTGGTTCGTCCGCTTCATTATGACCACGACGACGGTAACAGAACATATCAATCACAACGTCTTTACGGAAAGTATGACGGAAGTCATGTGCAAGCTGAGCAACAAACAACACAGCTTCAGGATCGTCACCATTTACATGGAAGATCGGTGCCTGAATCATTTTCGCGATGTCAGTACAGTATTCTGTAGAACGTGCATCACGTGGATCAGATGTGGTGAAACCAACCTGGTTGTTCACTACGATATGAACTGTACCACCTACTGTGTAACCACGAGTCTGTGACATCTGGAAAGTTTCTTGGTTTACGCCCTGACCTGCAAATGCAGCATCACCGTGAACAATCACTGGTAACACGTCATCACCGCCAATGTCTTTACGACGTACTTGACGTGCACGTACAGAACCTTCAACTACAGGTCCAACGATTTCAAGGTGAGATGGGTTAAACGCCAATGCCAAGTGAACTTCACCACCTGGAGTCATTACGTTAGAAGAGAAACCTTGGTGATACTTAACGTCACCAGAACCTTTCTTGTGTAGTGATTTGCCTTCGAACTCACCAAACAGGTCAGCCGGGTTTTTACCCATGATGTTAACCAGAAGGTTCAGACGACCACGGTGTGGCATACCGATCACCACTTCTTTACAGCCTACAGAACCGGCACGCTGGATCAATTCATTCACCATAGGAATGAAAGACTCACCACCTTCAACACCAAAACGTTTTGCACCTACGAATTTATTACCGAGGTATTTTTCCAGACCTTCAGCCGCAGTTAAACGTTCAAGAACATGTTTTTTCTGATCAGCACTCAGGCCATATTGACCACGTGCGCTTTCAAGACGTTGCTGGATCCAGCGTTTTTCTTTGGTATCCACGATGTGCATGTATTCAGCACCGATAGAGCTACAGTAAGTCGCTTCCATCGCTTGGACCATTTCGCCCAAAGTCGCTGCTTCCTTACCAATCGCAAGGTTACCGGTATTGAATATAGTGTCTAGATCAGACTGAGTTAAACCGTGCGCAGAAAGATCAAGATCTGGCACAACTTCACGCTTAGCCAGACCTAATGGATCCAATTTTGCTTTTTGGTGGCCACGGTTACGGTACGCAGCAATCAGCTGTAAAACGCCAATTTGACGACGTTCATGCTCTGAACTTACTGTCGATTGGATAACAGGCTGAATACGGCTTGAATTGCGACCTAAAAGTAGGAATTGCTCACGTACATTGCTGTGTGGTTGATCACCTTTTGGGAATTTATCGAAGTACGCTCTCCAGTCAGCACCCACTGAGTCTGGAGCAGTGAGGTACTGCTCATAAAGTTCTTCAATATACGCTGCACTATCAGCGGAAAGTTCAGTGTCAAGACGCAGAGCGTCAGCAACTTCTTGCATTTGTGGACCCATTTCCTATTGCAAAAACATTTTCAGGATGCTTTTTAAGCAAAACCCAGGATTAGTAATGTCAAATTGATAATTCAACATTAGTCCCCCATAAGGCATAAGCCATGAGGCGTTATCACCACACCAAGAAAATTCTTGATATGTTTAATGAACAATAACGCCCCTCAGCGGCATCATCACTCATTGAATACCCGATCGTGACCGAGCAATTTTTTGCAAATCGACTTAGAAAAAACAAAGATTTAAACTATATTTTTTCTAAAGCGACTTTGACTTACATTTATATACCAGTCTCAACTTCTTTCGTGTTTAAAAAATGTACATCGGCCCACACATTTTTTAAATATAGTCTTGTGCTAAATGCTATCACGATCTCGACTAATCAATTGATTTTTTTGACGAGGAACGCATGTTTTTTAGTCAAATACTTCCGTCAGAAATTACTCTAACATAGGGAGCTTTAAATGAAAAACACATTCAGCGTAGACCAAAGTCCTACATCTTTTTGATAAACAAAAAGAGAGTAAATCTTCCAATCCACTCCCTTTGCAACTTTGCGTTATATAATAACATTATTGAAAACCTTTTTCAGTCCACAATTACATCTAAAAATCACAAATACCTCAAACAACATCATAATAGTGCATAAATCCGACCAAAATGTTCTGCAATGATTCATCACCCGATTTGATCATATGAGATACAGCACCAATAACAGCAGTTTTCACGACCACTGTTCGTTTATGGAGCCCTATAAAGCAAAAAGCACACCAAGTGGTGTGCTTTTTGAAAAACTGTTTATTGCAGTCTAAATTAGCCAGCCATATCTAGAAGCATGTTACGGATGTGACCGATTGCTTTAGTAGGGTTCAAGCCTTTAGGACATACAGATACACAGTTCATGATACCTTTACAACGGAACAGAGAGAACGGATCGTCAAGACGAGCCAGACGCTCTTGAGTACCTGTATCACGCGAATCGATGATGAAACGGTATGCATTCAATAATGCTGAAGGACCCAAGAACTTGTCTGGGTTCCACCAGAATGATGGGCATGAAGTTGAACAACATGCACAAAGAATACATTCATACAGACCATTCAAGTGTTCACGTTCTTCAGGAGACTGCAGACGCTCTTTAGGAGGTGCAGGCTGGTTGTTGATCAAGAACGGATGAATCTTGTTGTACTGGTCGTAGAACTGGTTCATGTCAACTACAAGGTCTTTGATTACTGGAAGACCAGGTAGTGGACGAATCGTGATTTCATTTGGTAAATCGTTCAGGTTCCAAAGACACGCCAAACCGTTTTTACCATTAATGTTCACACCATCAGAACCACAGATCCCTTCACGGCATGAACGACGGAATGTCAAAGATTCGTCCTGTACTTTTAATGCAAGAAGCGCATCAAGCAACATACGGTGCTTATCAGTCAGTTCAAGCTTAAAAGTTTGCATATACGGTGCTTTATCCTTATCAGGATCGTAGCGGTAGATATGAAATGTACGAGTACCTCTACTCATCTTAAATCTCCTGATTAGAATGTACGTGGTTTCGGTGGAATTGCATCAACCGAAAGTGGTTTGTAACGCACTGGCTTGTACTCAAGACGATTATCAGCAGAGAACCACAAGGTGTGTTTCATCCACTCGTCGTCACGACGGCCATATGGATACTCTGGGTGATCTGGTGGTAATTCGAAATCTACCACAGTGTGAGCACCACGACATTCTTTACGTGCAGCAGCTGAAATCAAGGTCGCTTTAGCAACTTCATACAGGTTTTCAACTTCTAGAGCTTCAATACGTGCAGTATTGAATACTTTAGATTTGTCTTTCAAGTGAATGTTGCGAACACGCGGCTCAATTGCAAGAATTTGTTTTACACCTTCTTCAAGCAGCGCAGTTGTACGGAATACACCCGCGTGGTCTTGAACGATGTCACGGATTGCATCAGCAACTTCTTGAGCATTCTCACCAGTTGTTGATTCATCCAGCTTACGAACACGCTTAATTGTGTTTTCAAGCACAGTTGTAGGAAGCGGTTCATACTCATCACCGTGGTGTTTAGTCACGTAGTCGATGATGTGCTGGCCAGCAGCCTTACCAAATACAACCAAATCAAGCAGTGAGTTTGTACCTAAACGGTTTGCACCGTGTACAGATACACATGAACATTCACCGATCGCATAGAAGCCTTTCACTGGTTTCGTGAAGTTGCGACCTTCTTGGTTAGTAGAATAGGTATCAGTATTCTTGTCGTAGTTCGTTACTAGAGCTTCAGATTCTGGAGACTCAGGAACAACTACCTGACCATGAATATTTGTAGGAATACCACCCATTTGGTAATGGATTGTAGGTACTACAGGAATTGGCTCTTTAGTAATGTCAACGTTCGCGAATTTCTTACCAATCTCGAATACAGATGGCAGACGTTTCATGATGGTGTCAGCACCCAAGTGAGTCATATCAAGAAGGATATAATCACCTTTAGGACCACAACCACGACCTTCTTTGATTTCCTGGTCCATAGAACGTGATACGAAGTCACGAGGAGCCAAGTCTTTCAGAGTCGGTGCATAACGTTCCATGAACGGTTCGCCGTCTTTATTACGAAGGATTGCACCTTCACCACGACAACCTTCAGTCAACAGTACGCCTGCGCCCGCAACACCTGTAGGGTGGAATTGCCAGAATTCCATATCTTGTAATGGAATACCTGCACGAGCTGCCATACCAAGACCGTCACCAGTGTTGATATATGCGTTAGTAGATGCACGATAAACACGACCAGCACCACCTGTAGCGAACAATGTAGCTTTCGCCTGGAATACGGCAATTTTACCAGTTTCCTGATCGATTGCTGTCACACCCAGTACATCACCAGCTTCGTTACGGATCAGGTCAAGCGCGATCCATTCAACGAAGAACTGAGTACCCATTTTCACATTGCTTTGATAAAGCGTATGAAGAAGCGCGTGACCTGTACGGTCGGCTGCAGCACATGCACGTGGAACTGCTTTTTCACCGTAGTTTGCAGAGTGACCACCAAATGGACGTTGGTAAATCGTACCGTCTGCGTTACGGTCAAATGGCATACCTAAATGTTCTAATTCGTATACCACTTGCGGTGCTTCGCGAGTCATGAACTCGATCGCGTCTTGGTCACCTAACCAGTCAGAACCTTTAACTGTGTCGTAGAAGTGGTAATGCCAGTTATCTTCTTGCATGTTACCAAGAGATGCACCGATACCACCCTGCGCTGCTACAGTGTGAGAACGTGTTGGGAATACTTTAGTCAGTACCGCAACTTTCAAACCTGCTTGAGCAAGTTGGTAAGAAGCGCGCATACCAGAACCACCACCACCAACGATAACTGCATCGAAAGTTTCGTGTGGAATATTTGTGTAATCTTCTTTAGGGGTTATAGCGCCCATGATTGTTTCCTATCAATTCGCCCAAAAAATCTGGATTGCCCAGATCGCATATGCAAATACAGCAATAATCACTGCTGAAGTCAGTACAAGGCGTAAACCTGATGCTGATGGACCCATTTGACGAGTAGTCACATAGTCAGTGAATACCTGCCACATACCGATCCATGCATGCGCAACAAGAGATAAGACTGCCAACAAAGACATGATCTTCATTGGAACTGTCATCATAAAGCCGTACCATTGCTCGTAGTTGAAGCCACCATTCAGTAGGATCCAACCAAACACCACAACGGTATAAACAGCTAGAACTACAGCACTGATGCGTTGGACAAACCAATCACGAGAACCTGAACCTGTTAAACCAGTAGCACTTTTCATTAGAGTACGATCCATACAAATGCTGCAACAATACCGATTGCAGACAAGATTAATGAAATAGTAGCTGCAGTACGACCGCTTTGCAGTTCTTCTGCAACGCCGATATCTGCAAGTAAGTGCTTAATACCAGTGAACAAATGATAAATTAAGCCGGCTACAAATACCCATACGATAAAGCGGACAAAGAAACCGTTAAAGATTTCCTGCACTTCAGCAAAACCTTCTGCTGAAGACAATGATTTATCCAACAGCCACAAAAGGACCGGTACGAGTAAAAATACGATGACACCTGAAAGACGGTGTAGAATTGATGCAATAGCCACGGGTGATTTTAAGTTTACTTCTAAAACTTGACCCATGGACAAATTGACAGGTCTGTTGCTTTTCACAGCGGGCATCCTGTAGTTAAAAACTCCATCCGGAGTTTGTTGGAATTAATTCGAAGGAAAGCTGGCATTATCAGGCAAATACATGCCTAAACATAAAACGACACTGAATTATAAAACGTGAACTATTAAAATACAAACAACTGTATTTGGCTTTTTGAACAAAAAACCTTTAAATAAGAATCATTAACAATAACTTTAAGTTCTCCCCCACTTACTTTATCTTCATATTCTCATTCTAGATATTTGTTTTTTAATAATTAACTTGATTAATTTAGTCTGTTATCTAGCCAAGCTTCGACTAAGTAGATTTAGACTAAAGATGAACAGCAAAAATATAATTTCGATCCTAAATCCTTATTAATCCCAAGTAAAATCATAAGGATATATTTCACAAATAAATAATGACTATTTATATAAAGGCATCTCAATTTAGAATTTTTATACTAAAACCTACTTATCTCTTTGTAGATCATAGTTTTTTTGATGTTTTTAGACATTTTATATTCAAAAAAACACTTATTTATTTTTGTTTAAGTTGTATTAAACAAAGTGAAGTAAATTTACGAGCTATTTTTTAGCCGATTAAACAGAGCCAAAAAGAAAATTTATTGCTTTTATTTATAATTCAAGTTTGAAGTAAAAACTTAAGGAAATCGATGTAAGTTACGAGATTTATATAATTTTAAGTTGCAGTCTTAGAATATTTTCTCAATTTCTCCTTTATTTTTTGCTAGGAAAAAACGCTTACAAATACGGCAAAGACTATATTTTTTTCTGCACCTTCTGTTCAATTTGACTTATTATAGAGGTTTGGTACTGTGATTTTATTAAACTTTTTATACCAAGATAAATGACTAAACCACTGTGAGAATGTCATTTTTCATCCATAAGTATAATTGACAAAATTTCAGTAGCCACTAATCTTATAGCAAATTTTTGATCCGTCCGTTTTGTGCATTAAAAGATTGATAGGCAACTCGGATATACATTCACCAGGACAGGAGATCTATTGAATGTCTGAAGCAACTGGCAAGAAAGCCGTTTTACAGCTTGATGGCAAAGAAATTGAATTACCAATTTACAGCGGCACATTGGGCCCAGATGTAATCGACGTTAAAGATGTGTTGGCTGCAGGTCACTTTACTTTTGATCCTGGTTTTATGGCAACAGCTGCATGCGAGTCTAAAATCACTTTCATCGATGGTAATAAAGGTGTTCTTTTACACCGTGGCTACCCAATTGACCAGTTAGCAACTAAAGCTGATTACCTAGAAACTTGCTACTTACTTCTTAATGGCGAGCTTCCAACAGCTGAGCAAAAAGAAGAATTCGACGCTAAAGTTCGTAACCACACTATGGTTCACGATCAAGTAAGCCGCTTCTATAACGGTTTCCGTCGTGATGCTCACCCTATGGCAATCATGGTTGGTGTTGTTGGTGCGTTGTCTGCGTTCTATCACAACAATCTGGACATCGAAGATGTTAACCATCGTGAAATCACTGCGATTCGTTTAATCGCTAAGATTCCTACTTTGGCAGCTTGGAGCTACAAATACACTGTTGGTCAACCATTCGTTTACCCACGTAACGATTTGACTTACGCTGAAAACTTCCTGTACATGATGTTTGCAACTCCTGCAGACCGTGACTACAAAGTAGATCCAATCCTTGCGAAAGCAATGGACCGTATCTTCACGCTTCACGCTGACCACGAACAAAATGCTTCTACGTCTACAGTACGTTTAGCTGGTTCTACTGGCGCTAACCCATATGCATGTATCGCTGCTGGTATCTCTGCACTTTGGGGTCCTGCTCACGGTGGTGCGAACGAAGCTGTTCTTAAGATGCTTGATGAAATCGGCACTGTAGAAAACGTTGCTGGCTTCATGGAAAAAGTGAAAACTAAAGAAGTTAAACTCATGGGCTTCGGTCACCGTGTGTACAAAAACTTCGATCCACGTGCGAAAGTAATGAAAGAAACTTGTGACGAAGTTCTTGGTGCTCTTGGCATCAACGATCCACAGCTTGCTCTTGCTATGGAACTTGAACGTATCGCGCTTTCTGACGAATACTTCATCAAACGTAACCTTTACCCTAACGTAGACTTCTACTCAGGTATCATCCTTAAAGCGATTGGTATCCCAACAGAAATGTTTACTGTGATCTTCGCGCTTGCACGTACAGTTGGTTGGATCAGCCACTGGTTAGAAATGCACAGCGGTCCTTACAAGATCGGTCGTCCTCGTCAGCTTTACACTGGTGAAGTTCAACGCGACATCAACCGTTAATTCGGTTAGCGTTGAAAGACGTAAAAACCACCCTTCTGGGTGGTTTTTTTATGACTGACAAAAACCAACACAACCAAGATGTGAAAAACTTAAAATAGTAAACCTGAAGAATTTTCAATTTCTACAAATTTCTAGAAATTACTCTTATATCGTTAAGGATTGAGTTTTAATGCTGTTTTACCTGCTTCCCTTCATCCTGAGAATGATTCGTTTTGATCAGTTTAAAAGCCGGAACTTAACTTCAGGGGAAATCAAGCTTTGCCAGCAAGTCTTTGCTGACCTGATTGACTATTCAGCAGTCCGTGTCATGAATCACCCTTTCCTGCCTTGGCAATCCAAGCATGTGATTATGGCACCAAGTGGTTATATTCACGTCCGCAACTTGAATTATCGGGACGATTATTCTAAAGAAAGCCGTTCTTATCAGGCGCTTTTCATTCATGAAATGGCGCATATTTATCAATATCAGCAGAATATTAATGTGTTGTTTAAGGGCGCTTTTTTACAAGCCGCTTATTTTTTAAGTATGGGAAAATATAATCCTTACAAATATCAATTTAATCCCAACAAATCCTTTTTAGACTATAACATTGAACAACAGGGAGATATTGCACGCGATATTTTTCTAAAAAAAATTCCCAATATTATTTTAAAAAATCAGATAAGCAGATGATATTGAATACTTTTCACTCAAGTATTCTGTTGATTTCTATTTATGAAAAATAAACTTATTTAAATCCAATTGAGTATTTTTGTGCATTTACCAGAATAAAAAAGCACCATAATAAGTCATTTTTGACCATAACTTTGTGCATCTGTTTCAATTCTCCTGAAACAGCTCTAGCATCTGCCTCAAATTTCGATAAAATAAGCCAAGTATGATATTTTTAGCTCGCAAATCAAGATTTAATGATCATGCGGTCATGACTTTTTTAATTTTGGCCATTTGGCATTTTGTTCGTATCAAACTGCACTCAGCTGGATAATTAGAATTTTAAAAATCAGTGATTTAGTGTATTCACCTATAGGAATAGGACTTAATTGGAATGAAAAGTTTTAAAATTGCGATTGCTCAATTCTCTCCACATGTGGGCAATTTAGATGCAAACACGCAGACAATGATAGATTTGGCAAATCAGGCCAAAAAAGATAATGCTGATCTTATTATTTTCCCTGAACTTTCAACTTTAGGTTATCCGGCTGAAGATTTATTAATTCGTCCAAGTCTGGCTAAACGCACAAAGCTGGCGTTTGAAAAACTGACTGAAGTAAAAGATATCGTCATGGTCTTTGGTTTTGTCAATCAAACCGAAGATGGTGAACGCTATAACTCAGCCGCCGTTATGAAAGATGGCGAAGTTTTAGGGGTTTATAATAAACAGACATTGCCAAACTATGGTGTATTTGATGAGAAACGCTATTTTGGTGAAGGACATCAGCATCTGGTCTTCGAATATCTGGGACACAAGTTTGGTGTCCTGATCTGTGAAGATGTCTGGTCATTATCTACGGTTCAACAGCTGGCTCAATTGAATATTGATACTGCACTGGTTCTGAATGCTTCTCCATATGAAGTTGGCAAACCGCAACACCGTATCGATACCATGGCTGCGCTGGTCAAACAGTTGAATATCAATCTGGTGTACTGTAACCAGGTAGGTGGCCAAGATGATCTGATCTTTGACGGCACCAGCTTTGTACTCAATAAATCAGGCGAAGTGGCTCTGCAAGCACCTAGCTTTGAAAAAGGCCTGTATATCGCTGAATATGATGCAGAAAAATTAGAGTTCAGCAAAGGCACGATTACTCCAGCCCTAGAAACTATGGCCGAGATTTATCAAAGTCTGGTGATGGCAACCCGTGATTATGTACAGCGTTCAGGTTTTCCAGGTGTAATTCTGGGTCTGTCTGGTGGTATTGACTCTGCCCTGACTCTTGCCATCGCAGCAGATGCGATTGGCCCTGACAAAGTCCAAGCAGTGATGATGCCTTATACCTATACTGCTCAGATCAGTGTAGAAGATGCTACTGAACAGGCAAAAACCATGGGTGTAACTTTCGGTATTGCCGAGATTAACCCGATTGTAAGTGGCTTCTTGCAAACCCTGTATCCCTTCTTTGGCAATGCCCCTGTAGATGCCACTGAAGAAAACCTGCAAGCACGTGCACGCGGTACGCTATTAATGGCGCTGTCTAACAAGTTCGGCAATCTGGTTCTGGCAACCGGTAATAAATCTGAACTTGCCGTTGGTTACTGCACACTATATGGCGATATGGTCGGTGGTTTTGCGGTATTAAAAGATGTTTATAAAACCATTGTGTTTGAACTGGCGAAATACCGTAACAGCATCGCAGAAACTCCTGTGATTCCTGAGCGTGTCATTACTCGCCCACCATCTGCAGAACTTCGTCCAGATCAGGTCGATCAGGATTCATTACCGGCTTATGAAGTACTTGATGCGATTCTTTATGCTTATATTGAAGAAGATCTGAGCCAGGATGACATCATTGCCAAAGGTTTTGAAGCTGAAGTCGTGAAAAAAGTGATTCGTCTGGTTGATATTAACGAATACAAACGTCGTCAGGGTGCGATTGGTCCACGTATTAGCTCGCGTTCTTATGGTCGTGAACGTCGCTATCCGATCGTTAATGGTTGGAAAGCAGGTATCTAAGTTTTAACTAAACCAGATCAGCCATAATGCCCAAGTAAATGCTTGGGCATTTTTTATCTTTAAAAAATGATTCGGGTTAAAAAATAAAAAAGATTCAAAAATTTAAACAGACAGATATTTAGAAGAACTTTCTCTTAATTTTTTATTGATATTTTTATGGCACAAAAAAAGAGACCAAGCTGAGAGCTTGGTCTTTAAAAATGGTGGCTATGACGGGACTTGAACCTGTGACCCCCGCATTATGAGTGCGGTGCTCTAACCAACTGAGCTACATAGCCGTAAACTGTGTGCGCATTATCGTAATTTCAGGTTGTATCGTCAAGCATTTTAAACCACAAATGTTCAGTCTTTATGCAAATTAATCATAAACTCTTAAACTTTGTACAAATCATGCTTTAATTCGAAACCTATTAGCAAATACTATGAAAATTAGTATCTTTTTTTAAAGCCAAATCTGAATCAAAGTCGTATCACATAATATTTAATTTTAAGAATAACTTGCTGAAGAAAAAAAATAAAAAGTGAATCTAGGACCTTTTCCTATCGCTATAATGCTTTTCCAAATATGACCAATAGTATCTCTGGATTAAAGCAAAACTGAAGATGACGAAATTCAAAATATACCTAAGCCTGCTCCTATTGAGTTTTATAAGTTTAGCCAATGCAACTGTTATTCATCCAAGCAGCAGATTTTCAGGATTTGATGATGTGAAAAGTTTGGCTCAAGAAGTCATGCTCTTTAGACTGAAAGGTGCACCACAGAAATGGATGATTCAGCAAATAAAACAGCACTACGGTACAGCGAATGATCTCCATACTCTGATTGGTATAAAACTTACTGAAAAAGCGTTTAAATATGAAATACCCTAAGATCAGTCTGGACGTTCCGCCTTAATTAAAAACTTTGCAATTGATCACTATAATGAATGTGAGAAATCCATTACAGATCGTGCTCAATTTAAAAAAGAAAATAACGGTATTAACCCACCCTTGGAAAGGGAAGTTTTAGAACACTAAAATTATGCTGATAGAAGGTTACTATTAGAAATAGCAGTCTATCTTTATGCAGTTTGATAGATTTTTCATTATTAAAATCTCAATTTTAAACCTGTTCCTATAGTTTTATATAACAGGGATTTTTTGAATCTAAAATTACAGGTAATAACGCAGTATTAAAATCAGATGGCTTTTTTAAGTGAGTTCATTAATATTCTAAAATCATATTATTTTAATCTCAAAATATAAATATAAATCAAAAACTTATAAAATATACCAACCATTAAAAATTATTGCTTTGTTAAACATAATACTGAGGTATTTACTTGGTTTTATTTTTATAAAATACGCGTTATGATCAAAGTATAAACAACAATTCGTATACGATTTTAACGCGTCATATTTTTATAAAACTTATTTCCGATAAGGAGAATTCTAATGTCATTTGAACATATTTTAGTACCCGTTGACGGTTCAGAAACTTCCTACGCTGCAGTCGATAAAGCCGTCGAAATTGCCAAAGCATTTAACAGTAAAGTAACAGTGGTTCAGGTGCTGGCACTTGATCCCTATATCGCAGCTGAATACATCACAGCAGCTCAAACCAATGACCTGGTTGAACGTGCCCGTACTGCGATTCTGAAGACACTTGACGAAGCAAAAGCAAAATTTGCTGCGGCAGGTATTGATGCAGAAACTCAATTACTCGAAGGTCAGGTGATTTATAGTGAAATTGTCAAGGCGGCAGAATCCTTGAATACTGATCTGATTGTGATTGGTTCACATGGCCGCACTGGCTTCAAGAAACTGTTCCTAGGAAGTGTTGCGCAAAGCATCTTGGGACAGGCCAATGTTCCTGTAATGGTCATCCGTAAGTAATAAAAAATCCCCACTTCAATCAAGTGGGGATTTCTCTTTCAAACAAATCCATCCCATTGATACTGCTTTAAACTGACCCGATTTCCAGCACATAGAATCCCTTCTGCGCCTAACTTTTGCTGTTGAATATTATGTCCATATTCATCCAGTTTATTGAGACTGATCTTACCTTGAGCATTCAGGACACGATGCCAGGGCAAATCAGTTTCTGTATCAAGCTGACTTAAAACCCTACCCACCAGACGCGCATGTTTGGGTAAGCCAGCCAGTTTAGCGATCTGTCCATAGGTCGCTACCTTCGCATAAGGAATCTGGCTGACCACACTCAGAATCATTTGTGCCATTTCCTGGCTTGCACTTGATGTCATAGGCTTTCAGTCTTGATAGAAAATTCTAATAATTAGAAATTCTCCGGATTCTCTAAACGTTTCACTTCTTGTACTTTGTCAGGATGATGTACCGTTGCTACACCATCGGCATCTTTCTTATCAATCAGCATTTCCGGCTGGAAGATGGTGATGGTTTCATTTCCATTTGCATCCTCGCCTACAATATACTGAAAACCGCGACGGTTCATCTTGTGGCACATGCGCTGATACCAGCCTTTAAAGCCTTGGGTTTCTTCATTCGGGTTGTAATAAAAGGCATTCATTACGGCTGGCAAACCTAGGCCACAAACCACCCCGGAAAGAAGTACCACAATGAAGGTATATCCAATCAGAATACTGCTATACGCTTCCAGTTGTGGAATATTGGCCACTGCCAGAATCAGGGCTAAGGAAATCCCGCCACGTACCCCACCCCAAGACAGAATGGTTAAACTGCCGTTATAACTCTTCTTACGCATTCTAGGGAATAATGCAAAAGACAGATGGTTGGCCAGGAAGCGTGCCAAATGCAGAATTATGAAAGCGACAATCCCGCCTAGGACCAGACTGGTGCTTAGATCAATAATGAACAATTCCAGACCAATCAAGGTGAACAGGAAGGAATTGATAATCCCCTCTACCGTATGCCAGAAATGGTTTACATCACCGATGTCTGCATCAGCCAGAATTTCTTTCCATTTATTACCGACGATCAAGCCGCCAATTACACAGGCAATTGGTGCAGAAGCATGCGCCAGTAAAGCAATCAGATATGAACCACAAGCCAACAGTGCAGTAGTTAATATCAGTGATTCCATTTCATGTTTACCGCGCAGAATACGTAGAATCGCCAGACCAAAACCGATCCCGATCAAGACTGCCACGACAATTTCATAAAGCAATGTTTGCAGGACGGCGAGTACGGTAAAGTTTTCACCTTGCAGTACATTCAGTAAGGTCATAAATAATGCAATACACATCGCATCATTAAACAGCGACTCACCTTCCAGCTTCACGATCAAATGATGGGGTGCGCGTACCGAACTGAGTACACCTTTAATCCCAATTGGATCCGTTGCTCCGAGCGCAGCACCCAGCAATAGTAGGACCAATATATCGACGTGGTTACCAATCAGGAACTGATAACCGTATAGCGCAATACCAAAGAAAACTGCACAGAAAACTAATGCCAGACTGGCCAGAATACCAATCGGCCGCCAGTGATTGCGTAAATCTGAAACCTTAAACTTCAATGCGGATGATGTCAGAATGAAACAGATCACCCCATTAATCAGGAAGTCATAAAAATCGACATGGCGGACTGCTTTCTCAATATTATCAATATTGATGCTAAAAAATGGATTACCCTGTAGCAGACTTGCACACCATTGCAGGATAAAAACAAAAATAGCGGAAACAATCGGCACACCAATGGCTTGAGGAAAACTTAGAACACGTTTGTTGAACATGGTAGTGGCAATTGACAGAGCAAAGACCACTGTCAACAGTTGTAAAAAAAAGAAACTTCCCATTAGGTTTCCTAAGATTTGGCAATTTGCAGCCGTGAGCTGAAAGATTTACTTGAAATATAAATTTAAAAAAACAGTATATTTTAGCGGATCAAGTTTAGTCCCATTTTTTTTCGAATTAAGTTAAGTTTCTTTTCAATATTCACAACTGATGATTTAACATACAGCCTTAAAGCACTTTATTGCTCACCTCTTCTTTATATTTAGAAATTTTCTCCCATGCATCAAACTGTCAAAACCATATTCCGTCTGTGCCTCGCTGCTGTCATTTTTCTGGTCACACTTTCCTTGATGTTCACCTGTGTTGCCAAAGTTCAGGAAATTCTGAAAGCAGATCAACATTATCAGCAAGCCGTGAGCATTCCTTTAAAAAGCAGCGCCAAAGCGCAATATGTACTAGTGTCTAATAATCAACGTCCAGACAATGCCTTGTTTATCCTGATTGCCGGAAATGGTTATGTAGCAAAAATCAGCTGTGAGCATTATGCTGCCCTATGTACTGATGACTATAACCAGTCACATACCCGGCAGATTCAAAATGTTAATTTATTAAAAGCGAGAAATTATTTTTATATTGAAAATATTCAGTTCCAAGATAGTCGAACTGGTCAAATCACTACACTCAGCTATTCCAAAAATGAATTGAAGCAATTTTATAATAATGACATCAGCAATTTAAAATATATTCTCTTTGCGATTTCGCTATTTGCCCTGGCTGCCTTGTTTGTCAGTATCAAGATTTTGAAAAACTTCCGTCGTTTTCTGGAAAAATAACTATTCAATCATGAGGGGAGCATTTGCTCCCCTTTTTTGATCTTTAGTTTTAGATATTTTGATTAAAAGTATCACAAGCAGACATTTGACCTGATTTCAGACCGGTATTAAACCATTTTACCCGCTGTGCACTGGTACCATGCGTAAAGCTGTCCGGCACGACATGGCCTTGTGCCTTTTTCTGCAGATAGTCATCACCGATCTTGTGTGCCGCATCCATAGCTTCTTGTACATCACCCTGCTCCAGGAACTGCGTACGCTCATGGTTATGATAAGCCCATACCCCAGCCAGACAATCCGCCTGTAGTTCTTGACGTACAGAAAGCTGATTACCCTGCGCTTGAGTGGCTTGTTGACGTGCCTGCTGTACCTGTGAAGAAATACCTAAAATGGTCTGGATATGATGACCCACCTCATGTGCTACCACATAGGCTTGAGCAAAATCGCCTGCCTGATCATTGCGAGATAACTCGGTTGAGTTCTGTTCCCCGCTAATTCCCATCTGAGTACGCATATCTTTAAAGAATGCCGTATCAATATAAACTTTCTGGTCTGCCGGACAGTAGAAAGGCCCCATGGCCGATTGCGCTGTACCACAACCAGAATTTACTACCCCACTAAATAGAACCAGTTTAGGCGGAGTATATTGCTGGTTCAGCTGCTGCTGAAATACTTGAGACCAGGTATCTTCTGTATCGGCAAGCACAGTTCCTACAAAATCGATCGCTTCTTGCTGTTCTGGCGTTGGATTTTCCAGACCCCGTGTTTCTGCACTAGAAACCCCTTGCGTGACCTGCTTGGTGGTTTGATAGGCTTGCTGTGGATCAACGCCAAAAAACTTCCAGGCCACGAAAGCAATAATCAACCCGAGAATACTGATTCCACCGGCTTTGGCACCACCGCCACGACGGTCTTCTACATTGCTACTAACACGACGTCCTTTCCAGCGCATAGTGAGATTCCTTATAGTTTAAAGTCAGCTTATTTTAACGGGCCTGATTTATGCCTGCTTTGATTTCGATCTGATTTTTTGAATAAAGCCAATCAAGATAAATACGATTAACCCTGCCACAAAACCAATCACCAGATTAATAAGTGTAGGCGTAACAGCCCCTACGATACTGCCCAGACTAGGCATATGCTCTACATACTCAACCGAATCTTCAGTGAAATGATGAAACCATGGAATGGTATGAGCAATAATCCCGCCACCGACCAGGAACATTGCAATCGTACCTACAATCGTCAGGGTTTTCATCAATTTAGGAGCAAAAGCCAGCAATCCACAGCCTATACTTTGTTTGAAGCTGGATGCCTGCTTAGTCAGGTACAAACCTAAATCATCAATTTTAACAATCATGGCGACGAAGCCGTACACCCCGACTGTCATTAATATGGCAATTCCTGCCAGTACGATGACCTTGGTGGTAAAAGCTGCGGCTGCCACCGTACCCAAAGAAATCACTACAATTTCCGCAGATAAAATAAAGTCAGTTCGGATCGCACCCTTAATTTTCTCTTTTTCAAATGTGGCCAAATCGGTTTCGATCGTAGTGAATTCAGCCTCAGCATCTTCTTCAGTCTTGGCTTTCTTATGCTTTAAACTATGTAGAACTTTCTCTACGCCTTCATAACAGAGAAATAAACCGCCAATCATCAGTAAAGGATTGATTAACCAAGGCGCAACCACACTAATAAGTAAAGCCAAAGGAACAAGAATCAGCTTATTAATAAAAGAACCTTTCGCTACTCCCCACACCACAGGAAGTTCACGTTCTGCCCGTACACCGCTGACTTGCTGGGCATTTAACGCCAAGTCATCCCCCAAGACACCTGCCGTCTTTTTTGCAGCCATCTTGCTCATCACGGCAACATCGTCTAAAACAGTCGCAATATCATCCAATAATATTAATAAGCTGCTCGCCATTCTTGTTATCCTTATCATCTTTAGACATATTTTAATGAAAATATTTAAAAAATATTGTATTCACTTGTTTAATTAATAAGATTTTTTTACTGCGGCTTTTTTTCTGGCTGACATTCAAAAACAGAATGCCGTACAATGTGGCCATTCGTTAAAATATAGATGTAGTACAGACTACTTTTTGGAATAGATAATGAGTAATCAAGATAATCGTCCAGTAATCTTGACTGGCGACCGTCCTACCGGACAGCTTCACCTTGGCCATTTTGTCGGTTCATTACGCTCTCGCGTAGGTTTACAAGATTCTCACCATCAACATTTGTTACTCGCTGATGCTCAAGCCCTGACAGATAATGCAGACAACTTTGAAAAAGTACGTCGCAATATTATTGAAGTAGCAACAGATTATCTGGCTGTCGGTATTGATCCAACCAAAACTACTATCTGTGTTCAGTCTTGCCTGCCAGCCTTAAACGAACTGACGATGCTCTATCTGAACTTTGTGACAGTTTCACGTCTAGAGCGCAACCCGACCATTAAATCAGAAATTCAGATGCGTGGTTTTGAGCGTGATATTCCTGCAGGTTTCTTATGCTATCCAGTGGCTCAAGCAGCAGATATCACAGCCTTTAAAGCAACTGTAGTTCCGGTGGGCGAAGACCAGATTCCAATGATCGAACAGACCAATGAGATTGTACGTCGCCTTAACCGTCAGATTGGCCGTGAATTACTGCCTGAATGTAAAGCGCTGCTTTCTAATGTGGGACGCTTACCAGGTTTTGACGGTAAAGCGAAAATGTCTAAATCATTAGGTAATACTATTGTTCTAGATGCCTCTGACAAAGACATCAAAAAAGCTGTCAATGCGATGTATACCGATCCGAATCACCTTCGCATCGAAGATCCAGGCCAGGTTGAAGGCAATGTGGTATTTACTTACCTGGATGCATTCGACACCAATAAAGAAGAACTGGAAGAACTGAAAGCACATTATCGCCGTGGTGGTTTAGGTGATGGTACGGTGAAAAAACGTCTGGAAGGTATTCTGAAAGAGCTGATCGGTCCGATTCGTGAACGTCGTATGGAACTGGCTAAAGACCCGGATTACATCATGGATATTTTGAAAACGGGTACAGATAAATGCCGTGACATTACACAGGCCACTTTAGATGAAGTGAAAACAGGCTTAGGTGTTTTCCATTTCTAAGCTAGACAATATTTAAAAAAGCCCTTCATAAAGGGCTTTTTTTATTTAAGGCCAAAATGCGCAAAAATAAGGCAAGTTTCCACACAGATTCTTCATAGTTTTAACCTTACTTAACATCTATTAACATGAATACTGATGAGTCACATGAGAATGAGTCCTAATATACTTACATACAGTAAGGAATCAAATTTAACTCTCTCCACAGTTAATCTTGATTTAGTTTTGAAAGAAACTTCCTTTTTCTACGCAATGACAACCCCAATCATTGCGTTTTTTTTGTCTGTAATTTTTGAAAATATAAAAAAATCCTGCCAGATGAGCAGGATTTTGTTGTGTCTTGAATATTAATATTTGAACAAGCCTTTTTCTAATGGAATTTCAATTCCAATAGAGGCACCGCCATCCTGACCATTTACATCTGAGTCACTTATCCAGGCATTAATTTTAAGTGGCATTTCTGGACGAATATAATGCGACCAGGTGACATCTAGTGCTTTAATTTCATCATCAAAAGCAAAAGCAGCATTATTTACACTTGCACGCTCAGACTGATTGACTTCAGCAAACAATACCCGCCCAGATAAACGGTTCATCGGATCAAAACGGATATCACCACCTACTGAAACCATCTGTGCATCACCACCTAAAGCATGTGCCAGCGGATAACCATGCTGATAAAAACCATCAGTATAATTGGTATGGTTATAAGAAATACCTCGCACCTTGCCGTTAGTACGTGTATCTGCCCATTCTGTATAAAGTTGATATGGCATATTTCTTACAGTCGAAGAATAGTCTATTCCAGCCAGATACATTTTCTTCGCAGGCAGACCACCCGCTTCATCTTCACCTACATATTGCCCATAGAAGCCCATAGGTACCTGTGTCAAAGGAAACAGGTTCAGGCGTGCATCGAAACCAGCAATCTGGTTTGATGGGTCAGGTTCACCCGTACCACCATTATCTTTATTCCCGACAAAAGCATCCCATAATGAACTTAAGCTTTCAGGACGTCCTTCCCCACCCCATTGAATCGCACGAGAAGCACCTAGCTCCAAGTAAGATAAAGGTTGTGCTGTTACACGAAGACCAATTAGTTTGGCATCTGGAACGGCAGTATAATCATCCAATTGTCCTGCAAAAGCCTGATATTGCCACGGTCCAATCCAGGACAGCCATTTAGTTTCAAAAGCTGTTTGTTCTGCACGTTGTGCCATAAATCCATATACTGGGCGGCTAGCATCGCCGCGAATCAAGCTGCCATCATGTCCCGGACCCCAATAGGTCGGAATTTGGCCGGCAATCAGCCATTGATTCCAGAGTTTCCCTGCTAGATAAGATCCTTCCAGATTTACATCCTGATCATTCTCAATTTGTCGATCTTTTTCGGCATTAACCCGGAGTTTGGCATCCCAGTTTTCGCCACCTGCATTAAACTCTAAAGCTGCCTGAAATTGTGCCTTTTGCTGATCGCCAAAGGCTTGAGGAATATCTTTTGGATCACTTTCCGCAAATAAGCCTACTTTGAGCTGCTGATTGTCTGCTGTTAATTTTGCCAGAACTGAACCAATAACACGTTGTTGTACTTTGTTACTCACTTGTGCATTGGATAGAGCACGTTGAATTTCATCACCACTGAGCGGCCAGGTCGAGGTACTGATCTGGATCACCCCTTGCTGGTTTAACCAGTTCAAGTCAGTACGAAGATTTGCATCATTCAGAACCAGCCCTTGAGCAAAAACAGGAAGTGAAAGTGTCGTAAGAAGTACACTTAATAATGGTTTTTTTAGAAACATGGGATCAATATTCTCAAGTTTATTTTTGCCTAACCATAGATATTTCAAAAACAATATTCAATGGCGAAACTGTATCAGTATAATATGAAACCCTAGATTTAATTGACTTTCAAAATAATAAATCGCTTCGAGAAATGAGATAGAAATACAAAAATGAAATTACAAATGTAAAAAATAGAATTAAATAATGCTGGGTTTTAATTTTATTTAAAATAAATACTGAACACATAAAAAAGGCAGTTTTAAAAACTGCCTTTTTTCGAATAAGTCATTAGTGTTTATGACGCATATGCGGGAATAAGATTACATCACGGATACTTGGTGCATTCGCAAAGATCATCACCAGACGGTCAATACCGATCCCTTCACCTGCTGTAGGAGGCAGACCATATTCCAGAGCTTCAATGAAGTCAGCATCATAGTGCATTGCTTCATCATCACCCGCATCTTTCTCAGCAACCTGTGCCTGGAAGCGTTCAGCCTGATCAATCGGGTCATTTAATTCTGAGAAGCCATTTGCCAGTTCACGACCACCGATAAAGAATTCAAAACGGTCTGTAATATGCGGATTTTGATCATTACGGCGAGCTAGTGGAGAAGTTTCCGCTGGATATTCAGTCACGAATGTAGGCTGACGTAGTTGAGTTTCTACCGTTTCTTCAAATACGATGGTTTGCAGTTTACCCAGACCAAAACCTGGTTTTACCTGTTCTTTCAGTTCTTCCTGAATGAATTTCGCCAGGAACTCACGGTCATTGACATTTTCTGGAGTGAACTGTGGATTGTGCTCAAGAATGGCGTCAAACATTGAGATCTTTTTAAATGGTCCTTTGAAGCTAAAGACTTCATCGCCATAAGGCACATCAGTGGTACCCAGAATATCAATTGCCAGTTTTTCCAGCATTTGCTCTGTCAATTCCATCAGGTCTTTGTAATCTGCATACGCCTGGTAGAATTCGATCATAGTGAATTCAGGGTTATGACGAGTAGAAACACCTTCATTACGGAAGTTACGGTTAATTTCGAATACGCGCTCGAAACCACCCACAACCAGACGTTTCAAATAAAGCTCAGGTGCAATACGCAGGAACAACGGCATATCCAGTGCATTATGATGCGTTTCAAATGGACGCGCAGATGCTCCACCAGGAATTACGTGCATCATCGGGGTTTCAACTTCCATAAAACGTTTGTCGTTCAGGAAGCTACGAATACCGGCAACAACTTTGGCACGAACTTCAAAAGTTTTACGGGTTTCTTCATTTACGATCAGATCAAGATAACGTTTACGATACTTCACTTCAGTATCAGTTAAACCGTGGAACTTGTCTGGAAGTGGACGTAATGATTTAGTCAGTAATTCAAAATGTTCGATATGAACATACAGATCACCTTTACCAGAACGACCGATATAACCTTCAACTGCAATGATATCGCCCAGATCCAGGCCTTTGATCGTTGCAAGTACTTCTGGCTCAAGTTCTTTACGTGGAACATAAAGCTGAATACGACCGGTCATATCCTGAATCACGATGAATGAACCGCGGTTCAACATCACACGACCTGCTACTTTTACATGAACGTGTTCGCCAGCTTCAATTTCTTCTTTAGATTTATCAGCAAACTGGTCTTGTAAGTCTTGCGCATAATGTTCACGTTTAAATGTGTTTGGCCATGGGCTAACACCAGTTTCTTTTGCGTGGTCTTGAATCTGCTTTAACTTGGCATGACGCTGTGCAATTAAATCGTTTTCGGAAATGATTTGTTCAGAAGTCGATTGAGCGTTATTTTGCGTCATCTCTGCCTCGGATAAGATTAGTTAAAAAATAGAAGTTGCATAGAATAGCAGAAATCTGCATCAAATCGTAGCGTAAAGACTTCCTACACGTGGCTTTTCTTGAGAAAAATTTCTGGATATATGAAATTCTTAAAGGCAAATGTTTTTCAGTTTCGAATTTTATGATTGGTTTTTTTAGAATATTGCCCAACTTTTGTTAGATGAAAGTCCAAGACCTCAATCCTCTGCACAAATTCTGCCTTTATATCCCATATCAGCTTAGACCAATAGCTAACTGCTTCCTCGAAATAGACGTTTTACAATAATGACCATATTAGAAGGTGGTGTCTTAACACCCTGACCACGACTTTGCCATGTCCGATAAAAATGAGTAAAAATATGTCTAAAATATTGTTTTTTCATGGCTTGGATTCGTCAAAACAGTCCACGAAATTTCATGCAATTGATGCAATGCATAAATATTGTATAGATGTGGATTATCGCAATCTGAGCTACCAGTCGGTAGCCGATTTCTACCACGAAATGGTTGAAACCATTAAACCGGATATTCTGGTCGGACACAGTCTGGGCGGTTATTGGGCGCTAAAAATGTCACAAGCTCATCAGATCCCTTGTGTGATCGCGAATCCTAGCTTGCAACCGAATTTCCGCGATGATTATCCTGCGATTTGTGACAGTGATTTGCAGCATGATATTCCGCAAATGGCCTATCTGGAATTAGGCGATGAAATTCTGGATATGCATGCAGCACAGGCACAGCTTGAAGATTATATGCAAATTCATGCCATTGAAGGTGGTCATCATCGTCTGGAACATCCCGAACAGATTAACGACCTGATTCAGGAAATTGAATATCATTTTATCCGGCAATAAAAAAGCCCCAATAGTTGGGGCTTTTTTGATCATTCAGACTTAAGCAACTGCAGCTTCAGGCTGGGATTTATCGTCAAGTACTGACCAGATGTCCAAGCCTAATTCACCGTGTAAATCTGGCAGATCAAGGAAGATGCTCGCACCTAGAACCTGATGCTGACATTTCTCAGCCAATTCATGAACTGCTTTCAATGTACCACCAGTTGCCAGTACATCATCCACGATAATCACTTTTTGTCCCTGAACCTCTGCAGACATTTCCAGACGGTCCAGACCATATTCAAGGCTATAACCTACACCTACGACTGGAGGCGGCAATTTACCTGCTTTACGAACCAGTAATAAGCCTTTGCCCGTACGCTGCGCCAACAGACTTGCCAGCACGAAACCACGTGCTTCCACTGCCACAAAGCTGTCTACTTCAGCTAGCTTTTCTTCAGGAATGCTGGCAATCAAAGCATCAGTTAATGGACCCAGATTATTCATGAATAATGGAGTCAAATCGAAGAAACAAATGCCTGGTTTTGGGAAATTCTGGACAGTACGAATGTGAGACCACAGAGAAGTAGACAAATTGCTCATGGGAGATCTTTAAACAAGGAAAGGAATAGGTGAATTTTAAACTAAATTAACAATGTGTAACAACAACGACTGTGCAACATTAAAGCAGAAAATAATACTAACCAGCTGATTTAAATATATAAATTTATTTTAAAAAATATTTAATAAAGACTTTGCTGAGTCTAAGTTAACTGATTTTAATCATTTTTTCTGCCCGACTTTGGTCTACAGCTTAATCTAAGTCAGAAGAGTATTTTATAAAACTAAAAATACAACTCTTTGCCTAACCTTAAATATATTTCTAGTAGTGAAATATCTAGGGACTGACCTTTCTGCTGTTAATTTCACTGATTAAACTTTTATTCGCTTTACTTTATGAATAGAACTGCGTAAAAATTTAGCCAAATATGTTTACTATTAAAAGTCATATTCTTTAGGGTCTTGCCATTTGTGGATTTTAAGCTGACAGCTACAGTTGGTCAGTTTTGGAGAGTTATATGAAAAAATATCAATGCATCGTTTGTGGATGGATTTATGACGAGGCAGAAGGTTGGCCTCAGGACGGAATCGTTCCTGGAACCAAATGGGAAGATATTCCTGATGACTGGACTTGTCCGGATTGTGGTGTTTCTAAAGTCGATTTTGAAATGATTGAAATCTAATCATGTTCTTTTAAAGACCATATTGAATGGTCTTTTTTATGTCCTTTATACCTGAAAAAAACTAATTTAAAAAAGCATGGAGAATCGTATGCATCCTATCGTCATCATTGGTTCGGGCATGGCGGGTTATGCTGTTGCCCGTGAGTTTCGCAAACTCAACCCAGACCATGAACTTGTCATGATTTGTGCTGATGATGCGACTAATTATGCAAAACCTACGCTTTCTAATGCTTTAGCAGGAAACAAAGCGCCAGAACACATCCCTTTGGGTGATGCAGAAAAAATGTCAGCACAGCTGAAAATGCGCATCGAAAAAAACACCTGGGTCAAAGTGATTCATCCTGAACAACATCAGCTAACTTTAGAAAAAGACGGTCAGGAAAGCACACAGGATTATTCTAAACTGGTGCTAGCTGTAGGTGCCAATCCAGTACGCCTAGCCATTGCCGGTGATGCCAGCGACGATATTCATATGGTCAATAACCTGACTGACTATAAAGCTTTCCGTCATAATCTGGCAGCACGTGAGGATAAACGCGTGGTGATTCTAGGCGCAGGCCTGATCGGCTGTGAATTTGCCAATGACTTGCAGCATACCAATCATCAGGTCACTGTGATTGATCTGGCACCCCAGCCTTTAGGTCGCTTATTACCAGCTCATGTCGCAGATGCTTTTCAGCAAAATCTTGAAGAGACGGGCATTCATTTTGTATTAGGAACAACAGTTGAAAAAGTCTCTAAAGTTGAAAATGGTGACTATCTGGTAACACTTGCCAATGGCCAATCAGTAGTTGCTGACGTGGTGCTCTCTGCTGTGGGCTTACAACCGAATATTTCTGTCGCAAAAGAAGCCGATATTCATACCAGTCGCGGGATTCTGACCAATACAAAACTAGAAACCAATCAACCGGACATTTATGCAGTAGGCGACTGTGCGGAAGTAAATGGAATGCTTTTGCCATATGTCATGCCAATCATGCAGCAGGCCCGCGCCCTGTCTAAAACATTGAATGGCGAACATACTGCAGTCCATTATCCAGCAATGCCTGTTGCGGTAAAAACGCCAGCTGCGCCATTGACTGTCCTTCCTGCTCCGGTTGATGTCGAAGTAACTTGGGAAAATGAAGAGTTTGATGACGGTATGCTGGCCAAAGCCTTTGATGCCAGCGGTACTTTGCGTGGATTTGTCCTGCTTGGTGCCACTGCTGCCAAACAACGCCTGGCATTGACCAAGCAGGTTCCTGACTTGATTCCAGCTACAGTTTAGATGTTTAATACAAAGGACATTTTTTAAGCGAAATGTCCTTTAATCAGGAAATACATCATGCACAGTGCCCTGCAGTTCAATCATTCTCCGTATACAGCTTTCATGCGTGAAACCAAGGCCGATCTTCGCAATGGCATCGAATTGCACGTGGAAGTCGGAGGAAATCCTGAACACCCGACCATTCTGCTGATTATGGGACTTGGGGCACAGATGCTATACTGGCCCGATTTCTTCTGTAAATCACTCATTGATCAGGGCTATCATCTGGTGCGTTTTGACAACCGGGATATTGGTTTATCTTCCAAGATTCACCATAAAGGGCCTCGCTTAAACACCTTAAAAATGATGAGCCGTTTTGTACTGGGTTTAGGCAATCAGGGCGCGCCTTATACGCTGTACGATATGGCAGATGATGTACATCTTCTGATTGAAAAAATGGGACTGGGTCAGGTCTATGTGCTCGGTGCCTCTATGGGCGGCATGATTGCCCAGATTCTGGCCGCACGTTATCCTGACAAAGTTAAAAAAATGGGCTTACTGTTTACCAGTAATAACCAGCCACTGTTACCCCCGCCTTTTCCAAAGCAACTCTTTAGTTTAATTGACAAACCCGCTTCCACAGATGAAGATGGCATTGTCGATCATAGCTTGAAGCTGTTTAATATTATTGGCTCACCGGGTTATGTGAATCATCTGGAAGCGATTCAGACCGCCCGTAAGTTATATAAGCGAAGTTACCATCCAGCGGGTGTACTTCAACAGTTTTTAGCAATATTATGTACGGGTTCATTGCTGCAACTGGACAAGCAAATCCAACAAGAGACCCTGGTGGTTCATGGTGCTCGTGACAGATTGCTGCCTCCTAGTCATGGTAAGGCTGTTGCAAAAGCAATTTCAGGGGCTAAATTTGAATTAATTGATGGAATGGGGCATGATATCCCTCCGCATTTTATTCCATATCTTAGCGAATTATTTGCTGATCATTTTAAATCATAAACATTAGGACACTATGGCTGCATTACCATCCCTAAGACAGCTGTCATACCTCGTAACACTGTCTGAGACGCTGCATTTTACAGAAGCTGCTCGCCGCTCATTTGTTACCCAGTCAACTTTGTCTGGCGGTATTATGGAGCTGGAGCGTTTACTCGGTGGCGTTCTTGTTGAACGCGATCGCCAGAATGTACGTTTAACGCCGCTTGGTGAACAAGTGGTTGCACGTGCCCGTGTTCTACTGGCTGATGCTCAGGACTTAATGCGTTTAAGTCGTGAAATGAGTGAACCATTAACCGGTGATCTGCATCTTGGCGTTATTCCAACCATTGCCCCTTTCATCCTGTCGCAATTTCTGGATGAAGTGCATCAGCAGCTACCGAAAATTCAGCTACATTTACATGAAGCTCAAAGTGAGAAAATTGTAGAGAAACTGGAGCATGGTAATCTGGATATGGTGGTGCTAGCGCTGCCTTTCGATACCCGTAGCCTGAAAGTTGCTGAAATTGCCAAAGAGAATCTGTATCTGGTACATCACAAATCTGACCAGAATGCGGCTCAAGCCAAATCTCTGGAAGATCTGGACCTGTCTCGCCTGATGCTGCTTGAAGAAGGTCATTGCTTGCGTGATCATGCATTGAGTGCCTGCCCGATTGGTGAGCGTAAAAATGATCACCGCCTGAAAGCAAGTTCATTACCGACGTTAATTGAAATGGTGTCTGCTGATCTTGGTTTCACCCTGTTGCCAGAAATTGCGCTGCATACCAATATGATCAAAGCCAATCCGGATCTGCGCATCAATCCAATCAACGCAGCACCAAGCCGTACTCTGGCACTGGTCACTCGTAAGAGCACACCGCTACAAAGCGAATTCGATGTGTTATTACAAATTTTGCAAAAAATTACTGCCCATGATGCAGCTTAATTAAGCCCTAAGAAAAAAGGAGCACTTAGATTGCTCCTTTTTTATTGCCTGTGTCTTCTGATAAAGTAAATTTTTATAAATTCAGTCAATTAAAATGATCCAAAAACCAGTTTTTCAAACTTTAACTACTTATAATATATAAAAATTAAATTCCTATTTCTGGGGATTGGCATTGAAACCAATTTAAGCCAAAATACATCTGTATATTAATTACTCTCAGGATAAGATTTCTTTGGCCTCATTTTTGCCCGCACCCGTATTATTGGTGCAACCTTATCCACCCTCGCTCTCTTCCAATCTTGATCTTGCATTGCTACAGCTCGGTTATCAACCGGATATGCTGTCCTATACCGATCATCTGTCTGCTCAATCCCATATTGAACAGTATCTTCCCAATCTAGTGTTATATGAGATTCATGAGAAAGCACAACTTAAGAATCTTAATATAATTCAAGCACGAATCCAGATTCCTCATCTGATTGCAGTTTTAGCTGATGATTCAGCTGAAATGATTAATTTATTCTTGTCATCTGGCGTGGATCGATATCTGATTGCATCGCATCCTGTTTCAAAAATAGTAGCGAGCCTGAAAATTATCCTACGCGGTGGTGCCGATTTACATCCTGAATTAGCCCGTTATTTAGTGAGTCAGGAAACAAAAATACATTTTTTAAATCAGACTGAAGTACAGATTTTAAAGTATTTCAGCCAAGACCTGACTTTGGCCGAAATTCAAAACAGATTAAGTCTGCACGATTACCAGATTTATGCTGCTATTCGCAAAATCTATCAAAAACTCGCGAATCCATTTATCCATTCTCAAAATTAACAAAATATAAAAAAGGCTGAATCATCAACCTTTTTTAGTTTGTTTGAGTTATTTAAAGGTTTCCAATAAAGTACGCTGTGCATTATGTGGTTGTTCACCTTCAGCGACTTGAGCACGCACCCAGGTTCCATCTCCCTGTAACAACCAGGCCTGTTGATTGTCTTTCAGGTAATTTAATAAACCTTGCTGGTAAATGCGTTTCTTTAATGCTTCATCTTCGATCGGGAAACAGGCTTCTACACGATTAAACAGGTTGCGATCCATCCAGTCTGCGCTTGAGCAATAAATACGAGAATTACCATTATTACTAAAATAAAATACGCGCGTATGTTCCAGGAAACGGCCGACGATTGAACGTACCCGAATATTCTCTGAAAGTCCCGGCAAGCCTGGACGTAGACAACAAATCGAGCGGATAATCAGATCAATCTGTACACCTGCTTGAGAAGCTTCATACAGTTTATTGATCAGTTGCAGCTCAGTTAAAGCATTGACCTTCACGATGATCTGGGCTTTCTTGCCCGCTTTGGCATTGGCTATTTCATTATCAATATAGTTGATGAGCTGGGCATGCAAGGTAAATGGAGCATGGAGCAGCTTTTTCAGCTTGGCCATTTTCCCCATTCCGGTCAATTCCTGAAAGATACGATGCACATCTTCACACAGATCCTTGTCCGTGGTTAAGAGACCATAGTCGGTATAAATTCGCGCATTGCCGGCATGATAATTCCCGGTACCCAGATGTACATAACGCACCAGCTTGTTATTTTCTCGGCGTACCACCAGAATCATTTTGGCATGGGTTTTATAGCCGACAATGCCATAGACCACGACAGCCCCCGCCTCTTGCAGTACATTAGCAACTGCAATATTGGATTCTTCATCAAAACGAGCACGCAGCTCGATGACTGCAGTCACTTCCTTACCGTTACGGGCCGCTTCTGCCAGCACCTGCACGATCTCGGAATCTGGACCACTACGATACAATGTCTGCTTGATTGCCAGTACCTGAGGGTCACGTGCTGCTTCACGTAACAGCGTAATCACTGGTGCAAAAGATTCAAATGGATGATGTAGCAAAATATCCTGCTTCTGCATGGCACTGAAAACATTTTCAGATTTTTTCAGTACTTTAGGCAGAATTGGCGTATGTGAATCATAACGCAAATGTGGACGTTTGAAGTTGGAAAGTAACCGCGCCAGATTAACCGGTCCTGCCACTTTATAGAGCTGTTCTTCATCCAGATCAAATTCTTCCAGCAGATATTCATAAATATGCTGCGGACAATTTTCAGTCACTTCCAGACGGACTGCACGACCAAAACGGCGTGAACTCAGTTCACCTTTTAAGGCTTTGGCCAGGTCTTCAACATCTTCATTTAAGGCTAGATCGGCATTCCGGGTGACACGGAATTGGTAACATCCCGTCGCGGTCATGCCCGGGAACAGGTCAGACACATGTTCATGAATGATGGCGGATAACATCACATGATGTTCTTTACCATCAGTCAGTTCATCCGGTAAACGCACAACACGTGGCAATGAACGTGGCGCAGGAACAACCGCAAGATCAATCTGACGGCCAAAGGCATCTTTCCCTTCGAGCGTCACAATAAAATTCAGGGATTTATTCACCAGACGTGGGAATGGATGTGCCGGATCAAGGCTAATAGGCGTAAGAACTGGAGCAACCTGTTCCTGAAAATATTTTTTCACCCAGGCCGATTGTGCCGGTGTTAGCTCTCCACGGCGCAAGAAGCAGATATCTTCCTCACGCAGTTTAGGCAAAATCTCTTCATTTAAAATACGGTACTGACGTTCAATGGCGGCATGTGCAGTTTCGGCAATCTGCTCTAATACTTGTTTTGGCGTCAAACCATCTGGACTGCGGCTTTCATTGCCCAAATCCAGTTGTTCCATGACGCCAGCCACACGAATTTCAAAAAACTCATCCAGATTACGTGAAAAGATCAGTAGAAAATTCATGCGTTCCAGCAAAGGATGCAGAGGATCAACCGCCTGTTCCAGCACTCGCAAATGGAAATCCAGAATAGACAGTTCACGATTAATGTAACGATCATTATAAGTATATTCGGTTGGTGCCGAAGTCGTACTGGCTGCCGTATTCATATCAAACCTACGCTATTTTCAAGTCTTGCTTATTGCTTTTAGTATGCTTCAAATTAATGACATTTTCATAAAAAAAGCCCAAATATTTGGGCTTTATCTTGATATTTTTATTTAAGGGATTTCGGCATAGCGCATATAACGTTGAATCATACGTTTACGTGCTTTTAGTGCAGATGCATTACGATGATCTTCAAAATATTTTGGATTGGTGAGAATCGCTGCCAGGAAGATGGCCTGATCACGGGTCAGGCTCTCTGCAGTCTTACCAAAATAATGTTTGGCTGCCGCTTCTGCTCCATAGATATTGTCTCCAAACTCAATCGAGTTTAAATACACTTCCAGAATACGCTCTTTAGACCACATGCGTTCCATCATCCAGGTCGCGACAGCTTCCTGACCTTTACGCAGGAATGAACGCTTGTTGACGAGGAACAGGTTTTTAGCCAGCTGCTGGGAAATGGTTGACCCTCCTGCCACAACACGGCCTTCATTCTTGTTACGGCTGAGTGCAGTCTGAATACCATCCCAGTCAAAGCCATGATGGTGCATGAATTTTCCATCTTCTGCCGTCACTACCGCCTGCTTGAGATTGGTACTGATTTCATCATAAGGGCGCCACTGATGTTGAATGGGCTTGGAGGGTTCAGTCCAATAATCGATCCGCATCATCATGGTGGTATTCACTGGATTGGTTCGCCACCAGGCTAAACTTGCAAAAATCCACAGTTGAACAAGTAGAATCACACTGACAATCACGAGAAGGGTGCGGGTCAGAAAGGCTTTCATGTCAGTGCGTTACTCCTGAAAATTCAATTTTTCGTGTTAAGCTTATTCGAAATATACAATCACAGCAAAAAAATAGCATGCCTGAATATTCTCCCCCAACAACACATCGCAAACTGGAAATGCAGCTCTGGTGGATGACCGCACTCCTGATCTGTATCAATGTCGGCCTGTTTGGCTGGCAGGTTCTGAATGGAATGGACATCACACAGCCAAGTTCTCCAGATGCCATTCGCTGGGGAGCAGATTATGCACCTTTAACGTATTTAGCGGAACCCATACGCCTGTTTAGTAGCATGTTTTTTCATTTTGGCTTAATTCACCTGATGTTGAATATGTGGGCACTGTATATTTTTGGTAGTGTCGCTGAACAAATTTTTGGCCGGATCTATTTTACAGGTCTTTATATTTGTGCCGGCCTGATGGGTAGTTTGCTCAGTGGCTATATGAGTATCCAGGACAGTTATGCCTTAATCGAAGGCGGTGTAGCCAATCCTGGCTTATTGCCGGGTGTTAGTGCGGGTGCTTCGGGTGCAGTCATGGGTCTCGGTGCCTCCCTGACTGTTCTATCTTTACTGCCAATGTTGCCCCGTCAGCCTTTTATTCTGGATAAAAAAACGCTCGTAATGATCATGGGCCTTAACCTGGCGATGGGCTTTATGATCAGCGGAATTAACAATGCCGCACATATTGGCGGCATGATCATGGGGGCCGGACTAACAGCGCTCTGGTATCTTGGTCAGAAAATGCAGCGTGGCCGTTTGGTCAGTCTGGTTGCCTTACTGCTCGGCGTCGCTGCCTGTATCGTGCTGTATCAATATAATTTGGCTTTGCTTGAACCGATCCGCCCACTCTGGCAAGAGATTTTACAAATGCTACAACAGCAGTTGGCGGATCAACCTGCAAGATAAATCTTATTGATTCATCTCACGCAGGCTTTGCAAGGGCGGAATTTCGGAAAGATGACTCAGACGATAACGCCCAATCAAGGTACATAACACAGTCATAAACACAGGTAAGATAACCCAGATTTCCCAATGAGGCTGGATGATCAGATCCATCTTATAGCTGGCAATGGCGCTGATCACTTCTGCAAACAGACATGAAACAATACCGGCGAATAGTCCGATAAAACCGATTTCCAGACTCATCATGGTTTTCAGCTTCTGTTTGGAACTACCAAAAGACCGGAGCAAAGCCACTTCACGTTTACGTTCATCCATGAGCAGGTTTAGACAGGCCATCAGTACCAGAAAACCGGATACGCTGACCAGCACAGCCAGAATGGTAATGATCTGCACCAGTACATTCACAATCCGTTTGATTTCTTCCAGAATCAGGCTGACATCAATAAATACCGTATTGGAAAACCGCTGAACCAGATTCACCAGTTTATCTTTATCTGTTTCCGGTACATAGAAACTGCCCAGATAACTGCCCGCATTGGCATCCATAGTATTCGGTGCAAAGATAAAGAAGAAGTTTGGACTAAAACTCTCCCACTCTACCGTTCTGAGATTCACCACTTTGGCTTCGAGTATGCCTTCAGGCAGGCTAAAGCTGAGCTTATCTCCCAGTTTGATGCCCAGCTCTTGTGCAGTATTGGCTTCGACCGAAACCTCACCCGGCTGTTTCAATCCTGCCTCCCCCTGAACAATCACATTATCCTGAGGATAGCGATCCGACTGGGTCAGATTCAGTTCACGTCTTAAGGTATTACTCTTTTTGACCAGTTCAGCAGCAAAAGGATGATCATTTTTCGCTACCAGGCGCCCGCGAATATTGGGATAAAGCGGCGTGCTTTTCCAGCCATTCTGTTCTAACTGAGCTTTTAAGTCAGGCATATCAAAAGGCGGCAGACCATAGACAAACTGGTTGGGTGTCCCTTCCGGCAACTGTTGCTGCCATCGATCAAGTAAATCTGTACGCAGTACAGCCAGCACACTAATCAAACTGAGTCCTAAAGCTAAGGCAGTAATCTGTAAAGCGGTCTGATACGGTGTCCGTACATAGGCAGACAGATTGAATTTCAGATTACGCAGCAGTTTTAAAATACTCCAGACCGTAAAATACAGAACAGCACAAAGCAGAATAATGGCCCCAATCACCCAAGCTGTCAGCACGATATTTTCCGTTAAAATCACACTGAAAATAATCAGACTTAAGGTTCCGGTCAGTAACATCCACAACATCGAATGGACGGATTTTTCCTGCTGACGAATGACCCGAATCGGAGGAGTATTTAAGAGTTGAAACAGACTGGGCATGACAAAGCCCAGTAACACCACTGCACTGGTCAGCATGGCAATTGGCAAGGGCCCCAGCAGCATCGCCGTAGCAGAGAACTCAAGCTGCAAGTTTGGAATAAGCTGTAGCATGAGCTGCAGCAAGCCATAACCCAATGCAACACCTATCACGCTACCAATCAACATGGCGATTAAAAGCACTAAACCCAGCAAAGCCAGATAAGCGGCTAGAATCTGATTTTTGGTCGCGCCAATACAACGCATCAGGGCAATATGATCCTGGTTCTGCTGTACATAACGTTGTGCGGTTAAAGCAATGGCAATCCCGCATAATAAAATGGTGAGAATATTCGCCAGTTGCAGAAAAGTATCCAGATTGGCAATTGGTTTCATTAAACGGGTATTGCCTTCGCTGGCATTACGCAAGCGTAGACTGCCCTGCTGTTCCAGTTCTTGTCCCTCAACCTCAGCATCTGCTTCATCTGAAGTCCCATTTTCAGATTTTATCTTCTGCTTGAACCAGGTTTCATATTGCCGGGTATCGGCTGGATTGCCTGCCATTAATAAACGGTAATCAATCCGGCTACCGACCTGAATCGCATTGGTGCGCGCCACTTCTGACTGAGCAATAATCACAGTCGGCAAAAAGCCAGAAAAACCCAGCTCCTGATTAGAATCCTGCTCAATTTTTGCAGTAACCTTAAATTTGGCATCGGCGATATTCAGTTCATCACCCAGTTTGACCTTGAGCAGATCCATGGCCCGTGAACTCAGCCAGATTTCCCCCGCTTGGATTTTATCTGCTGCAGGCTGAACCCGTAGCTCTCCTCGTAAAGGAAAAGCCTGATCAATAGCCTTAACATTGACCATGACAAACTGATCATTGGTATAAGCCATCGTACTGAAAAATGTGACTTCAGATTGCTGTAAATCGAGCTGCCTGGCCTGATCACGCCATTCCTGAGCTAGCGGCTCATTATCAGAAAGTACCAAATCTCCCGCCAGCATTTCAGCTGCCTGTAAAGCAACGGCGTTCTGAATCTGTTCATTACTGAACTTTAGTGCCGTTGTGGCACTAATCGCTAAGGTCAGCGCGATGATTAGCAGATAAATCCCTGTCGTATTAAAACTTTGTCTGAGTAAAGGACGAAACAGATGCTGCATATCAGCCTCCACTCGCATGTTCAATCAGCTGACCATTGACCAGTTCAAAATGACGCTGGCATTGTCGGGCCAGATCAGGATCATGGGTAACCAGAACCAGCGTAGTGCCTAATTCACGATTCAACTGAAAGAGCAGCTGTTCGATTTCTTGGGCAGTTTCCCCATCCAGATTACCTGTCGGTTCATCAGCAAAAATGATTTTGGGTTCACTGACCAATGCGCGGGCAATGGCGACACGTTGCTGCTCCCCACCCGACAGTACTTTTGGTGTTTGCTGAGCCTGACGCTCTAATCCGACTTTTTGTAGCAATGCCAGCGCCTTTTGTTCGGCATCACTATATTTAAAATCTGGCTGTAAACGTAAAGGCAGCATGACATTTTCAAGTGCCGTAAGATGAGGCAAAAGCTGGAAAGACTGAAATACAAAGCCAATATTTTTTAGCCGGACTAAAGCACGTTGCTCTTCATTCAAGCTCGATACCAGCTCCCCACAAACCGTTAACTGCCCGGAACTGGTCTGATCCAAAGTGGCCAAAATGCCCAATAAAGTCGACTTTCCTGAACCGGAACGCCCGGTAATGGCGACCTGTTCTCCAGTCAAAATTTCCAGCGAAAGATCTTCAAAAATAGTCAGTTGTTTTTGTGAAAGTTGTATCTTTTGTGTCAATTTCTGGGCAGAAATAATCGCTTGTGGCATGATGGTCGAATCGTTGCTGCTTTGAATCATACGTGTCCTATATGAAAGATCTAAATCAGAAAAATCGTGTATTGCCTTGCCTGGTATTCTTTGGACTATGCCTGATTCCTTTTAGTCTGTCGGCAAAGACCATTATGATTGTGGGTGACAGTATAAGTGCTGGTTATGGCATGCAACCACAGCAAGGTTGGGTACATTTATTACAAAAGCGTTTGGACCAACACTATCCGAAACAGCATAAAGTGGTCAATGCAAGTGTGAGCGGTGAAACCACCAGTGGTGCCTTGGCAAGGCTGCCGAAACTGCTACAGACGCACCGTCCAGATATTGTGGTGATTGAGCTTGGCGGGAATGATGGCCTGCGTGGACAGCCACCCCAAATGATTCAAAAAAATTTAGCAGCTCTGGTACAACAAAGTCAGAAAGCCAAGGCGAATGTGGTTGTTTTTGGAATGAAAATGCCACCAAATTATGGCCAGGCATATAGTAAGGCTTTTGAAAATAACTATAAGGTGGTCAGTCAGCAGTATAAGGTCAAACTACTACCCTTTTTTATGCAAGGCGTCGCTGGTAATAAAAGTCTGATGCAACAGGATCAGATTCATCCCAACACCAAAGCCCAGACTATTTTATTAAATAATGCTTATCCTTATATTAAAGGCGCCCTCTAAGGCGCCTTTAACTGAATTAAATCTTAAAATTTTCTTAGAAGTCAAAGAAAGTTACTTCACCGGTTTCAAGTGAATATTCTGCACCAATCACCTGTAGCTTACCTTTAGCAATCAGGCTTTCCAGAACTGCAGAACCATGACGTAATTGATTTACTGAAGCAAATACATTGGAACGGACTGCATGTTTAGACAGTTTATTCAGGTCATCTTTCAGTTCAGTCTGCATTAGAATTTCAACTGATGGACGTACACGGTTCACGATTGACATCAGATTTGCAGATGGCGGCGTTGCTGGATTGGTTAATGCTTCAATTGTTGAATGAATAGCGCCACAATGTGTATGACCCAAGACAATTACAATCGGACAGCCAAAACTTTCTGCTGCGAATTCGACACTCCCGACTTGAGACGGTGCAACAATATTACCTGCTACCCGAATGACAAACAGATCACCTAGCCCTTGGTCAAAGACCATTTCTGCGGGTACACGTGAATCTGAACATCCTAAAACAATAGCAAATGGTTCCTGACTTTCTGCCATCTCAGCACGTTGCTGATGCGATAATAATTTTAAATGCTGCGTTTCACCATTGACAAAGCGCTGGTTACCCTTTTTAAGACGATCTATAGCTTCCTGAGCTGTGAGCATTCTTTTTTACCATCGATGTTTTTAGTGGGAATATCTTACTGCTAGATTTTTTGAATGTCACTTGCAAAAAAAATTAGCTGTAAAATTTTTAGCGCTTTGATGATTTCTTGTTCTGATAATTTTTCTGTGAAGTTCATCACGTTTTTTGGGCAGTTTTTCTGCTCAAGCTAATAATTAACAGATGTACAATATTAAGGAATGCTTTAAAATAAGTGAAAGATTACGATTTGATTCATCTATAAATTGCAAATCGATAACACGGAAGTATTTTGAGCGTTTTTGCTCAGTTTTTTCAGGGGACAGTGCTAATGAAGAAAATAATAAAATTGCGCTCAAAAATTATCTATTCCACTTTAGTCGCTCTGGGTCTTAGCCTATCTAGCCTGAGCCATAGCCAATATCTGTTTACGCCGCCGAAAGCCAAGTCTGCCGAAGTTTTACAGCTGTATCTGAGCCAGCAACGCATCCAGGCGGGTCTACAATCCAAAACCTTAAAAATCGGTGATGTGACCTGGAGTTATAATGAAGGCGGGGCAAAAAACAAACCCTCGATTATCCTGATTCATGGACTGGCAGGTACACGCGACAACTGGAATCGTGTCGCCCAGTTTTTGACACCTTATTATCATGTCATCATTCCGGATTTGCCGAGCAATGGCGATACCCGGGTTCCAGCAGATTTTGATTTGTCTGTACCCAATGTCACTTCGCAATTACGTACTTTTGTCGAAACCTTGAAGATTGAAAAAAATCTGCATGTCGCTGGCCATTCTCTAGGCGGTTCAATTGCGACAGTTTATGCATCCCAATACCCTTTCGATACCCAAAGCCTGTTTCTAGTAAATAGTGCCGGCATCTATAAAATGGGCAATACGCCTTATACCAAAGACCCACATGCGCTCAAAGATCTGATTGTCAGTAAACCGGGCGATCTGGAAGATGTCTCCAAACAGCTGATGCAGAATCCACCAGCGATGCCTTACCAGTTAAGACATGCGCAGGAAAAACTGTTGATTGCCCGTTCGGAACAAACCAGCAAATCGATTGATCAGGTGGTAATGCTCAACCGGCTGTATACGCCTGATACCTTTGCTCGTCTGACCCGTACAGTGGAAGCCCCGACTTTAATTTTATGGGGAAAACAGGATCGAATTATTAATGTCGAAGTGGTGAAAGAGCTATATTCTTTATTGAAACGTGCTGAAACTCCGGTAATTTTAAATAATGTTGGTCATATGCCGATTCTGGAAGCAGAGAAACAGGTTGCCCAACATTATTTGCCTTTCCTGGCCAAGACACAGACCCTAAAAAATCCACTTGCTGATAAACTCATTCCTTTCAATTAAGTTTCAGAGAAGTTATGCAGAAACACCCGATGATTGAGCAGTTGATTGATGCTCAACTTGATTTTCTTGATCAGGTATTTTCTCAATCTGAAACCATTCAAAGCGAGTTTCATGAGTTTTATCTCTGGTTGCGCAAGCAGACCCTAAAAGATCTGTGGAGCTGTGAACTGATCAATCAGCTGCTACAAAAGCAGATTCTGGATACTGCTGCCAGTTCTTTTCTAATTGAGCAGATTGCCGAACATATCCGTTTTGCACTGGTCCATCCGGCCAATGATACAACCAAAATCGCCGATGTCATTCCGGTACTGACCATAGATAAAATTGCACAATATGTGGCCAGCAAAAGTGGTCATCGTCAGCGCCTAATCAAAGCGGTGGTGAATAATCCTGCTTTTTCAGCCATGATTACGCAACTGATCCAACATTCGATTCAGGATTATCTGGATAATTCTGTGATTGCCAAGAGTGTTCCGGGCGTTTCCCGCTTCATGAAAATGGGCAAATCTGTTCTGGAAAATGTTACGGATTCCAGTCTGGACAATACAGTTGCCCGTTATTTGCAAAAAAATATTTTAAAACTCAGCCAAATGAGTGAGCATGTGCTGAACCAGCACTTTGATGATGACAAGCTATACCATTTTCAGGCCAATCTCTGGCATAAGATCAAAGACATGCCGCTGTCCGTGCTCAAGAACTATATTGAAACCCAGGATCTGAACCAGACGGTAAGTTTGGGGCACGAAATCTGGGATCATATGCGCCAGACGGAATATATGCAGCAGCAACTGCATGACGGGATTTATACTTGGTATGTACGTAATCAGGAACATACTTTTGATCAGTTATTACGAGATCTGAATATTGATGAATCGCTGATCCAGACCGAACTGAATGAATTGCTGACACCGATTATTCAGCAGATGATTCATCAGGGCTATTTACGTGAACGTGCCCGTGCCTATCTGGAAAAATTCTATTATGCTGAAAATACCTTAAAAATTTTAAAGGTTGCAGAATAAAAAAAGCCGCTAGAAAGCGGCTTTTTCATATCTATGAATTAGAATTTGATATTCATACCCACGGTGTATCTACGACCATCAAGTACAATGTCATAATCGCCATTGGTAATTTCTTTATTTGCAATGTTATAAATACCAGCGGTCAACCTTAAGTTATCTGTCGCTTTAAAGACTGCACCGGCATCAAAAGTACCATATCCCGGTGTCCCATTATCCATAGAAGTACGGCTTAAATAATCACTGGTTTTGCCACGGTAATTATAGTCCATCCAGGTCGTCCAGGTATCTGAAACATCATAATCCAGACCGACATTCAGCATATGTTTTGGCATTTTATTTAAAGGCTGGCCTTTAAATTCGCCACTTTTTTGCTCAGTTTTTGTATAAGTATAACTTGTACTCGCGTGAAGATTATCCAGTACATCATAGTCTAATGTGAATTCAGCACCTTTCATTTCTGCATCGGAAACGTTTTTCATTTGGCTAACAAATCGATATGGCTTGCCATTTGCCGAACATTTCCATTCTTCTACAGGAGAACTATTTGTTGTTCCTGGCGTGTCACATAAACGATCTTCAACAATTTTATCTTTAAAATCAGATTTAAAGACCATTAAACTGCTTGTTAAACCAAGTTCAGGAGCCGAATAGTTAAATCCGAATTCATAGCTCGTACTTTTTTCTGGAGACAAATCAGGGTTACCAATGATGACAGCACTGCCTTTTCCTGTTCTGCTACCAAAACCTTCTGAAATTTGGCTAATCGTTGGTTGTTTATAGCCTGTACTTACACCACCTTTCAAAGTTAAAGCATCAGTTAAATGATAAACACCATAGACGCGCGGTGTAATTTCACCACCAAAGTATTCATCTTTATTGTAGCGGGCGCCCACAGTTAAAGCGAAATCATCGGTAATGCTCCACTCATTTTCTGCATATAAGGCAAATAACCAACGGTCGAGTGAAGTGACCCCAGTAATATCGGCTAGACCATTTGTGGTATCAGTGATTTTTTCTTTTTGATATTGACCACCCACTGTTAATGCATGGTTACCCAAAAAGAATGAGCCTTGTGTATTAAAGACTTTTAATTCTTCATTTTTTTCGTCAGCCACGACACCACTATAAACTTTTTTAGTTGTCTCATCTTGATAGTATGAATCAAGGGTAAAATTATCGTAACGTGCTTTATGCGTTAAGGTATATAGATTTTTCTCATTTTCATTGATAGAGGCTTGAGTGGCAACATCCACACTTTTACCCAGTGTTGTAGTGTACTGCTGCCCTGTAAAATCATATCTCAAACCAATATCGTTATGTTCATCGACATTCCAAACCAGTTCAGTACCGAGCTTTCTCACTTTCTTCTCAGACTCACTTGAACCAGATTTTTGCCCTTCTCCACCGACAAAGTCACTTTCGTCATTCCCCTGGAAGTTACCATCTATACTTAAAGATAATTTATCTTGAATTAATGGGCCTGTGACATACATGCTGACGCCATAACTATCATTTGCATAATCATTATCAGACTTCGTATATTCAGGAGAAATACTTCCATACCAATTACTAGCAGACGCTTTTTTAGTAATAATATTAATTACACCCCCCATAGCATCTGAACCATAAAGTGATGACATTGGACCACGTACGACTTCGATACGTTCAATCATGTCAATTGGTGGTAAATATGCACCAATTTTCCCACCGTCTGTACCATTACCATTCACTGCCCTACCGGCGCTAATTGGTCTGCCATCAACAAGGTATTTCGTATAGGTTGCACCCATACCTCGGATTGTAATCTCTTTATTATTGCCGCCACCTTGCACAGAGACGCCTGGCATATTTTTTACAGCATCAATTACATCTGTATATGATTTTTTTTGTAATTCTTCCGCGGTAATGACTGAAATAGAAGCGGGTGCATCTGCAATATTTTGTTCAAAACCGCCCGCTGTGGTTACCACAATGGTCTGCAATTTAGTAGTTTCAGTCTGTAATGTTGCTTTTTGTTCTTCAGTTACCTGGTCTTGTGCTTGTACTGAAGCAGCCAATGTTGAAAGTACAGCAAAAGCTAAAGTCGATTTCATAAACGGCTTGTTCATATCCGAAGGTGCCCCACAGGTAATTTATGAATAAAAGTGATGAATTTTTGAAGCATTGTAACGAAAAAACATCCAAATGCAATTGTTATTAATAATTATTATCATTAACTTTAGTATTGTTAAAAAAACCTCGAATATTCGAGGTCTTTTTTAAGTTAAACTTAAATAGCTTAAAGACTTATTTGAAATAAGCACCTTCAGCTTGGGTATGGTCAGTCTGGTCAACGACACGTGCCAACTCAGGAATGTGCTGTTTCAAGGTTGTTTCAACGCCTTGTTTTAAAGTCACATCAATTGCTGAACAGCCCTGGCAACCACCACCAAACTTAAGAACTGCAGTTAAGCCATGCTCAGGATCTTCAATCACTTCAACCAGTGCACAGTTACCACCGTGACCTGCCAGACCCGGGTTAATTTCTGACTGAAGCACATAGGTAATACGCTCTTCTACAGAGGCATCAGGACCGACGCGTGGCACTTTAGAGTTTGGTGCACGGAAAGTCAGCTGACCACCAAAACGGTCTTTATTGTAGTCAATAACTGCATCTAGCAAGTATGGAATTGACGGAGAGTCAATATAGGCCGGAAAATCAGGATATTCCTGCTTATAGTCTGTAGGTACAACCTCATCAGGTGCACTATAAGCCATGCAACATTCAGCGCGCGGTGTACCCGGATTTTCTACAAACACACGTACGCCAATACCTGGTGTATTCTGTTTGTCCAATAGATCCTTTAAATACTCTTGTGCTGTCGGTGTAATCAAAAGATTTGGAATTTCTTCTGCAACCGGAGTGTTGCTGTTCTCAGTCGACATAACAATAATTTCCTCAAGCTGAAGCTGCTATTTTAACTGAAGATGCGGGGTAATTATAAAAATTCAACCAAAATTGTCGGATTTATTATAAAAGTCGCACTTTAGATTTGTTTTAATGGCATGATCATTGTCAAATAGATAGAACCAGAATTACTTATATGCTTGATTTACCTTTTAATCATACCGTCACTATTATTCTGATCACCTGTATTGTTTCTTTTATTGCTTTTTCAAAAGAAACAGTAATGAATCGTCTGATTTTCTGGCCGCCTGCCATGCAACGTGGTCAATATGACCGTTTCATTACCCATGGGTTTATTCATGCAGATGGCACGCATTTACTGTTCAATATGATCACGCTGTTCTTTTTCGGCAGCATTATTGAAAGTTTTTATCGCCAGTATTTATATGATCTGGGCTTTATCCTGTTTTATCTCGGTGGTCTGGTTGCAGCAATTTTGCCAAGTTATCTGAAACATAAAAATGATGCGCGCTGGGCCAGCTTGGGTGCTTCCGGTGCAGTATCCGCCGTTCTGTTCGCTTACATTCTATTTGAGCCATGGAAGCTGATTTTCGTATTCTTTATTCCAGTCCCTGCGATTATTTTTGCTGTTTTATATGTGGCCTATAGTATCTGGTCGGGCAAACGCGGCAACAGTAATATCAATCACAGTGCCCATCTGTGGGGTGCAGCTTATGGTGTGGTGATGACGATTATTCTGGAGCCGCGACTTATTCCACATTTCCTGAATAAACTAACCCAAATCCCTTTCTAAAGTCTTGGATGATTAAGAAGGGATAGCCAGTATCCCTTTTTTAATCATTCACATATGAAAATGATTTTCATTTCCAAAAATTATGCTAATCTTGTCGCGAATTTAGAGGAATAAACATGAAATTTAAGACTTTAGCACTTGCCACAATATTAGGACTGACAACTTCCTTTACAGTTTCTGCACAGGTCACTTTCGACTATAAAAACCAAAATATTCAACTCAAAAAAGCCCCGAAAAAGATCGCAGTATATGACCTTTCGGCACTGGATACCTTGAATGCACTAGGGCTTGAAGCTTAACTGGTGCCTGCAGCAAACTTTGCAGGCAACTTAAGCAAATACCAGCAGGACAAATTCACCAAAGCTGGTTCACTGTTCGAACCGGATCTCAATGTACTAAAAACTGCAAAACCTGATCTGATTATTGTCGGTGGCCGTTCGGCTTCTAAAGCCGAGGCAGTTAAAGGTATTGCTCCGACTTTAGATCTTTCTCCAGATACTAGCCAATATATTGCCAATCTGACGGAACGTACCCATGTCTTGGCTCGTGCATTTGGTAAAGAGAAAATTGCTACTGAAAAGCTCGGTAAAATCGCAACGCTGCAGCAACAGCTTAAAAAACCCGAATCCTGCTTAAGCCGATGACTTCATAATTTGAATTGTTGGCTTATTTTTATGGATCAGTTGATATGCACACAAGGACGCGTAAATCCCTCCTAGAAATCCATGAACACTACGTGCTTTGCTTGTCACTAAATTGTACTGACCTTTCAATAAACTGAATAAAGTCTCTATCTTATTGCGC
>NZ_VOZF01000041.1:0-20744 GCF_013419905.1 Acinetobacter sp. YH12046
AATAATTCAAGTGAATTTGTTTGAAAGAAGAACTTTAAAAGCTTTATTTTCACCCGATAAAATACCCATAAAACAAGAGGAAGCTCATTTGAGCTTCCTCTTGTGAAAAATTGTGGGACAGCAATGATCGAAAGATTCCTTTTTTATTTTGACTATGTTATTTCTCAGCAGGCTTTGGCATCCGGCTGCACGGTTTTAGGCAACTCACGGCGTAGAATTTTACCGACTGCAGACTTTGGCAATCCAGACACAAACTCAATATATTTTGGCAGCTTATAACTGGTCAATTGTAGTCTCAGATAAGTCATGACTTCATTCTCGGTCAGACTGGTATCCTGTTTTACAATAAAGGCTTTCGGAACTTGTCCAGATTTTTCATCATCCACTCCAATGACGGCACATTCCAGTACTTTAGGATGTTTGGATAAAACGCCTTCCAGCTCATTTGGATAGACATTAAAGCCGGAGACCAGAATCATGTCCTTTTTACGGTCCAGAATGGTGATATAACCCTGCTCGTCCATACAACCGATATCACCTGTCAGGAAGAAACCATCTTTGGTAAATACCTGTGCTGTTGCTTCCGGTTGCTTCCAGTAACCTTTCATCACCTGAGGGCCGCGAATAGCAATTTCTCCAGCCTGATGAAGTGCTACAGGTTTTCCTTCATCATCCAGAATCTGAATTTCTGTGCCTGCCAATGGCAAGCCAATACTACCGCTAAAGCGCTTGCTTAAAGGTGGGTTAAATGTTGCCGTTGGTGAGGTCTCAGAAAGACCGTAGCCTTCATAGATATGACAGCCTGTGACTTCGTACCATAATTCTGCTGTATTTTTTAAAACAGATGCACCACCGCCTGTCGTGGTTTTTAGGCGTGAGTGATCCAGCTCGCGGAAACGTGGATGATGAGCCAATGCATTAAACATGGTATTCACGCCCGGAAACACCGTCGGTGGATGCTTATGATATTGATCTACCAATGCATCCAGATCTCTTGGATTTGGAATCAGGACATTGGCAAAACCGCGACTTAGTCCATAACTGAACAGGCAGATGGTAAAACCATAAATGTGATACAGCGGCAAGGCACAAAACACATATTCTTCTTCAGTGGCATAACGATCGCCAAAATGGCTAATGAACACCGTACTGTTCTGGGCAATATTAAATAAGATATTGCGATGACTGAGTTCAGCCCCTTTGGAAACACCTGTAGTCCCACCGGTATATTGCAGAATGACAGTATCTTCCTGCTGCTGTACAGGCGCTACAAAATCAATCACCTGTACCTGATCAATGGCCTGCTTAAAGTCAGAAAAATGTTTATCAGGATATTGCGCTGTTTGGCTATAAATTGAAACTGACTGATCCTGAATGAAATCGAGCGGATGGGTAGAAATCACATGTTTTAGCGCAGAACATTCATCCAGATTATTTAACTGTTCTAAGGTTGAGCCCAGAATAATCAAGGCTTCTGCTCCTGAATCCTGAACTTGATGATACAACTCACGCTGGGTGTACATCGGGTTTACATTCACCAGAATATAACCCGCACGAATAATCGCGAAAGTCGCAATCGGATATTGAATAATATTCGGCAACATCACCGCGATGCGGCTACCAGCTGCCAAGCCTAGATTTTGAAGATAGGTCGCCAGTTTCTGGCTATAAACGTCAATCTCCTGGTAGCTGAACTTTCGATCCAGATAAAAGAATGCAGTCTTATCCTTAAACTTAAGCAGATTCTCAGCAATCATCGTACTCAAAGTTTTGTCAGGATCGGGCCGGGTAAATTCCGGATTGACGTTCCATTTTTTATATTCTTCCATCCATGGCTGACTTGTCATTACAGCACTCCTATCCTTGATTTTAAATTTATTTTGTATTGTGAAACTTTATTTTGATTAAAAAATAATAACGTTATCTTTCCTCTCAAATCAATGCAATATTTGGCTAATTTCAAATTTTTACAAATAAAATCACGAATTTTATGGCTAATTATTTGGATATATTTTATCAATTAATAACATGACATTTCTTATAGCGAAATAATAAATCAGTAAAAGCAACAAAAGAATGTGGATTCATTCTTATAAAACAACAACGTAACAAGAAAAGGATGTCGATGATGACGTATGAAACTTCAGTGCTAGAAGCTGAACGGGTCACAGTTCAGCCTAAAAAAATATGGATGACCGCGTTTATTCTATGTTTTCTTATTTTACTTGCAGACGGTGTTGATCTGGCTTTTTTGGCCTATAGCCTCACCAGTATCAAAGCTGAATTTAATTTAACTACCGTTCAGGCAGGTGCCTTAGGGAGCTGGAGTCTGGTCGGTGGAGTGATTGGCGGATTAATTGGCGGTTGGGCCTGTGACCGTTTTGGCCGGGTGAAAGTTATTGTATTTTATATGATTCTTGCTTCCAGCTTATCCTGCACCTTGGGCTTTGTAGAATCTTACCATCAGTTTTTAATTATCCGCAGTATTGCAGCTATTGGACTGGGTTCCCTATACATCGCCTGTAATACCTTAATGTCAGAATATGTTCCGACCAAATACCGGACGACTGTTCTGGCAGCACTTATGACCGGTTTTACCTTAGGTTCATTATGTGCAACTTTACTGGCGGGCTGGATTATTCCTGAATATGGCTGGCGTATGCTGTACTGGATTACCATTTGCCCGATCGTTCTGGCTTTTCTGCTTTATTTTCTTGTTCCTGAACCGGATTCATGGCTACGTTCACGTGAATTAAAACGTCAGGAAGCAGCTAGCAAAGTTAAGGTGAAAAAGCAGAATCCTTATAAAGTCATTCTCAAAGATAAAAATCACCGCTGGATGTTTTTACTATGGATTTTAAGTGCAGGTGCCCTGCAATTTGGTTATGCCGGTTTAAGTAACTGGTTACCTGCCTATCTCGAATCGGATCTGGGCATCAGTTTTAAGGCCATGACTGGCTATATGGTTGGCACGTTTATGATCATGATTTTTGCCAAGATCGTCGCAGGCATTCTGGCAGATCGTTTCGGACGACGTGCCTTGTTCGCTTTTGGAACCATGGGCACAGCCCTGTTTCTTCCGATTGTAATTTATTTCAATACACCGACCAATATTTTGTACCTGATGCTCATGTTCGGCTTCTTATATGGTATGCCATTTGCCATTAATGCCACGTATATGACTGAAAGCTTCCCTACTTCGATTCGTGGTACAGCAGTAGGTGGTGCATTCAATATAGGCCGTATCGGAGCAGTATTTGCCCCACTCACTATTGGTTATTTTGCCCATGGAGGCTCAATTGGAACGGGACTATTGGTTATGGCAGGTGCCTATTTTATTTGCGGTCTGATTCCTGCACTGTTTATACGTGACCGCTTATATGATCCGCAAAAAGCAGATTAATCTCTATCATCTTTTAATAAAAAACCAGTCAAATAGACTGGTTTTTTTTAATGAATAAAATTTAAAAATCAGACAACTTTTCTTTGAGCATTTTCCATGTATTCATAATGGTAACCACTGCGAATAAAATGCTGGTTTTTGTCTCTAAATGAATGCGCATAATCTGGCCAGACCAAAGTCAGCTTGCGACTCACTGGGTCCAGATACCAACTTTTACAGCTTTCTGATAACCAGACACTGCCTTGGGAAAGCTGCTGTAACTCTTGCATATAGCGATTTTCAGCGTTCTGATCGGCTTCAAAGACCTGAATCTGTTCCTGTTCAAAAAACTGCAAGGCGTCCAGTACCAGATCAAACTGGGTTTCCAGAAAATAAAGCGCTGAGTTATGCCCACTTCCGGTATTAGGACCATTCAGAATGAACAGGTTTGGAAAATTATGGACTGTCGTAGATTGATAACCCTGCATACCACTAGACCATTGCTGCTCCAGACTTAGGCCATGTTTACCCACTACCTTTGAGGCATAAGGTGGTCGTGCTGCTTCAAATCCAGTAGCAAAGACGATGATATCTGCAGAATATTCATTGCCTGATTTGCTGATTACACCGTCTTTTGTGATGGCGGCCAAAGCTGAATCTTCAAGCGTGACATTCGGTTTTAGAAAAGTTGGATAATAATCATTGGACAGCAATAAACGCTTGCAGCCTGGTTCATAATTCGGTGTGAGTTTTCGCTGTAATTCGGGATCTGGTATCTGGTGTTTCAAGAATTGCAGGCAGTTTTTCTTGACCCGCTCGATCTGGCTTTTCAGATTACGGCGCTGGGCAAAATTATATTCATTGCCCCAGAACAAGGAATGTCTTAACACTGCCATGCTGTCTGGTTCTTTGCGGAAGAGCTGTTTTTCTGACTCAGAATAAGGTCGGTCTGGTCGCGGCAAAATATACGGTGCACTGCGTTGCAATACGGTCAGACTTTTTGCTGTTTTGGCAATTTCTGGTACAAGCTGGACCGCAGAAGCCCCTGAACCCACTACAACTACGCGCTGGTTTTCCAGATTTACTTCGTGATTCCAGCGTGCAGAATGCATCACTTGACCTTGAAATTCGTCCAGTCCCGGAATTTGTGGCAGATGTTCATCTGCCAGATGCCCGGTTGCTGTAATTAAAAATTCTGCCTGATACAGACCGTTAGAGGTCTGAATATTCCAGATACGTTGTTTGGCATTCCAGCTAGCTTTTTCCAGTTGAGTCTGAAAATCGATATGTGGCCGGATATTTTCCTGATCGCAGCATTGGATTAAGTAACGCTGAATTTCTGCCCCTTGCGGAAAGACACGTGACCAATTGGGATTTTTAATAAACGAGAAAGAATATAAATGTGACGGTACATCACAGGCGACACCGGGATAGGTATTATCACGCCATGTTCCGCCCACTTCTGCGGCACGTTCAATGATTTTAAAATCGTGAATGCCCTGCTGTTTAAGACGGATCGCCATGCCTAATCCACCAAAACCGCTGCCTACAATTAAAATCTTGCTGCGCTGTCCTTGAGCTTGCATTATTTTTCTCCTTTTTTTAAGGCATCATGGGCTGGATTTTCTGATTCGCCGGATACTGTTCTGGATGCTGGCTAAACTGGTTGATCAGTTGCACCACTTCCGCTGGCGCTTCAATATGGATTGCATGTCCTGAAACTATTTCGATATAGCGGCTGTTCTGAATCGAAGCAAACAGTAATTTTGCTTGCGCTAAAGGCACCATCCGGTCTTCACGGCAAGCCACGATCAAAGTCTCCGCAGAGATGTTCGGCAAAATGGCGGTGATGTCAATGCGATAATTCAGTTCACGCTGTTTGGCTGCATCTTGAGAAGGCTTAACGAAGCATGCCAGATCCAACACCTGCTGTTCACTACGTGCAGACAAATAATCATCGCTATACAGGCAATAATTCACAAAATGCGGTAAAGCTGCGGATTGATCGTTAAATAGCTGTTGCCAGATCGTGGTCCGTAGTTGTTGCACCGAGCTGGTTTTTGCCCAACCTGCTAACAGAATCAAACGTGCCACGCGCTGTTTAAGACTCGCAGCTACTTGTGCAGCAATCACAGCACCAAGTGAATAACCCACCACAGTAATTGCTTCATCTTCTGCAACTGCATGCTGGATCAGTGCTTCAACTTGTTGACTAAAATCAGTCACTGCCAGATCGGCTTTATCTGGAGTATGCAAATCAAGCGATAAAACCCGCTGATGGATACCGAGCATGGGGAAAATATAGCTGAAATGTTTGTCCGTATTTCCACCCGTACCATGGATCAGAATGATGGTGGGATATGAGGATTTCTGTCCGACTTCATGATAAGTCAGTTGCAGATCACCATAAGGACATTGTCGAGTAATCGTGTCTAAATCCATATAGACTCCTGATCTTGTTGTTTTATGGCCGATGTAATACTGAAAAGTACCTATCGATATTGAGTTTTGTGCAGGATAAAAAAAGTAGTAACAAAAAAAGACCCACGATCGAGAGATTGATCGTGGGTGAAAGGATTAATCGAATTTAAACTCTTCAGGTGCAAGCAAGAACAGGCTCTCACCACCCGCCTGAATATTGGCAATGTGGGTTGAAGTTCTTGGCAGAATCCGGGCAAAGAAGAATTGTGCCGTTTTGATCTTCGCTGCATAGAACGGATCAGTATTACCTTCTTCAAACTTTTGCTGCGCCGTAATCGCCATTTTCAGCCATAAATACGAAGACACTACATAACCAGAGAAATATAGGTAATCGACAGATGCCGCACCGATTTCATTGGCAGACTGTTGTGCCTGAGCCTGAATCGTTTTGGTTAATTCTAGCCATTGCTCAGTCAACTGGCTCACTTGTGCAACCTGCTGGTTAAACTGGGCATGTTGCTGATGCTCTTTAACAAAGCCCTGAATCTCATCCGTTAATGCAGTGAGCAAACCCAATTTTGAACCTAGCACTTTACGCGCCAGCAAGTCGATTGATTGAATTTCAGTAGTACCTTCATACAGACTGGCAATACGTGCATCACGGGCAATCTGTTCCATGCCATGTTCAGCAATATAGCCGTGTCCACCAAAGACCTGCATACCATGTTTGGCAGCTTCTACACCTGTTTCGGTCATTAAGGCTTTAGCAATTGGGGTCAATAATGCCAGACGGTCTTCTGCAGCTTTCTTCTCTTCAGGATTATCCGTTGCTTCAGCGATATCAGCATACGTTGCCAGATAATAAGCCAAGGCACGTGAACCTTCTGCAAATACTTTTTGAGTCAGCAGCATATTGCGTACTGCCGGATGCACGATGATTGGATCCGCAGGCAGGTTTGGCTCTTTCGCACCTTCGAGTGAACGCATCGCCAGACGGTCTTTGGCATAAGCCAATGCGCCTTGATAAGAAGATTCAGCTGCTGCCAGGCCCTGAATCGCCGTTCCAATACGTGCAGAGTTCATGAAAGTAAACATGCAGTTCAAGCCGCGGTTTTCAGGCCCGATCAGGAAACCTTTGGCATTATCAAAATTCAGTACACAGGTCGCATTGCCATGAATACCCATCTTGTGTTCAATCGCGCTACACACCACACCATTGCGTGAAGCCACATTTCCAGCTTCATCCAGATTGTATTTAGGCACGATAAACAGCGAAATACCTTTAGTACCTGCAGGCGCATCCGGTAAACGCGCCAATACAATGTGTACGATATTTTCAGCCAGGTCATGCTCACCTGCTGAAATAAAGATTTTCTCACCGCTGATACTGTAGCTGCCATCTTCATTTGGCACCGCTTTGGTACGGATCAGGCCCAGATCAGAACCGGCATGTGATTCAGTTAAACACATGGTTCCGGTCCAGCGACCTGCAATTAAAGGTACCAGGAATTTCTGTTTCTGTTCATCGCTACCATGATGCTCTAAAGTACGCATCGCACCATGAGACAGGCCTGGGTACATACCCCAAGACCAGTTAGTCGCCGTAATAATTTCTGAAATAGCAATACGGTATAAGGTCGGGAAGCTTTGGCCACCATATTTTTCATCACCAGTTAATGAGGTAAAACCAAGTTCTACATATTTGTCATAAGCAGCTTTAAAACCATCCGGTGTAGTCACGACGCCATCTTGCAGACGACAGCCCTGCTGGTCACCTGTCGCATTAATTGGTAGAAGTTCGTTTTGGCAAAAATCAGCAGCGACTTCCAGATATTGTTCCATAATATCCATAGAAACTTTGTCTGCGAACTTTGCATAGCCTGCGTATCTCTGTTCAACATTGAGCAGATCTTTCAGGACAAACTTCATGTCTTTTAATGGCGCAATATAATTTCTCATCGTAATTCCCTTGTATGAGTTCTAATTTGTATATTTATGACAATTAATTTCATAATACGAAATTATGTTTTAGGTCGAATATAATATAAGTGCATGGATAAAATCTAGTCATGACATAAAAAATCACATTTAAAAAATTAAAACTTTGGTATAAAAAAGCCATTCGGTAATGAATGGCTTTTTATTAAATGATCAAAATAAATCGATCTAGCGCGGGAAAAACTGAGCCAAACGTTGCTGAACAATCTGTTCTGCTTCTTGCATGATATTGTCAATCAGCGTTTGACAGGTTGGAATGTCATGGATTAACCCCATCACTTGACCTGCTGTCAGTACGCCTGCATCTACATCGCCATTTTCCAAAGCCAGCTTGCCTTTTAAGCCACTAACATAAGGGCGAATCTGTTCAAATTCCAGATTTGGATCTTCACCCATTTTAACGACGAGATCAGATACTGCATTCTTTGCAACACGCGCAGTATTTCTAAACTGACGATAAAGTAGATGCGTTGCTCGTTCATCATTCTCGACATAAAACTGCTTGATGTTTGGATGGATCGGCGCTTCTTGTGTGGCACAGAAACGTGTCCCCATATTGATCCCTTCAGCACCCAAAGCAAGTGCTGCCACCAGACCACGACCATCAGCAAAACCACCACTGGCCACAATCGGCACAGTAAGTTGATCAGCTGCTGCAGGAATCAGGATCAGCCCGGGAATATCATCTTCACCCGGATGGCCGGCACATTCAAAACCATCAATCGAGATCACATCCGCACCGATTCTTTGTGCTGAAAGTGCATGACGGACTGAGGTACATTTATGAATCACAATGATGCCGTGCTGTTTAAAGGCCTCAATATGTTCATGCGGCTTGTTGCCTGCCGTTTCTACAATCTTGATCCCACTTTCAATAATAGCCTGACGATATTCGGCATATGGGGGTGGATTTACAGCGGGCAATAAAGTCAGATTCACTGCAAAAGGCTGATCGGTCATTTCACGGCAACGTGCAATTTCCTTGGTCAGCGCTTCAGGCGTAGGTTGCGTCAATGCCGTCAGCGTTCCCAAACCACCTGCATTGGAGACTGCACTGGCCATTTCTGCGGTACCGACCCACATCATGCCGCCCTGAATAATCGGATAGCGAATGCCTAAAAGCTCGGTGATACGCGTTTGAATTTTCATGAATGCTCTCCTTAGCGTCCGGTAAATTGTGCAGGGCGTTTTTCGACAAAGGCCTGCACACCCTCTTTGTAGTCCTGGCTACTTAAGGCCAAGTATTGCAGGTTTTGTTCCAGCTCCAGTTGCTGATCCATGCTATTTTCAGCACTGCGTTGCAAAGCCTGTTTGGTTAAGGCCAGTGCATAGGTCGGCTGTCGTGCCAGTCGCTGTGCAAGCTCATCGATATAAGCATCAAATTCTGCATCAGGGATCATTTTCCAGACCATACCCATTTCAGCCGCTTCTTTGGCATGTACAGGCTCACCAAGTAAAGTCAGTGCCATGGCACGTGCATAGCCGATCAAACGCGGCAACATCCAGGTGCCGCCGGCATCAGGAATTAAGCCAATTTTAGAAAAGGCTTGAATAAATTTGGCACTTTCCTTGGCAATAACCAGATCGCAAGCCAGCGCGATATTGGCCCCTGCACCGGCAGCCACACCATTTACTGCCGCAAGCACCGGTTTGGGACTTTTACAAATCAGGTTGATCAAAGGATTATAATATTTGGCTAGAGAGCCTTCGGGAGGCAACGGCACACTACCGAGCTGCCCGGCACGTTCTTTTAAATCCTGTCCCGCTGAAAATGCCCGACCATTACCACGAATCACAATCACCCGAATATCCGAGTCTGTATTCCAGCTTTTCAGCACCTGCTGCACTTCCTCATGCATTTGCCGATTGAAACTGTTCAGTGAATCTGGACGGTTAAAACTTAAAGTGGCAACGCCTTGCTGAACCTGGGTCTGAATCATTTCCCACATCATCAATTTCCTTATTTTTTTGTCTGTATCTCTACAATTAATAGCCTTTATTGACATCCACCTGATGACACAAATCCAGGCCCTGATTTAATCGGCGGTCATTTTCCAGTATCTGCTCTACCACCACAGACATTGGGGCATGTGAGGCAACATGTGGTGTCACCACAATTTTTTCATGCTGCCAGAATGGATGGTCCACAGGTAACGGCTCCTGCTCAAACACATCAACAATCGCACCACGAAGATGACCTGAATCCAGCGCATCCAATAAATCCTGCTCGATTAAATGCTGGCCACGCCCGACATGAATCAAAGCCGCCTGTTCAGGCAGTTGCTGAAATAATTCAGCAGAAAGAATACCGGTATTTTCTTCAGTAAGTGGTAGTAGGTTAATCAGAATCTGACTTTGAGCCAGGAATTCGGAAAGCTGTTCTTGGCCCACATAACTTTTGACTTGATTAATGTCTTTTGGGGAATTCGACCAACCAGAGACTTGATAGCCCATGTCTGCGAAACGTTCTGCTACGTATCCGCCCATATGCCCCAGTCCCATAATTCCGACCTGAATATGATGGCTATAGCTCTGGCGATACTGCTTCCACAGCTGCTGCTTTTGCTGTTGGATCATGCGGTCAAAATAACGCTGAAAATACAGCACGCCCCAAAGCAAATAATCAAACATGCCCTTTTGGTGATGTGGATCCAGTACCCGGCAAACGGCTTGATCTGGGCGTACAGCATTTAAGTTTAAATGTTCTACCCCAGCAGCAATCGAATGAATCAGGCCAAGCTTTGGTAGCTGCTGCACTTTTTCCAGATCTGGAAACCAGGCAGCAACCGTGGTTGCCTGTTCAGCTTCAGGGCTGTCAACTGTACAGAAACTACCAGCTGGCGCATATTTTTGAAAAGACTTGACCAGAATGGCTTCAATATTTGGTACAGAACTGGAAATAACAATCATGATGCATACTCCGTATATTGATGCTCAATCAGGGACAAAGCGGCCTGCCAGGCACGCTGTAAAATCGGTTCAATGAGAGGTCTGGCGAACTGTTTGGCTGTTTTAATTCGGACTTCTTCAGCTGGATAATGCAACTCGGCACCGCCGCTTAAGGCCTTCACCTGTGCCTGACAGGCGCGTTCCAGGAAATAGATTTCATGAAAAGCCCGCGCAATGGTTTCCCCAGCTGTTAATAGCCCGTGATTGCGTAAAATCATGGCACGATGGTCGCCCAAGTCCTGAATCAAGCGTTCTTGTTCGTCAGTTGAAAGCGCAACGCCTTCATATTCGTGATAGGCCACATGCTGATAAAATTTCATGGCATGCTGGGAAATTGGGAGAAGGCCGTGTTTCTGCGCAGAAACAGCAATTCCATCCGCGGTATGCGTATGAATGACACAGTTCAGATGAGGATGCGCGTCATGAATTGCAGAATGAATCACAAAGCCAGCCATATTGACTGGCTTGTCTTGTTCATAGCTTTCTACCACCTGCCCTTCATGATTAATCTTCACCAGCGTTGAGGCACGCATTTTTTCAAATGCGACCCCATATTGATTAATCAGAAAGCAATCTGGCTGATCTGGAACTCTTAGGCTGATATGAGTATCAATCAAGTCAGTCATCCGATAATGCGCAATAATGCGATAAAGCGCAGCCAGTTCACAGCGTGCCTGCCATTCAGCAGCTGTAACGAGATTTTTTATTGTCATCATTCCATCCTGGAAAAATATAGCATTTCGATCACTATCTGTTATATCATAATTTTAGAAAAACAGAATATTATTTCATAAAGCGAAATATTTTATTAAAGGGAAGTTATATGACTACAGCTCAAATGAATGGACTTGAATATCTAACTGCAATTAAAAATGGCGAATTGCCTGGTTCAGCGATGGGACAACTGATTCCCATGAAACTCAGTGTCGTCCGTGAAAACTACGTGGAATATGAAGTTTATCCAGATGAACGTCATTTCAACCTACAAGGTGGCATTCATGGTGGATTTTGCGCTACTGTTCTGGACAGCGTAACAGGTGCAGCGGTTCATACCACAGTTGATGCTGGTGTCAGTTTTTCTACTATTGACTTGAATGTCAAAATGCTCAAAGCCATGAAAAATGGCGAAACTTATACTGCCATTGGTGAAGTGATCCGCATTGGTCGTAATGTGTTGACTTCAGAAGGCCGAATTGTAGATAAAGACGGTAAACTTTATGCTTTCGGTTCAGCAACTTTATTGGTTACTGGCCGTAAATAATCCTTACGCTGATTTAAACAATCCCTGCATTTGCAGGGATTTGTATTTCTATATAAATAGCCCAATAAAAAATGCCATGCATATCATCTATACATGGCATTAATACGATAACTAAAGCTGTTATGCAGCTTCAGGGTTTTCAATCACCATCGCCAGGCCTTGACCCAGACCGATACACAGGCTGATCACGGCATATTTTTTACCAGTACGCTGTAATTGACGCGCAACAGTTAAAGCCAAACGCGCACCTGAACAGCCTAGTGGATGGCCAATCGCAATGCCACCACCATTTGGGTTGACACGCGGATCATCAAAAGCCACATCCAGACCTTTCAGGCAAGATAACACCTGGCTGGCAAATGCTTCATTGATCTCGATAATGTCCATATCATCTAGCGTCAAACCTGCACGTTTTACAGCTTTTTTGATTGCTTCAATTGGGCCCGCACCCATGATGCGTGGCTCAATGCCAGCGGCTGCAGAAGACAGAATACGAGCTAAAGGTTTTAAGCCATACTGTTCCTGAACTTTTTCACTGCCGATAATCAGTGCTGCAGCGCCGTCATTGATACCTGATGCATTACCTGCAGTCACAACACCACCTTCGAAAAGCGGTTTTAACTTGGATAATGCTTCAAATGTTGAAGATGGACGTGGATGTTCATCTTCAGTCACTAATTTAGGCGGCAATTTACGCCCTTGTGAAACTTCAATCGGAGTAATTTCACCTTCAAAGAAACCTGCTTCTTTTGCAGCTTGATATTTCGCTTGTGATGCAGCAGCAAAAGTATCTGCCTGTTCACGCGTAATGCCAAACTCTTCAGCGACGTTATCACCTGTTTCTGGCATGCTGTGCGCGCCAAACTGGTCGGTAAATTTACGGTTCGGGAAACGTGTACCAATCGTGGTGTCATAGATTTTTGCATCACGTGAATACGCGCTTTCAGCTTTAGCCATTACAAATGGTGCACGCGTCATGCTTTCTACACCACCTGCAATATACAGCTCACCTTCACCTGCGGTAATAGCACGTGCTGAATCAATCACAGCACCCAAGCCTGAAGCACAAAGACGGTTTACCGTTTGACCCGGAGCTGTCACTGGCATACCTGCAAGCAGTGCCGCAAAACGAGCCACGTTACGGCTGTCTTCACCGGCCTGATTGGTGCTACCAAAGATCACATCTTCTACGTCAGCTGCTGGAATACCGGTTTTTTCTAACAGTTTTTTAATAACTGTTGCTGCTAGATCATCTGGACGTACAGTTGCCAGGCTTCCTGCGTGGCGACCGATTGGTGAACGTAAACCATCATAAATATATGCATTTAACATGAGTGTTATTCCTTTAACTTTCTAATTAATGTGTTGTATGAACAAGTGGTAGACCAAGCTGAACACGGCGACGTAACCAAGGACTTGGACGGTAACGCTGGTCACGGGTAATCGCAGTCATGCGATCCAGAATTTTCAGGATTTTTTCAGCTCCCAGCACATCCCCCCACTCAATTGGGCCATATGGATAACCAAGGCCTAACTTCACGGCAACGTTAATGTCTTCTACAGTGGCAACACCTTGCTGGGCAATATCACAGCCAAGATTCACGATCATGGCCAAAGCACGCTGAGCCACAAAGCCGACGCTTTCCTGAATTGTGCTCGCAGTCACACCATCCAGATTGAAAATCGATTGTGCTGCGGTTACCAGTTCAGCTTTGGTCACAAACGTTGGCATTAAAGTACGGTGTTTATTCAGACCGTAAAGCAGATCAATACAGACTACTTGCTGCGGAGACACCTGATAGCGGACTGCGGCTGAAGTTGCATCTTCACCATAAGTCGCAATCAGAATTAAAGCATCTGCTGAAGGTGTTTCAGTCTGCTCGATCTGAATATTGAACTGCTGCAGATATTGCTCAAGCGCCTGACGGTCTTCGCTATATTCTGTACCTAACCAAACCGATGGATATTGATCCAGCTTTTCAACCAAGGTTGGAGCCACATCACCTACTTTGCTCCCTGAGGTATAATCGTAAAAACCTTTACCGGTTTTACGACCTAGCTGTTTAGCAATAAAACGCTGGCGGGTAATCACGCTTGGGCGGTAACGCGCTTCTTCATAATATTGGTGATAGATCGATTCACTCACTGGATGAGATACATCCATCCCGGTCAGATCGCCTAACTCGAATGGCCCCATCTTGAAACCGATCCCGTCACGGTAGATGCGATCAATTTCATAAAATGGAGTGACATTTTCATTCAGAATTGCATAGGCTTCGCTACCAAAGGCACGACCTGCATGGTTAATGATAAATCCTGGAGTGTCTTTAGCTTTTACCGGGCGATGTCCCATCTTGGTCGACAGCTGAGTAAGTGCATCCACAATATCAGCACGGGTATTAAAACCTTCAATGACCTCAACCACTTTCATCAGTGGAACCGGGTTAAAGAAGTGATAACCGGCAACGCGTTCCGGCTGGCTGCAATTGGCAGCAATCGCACTAATGGATAGTGAAGATGTATTGGATGCCAGAATCGCTTCAGGTTTCACAATGCCTTCAAGTTGCTGCATCAGCTTTTGTTTGATTTCCAGATTTTCAATAATCGCTTCAACGATTAAATCGCAATCTTTCAGATCTTCGATCTGATGAGCAATCGATAAATGAGCAAGATCTTCAGCAGCTTTTTCATGGCTGAATTTACCTTTATCAGCCAAGGTATTTAATGTTTTAGCCAGCTTTTCCTGTGCCTGTTCAGCAGCACCCGCTTTGGCATCAAACAACACCACATCATGACCGGACTGAATCGCGATTTGGGCAATGCCCGCACCCATGGTACCTACGCCAATAATACCGATTTTCTGAATTTGAATGCTCATGCTTATCGTCCCTGATAATTTGGTTTACGTTTTTCGATAAAGGCTTGCATACCTTCTTTTTGATCTTCTGAAGAAAACAGCATCTGGAAAGATTTACGTTCCAGCATTAAGCCAGCATTGAGTGGCACATCTTCAGCCAGTAAAGCCACTTCCTTGATTTGTTCAAGCGCGATTGGCGGCATTTTTGCCAGACCTTCAGCCATTTTGATTGCTGTTGCCAGGGTTTCACTGTCTTCCGTTACTTGAGACACCAGGCCAATCTGATAAGCTTCCGGCGCTGGTACCAGACAACCCGTCATAATGATGCGCATCGCATGGAATTTACCCACGGCACGGAATAAACGCTGTGTACCACCAGCACCCGGCATTACCCCTACTTTGACTTCAGGCTGACCGAACTGGGCACTTTTTCCGGCAATAATAATGTCCGCATGCATCGCCAGTTCACAGCCACCACCCAATGCATAACCGTTTACTGCTGCAATCACCGGCTTTGAACACTGCGCAATGGCTTGCCAGTAACGCTCAGTACGACGTTGCATCATCTGGATCGTTTCAGCATTGGCTAATTCTTTAAGGTCAGCGCCTGCAGCGAAATCAGTTTCACCGCCAGTGAGAATAATGGCACGGATATTTTCATCGTCATTCAATTGCAGAAAAGCCGCAGCCAGTTTCTGACGCACTTCTGTATTCAGGGCATTTTTAGCTTCTGGACGATGGATCTTGACCATCGCCACATGTGTCGAGATTTGCTCTACTTGAACTACCTGTTCCATCAAAAATCTCCATTTATTTTGTATAGCGAAATTATATTTTATATAAAACTACGGTTTCTAGACCCATAAATCAAGATTTTTTCTCTCAAAAACTCAAAAAAGTTATTTTTTAATAAAAATTAGAGTAAAAACTCTTGTTCAGTTGGCTATTTTATGATTAATTGATTTCGCAATACGGAATTAATTATTTAATTCGAATTTTGGTTATTCATTTATGTAAATATTAACCACAATACAAAATAAAAAAATTAATTTCCGTCATAAGGATACTACGTTGTTCAGTGATTTTTCACTCAAGGTGAAACGGAAAAATCAGATCCAGCCTGATCGTAACAGGGCGAATGCGCACAGACGCTTAGACCTTAGATGAGGAAAATGCTTTTCCGTGAGGAAGAAAATGGATTTAGCGGTAGCAGAGGAATGCTACTTTAATATATAGAGGATATAAGAATGACAAGCGATACCATCGTAGCTGAGGAAACTAAAACGGGGGTCTCCTCCGACGACACCGTTAAGCAGGCACCTAAACGCCTGTGGATGACGGCCTTTGTCTTCGCTTTTTTGATTTTACTATGTGACGGTGCAGACATTGGTATTCTGGCTTTCAGCTTGACCAGTTTGAAAGCAGAATGGGGGCTAACTTCTGTACAGGCCGGTGCCTTGGGAAGTTATTCTCTTTTGGGTATGGGGATCGGTGGCTTTATTGGCGGATGGGCCTGTGACAAATTCGGTCGCGTACGTGTCATCGTATTGGCCACTATTTCCTTCTCGATTTTGTCTGCCTATTCAGGTTTTGCCCAGTCTTATCAAGAGTTTGCGATTTTACGCACCCTTTCGTGCTTAGGTTTAGGCTGTTTATATATTGCCTGTAATACCCTGATGTCAGAATACGTACCGACCAAATACCGTACTACAGTATTGGCAACATTAATGACTGGTTTCACTTTAGGTTCATTGGTGATTACCATGGTTTCTGGCTGGATTATTCCCGAATTCGGCTGGCGTATGCTGTACTGGGTGACAATTGCCCCATTAGCTTTGGGTATTTTGATGCACTTTATGGTACCAGAGCCAGAGTCATGGAAACGTGTCCGTGAAATGAAAAGAACTGGTCAGATCGTGGATAATGATGCCAAAAAAGGCAATCCATATATCACCATTCTTAAAGATAAGACCCATGGCAAGATGTTCATCTTATGGTCTTTCAGCTCTGGTTTCCTGCTATTCGGTTATTTCGGTGTAAGTAACTGGTTACCAAGTTATCTTGAAGCTGAATTGGGCATTAAATTCAAGGAAATGGCGTTATACATGGTAGGTACCTTTATCACCATGATGTTTGCCAAAATCATTGCAGGTTATGTGGCTGATAAAATTGGTCGCCGTATTGTGTTTGCTTTCGGCACCATGGGAACAGCGCTGTTTATTCCTGTCGTGGTGTATATGCACAATGCCGATAACATTGGTGTGCTGATGCTGATCTTCGGCTTCCTGTACGGTATTCCATATGCGATTAATGCAACCTATCTCACTGAAAGTTTCCCAACTGGGGTTCGTGGTACAGCAGTCGGTGGTGCATTCAATATCGGTCGTATCGGTGCAATCTTCGCTCCAATTACCATTGGTTATCTTGCGATGAATGGTTCGATCGGTACGGGTCTATTGGTGATGGGTGCAGCTTACTTCCTATGCGGTTTGATTCCTGCCCTGTTTATTAAAGACCGTTTATACGATCCACAAAAAGCAGAATAAATTTTTAACTCTGGAGAGTTGTAAATAAACAGCTCTCCAGAATCCAAATTTTATGACTTTAATATCGAATCCATATGCTTTGACCTGAACAGGATGTTTCTGGGTTGAACGAGACTCGTATTCATCATTTAAAAGTCAGCATCTCTGCATTTAGCAATTAGAGCAACGATAAGGAAAGATTTTCCTTCTTAGATATCAGAAAATTTCTTTAGGGATTAAGAAATGAAAAAATTAGTTTTAGCGACATTATGTGGTATTGCTTCAGCACAGGCATTTTCAGCAGAAGCGTCTGAAGACCGGATGCAGTTTTTAGAATCACAGTTAAAGCAAATCCAGGCCGAATTGGAACAGCAAAAAGCAGCACAACTTGCGTTAAAGAACCAGCAAGAAGAAGCCAAAGCACAAGACTCTAAAACTTTGAGTTCAATGGTAGACAATGTCGATGTCTATGGATTGATTCGCTTTGATGGCGCAGTCGATTTCAAAAGTACCACTGAAGCTCGTGGCCGTACCATTAACCAGATTAATAAAGTGCCTTTCACTGAACCTGACTCTACCCGTTCAGATTTTACTGCAGCTGCCAGCCGAATTGGTTTCCTGGCGAAAGACTTGGGTGGAAACCCGAATGTTTCTGCACGCTTAGAAGCTGACTTCTGGACCAATAATGGTAAAGGCGATGGTGGATTACGTATTCGTCATGCACATTTAAAATACTATAACTGGACTTTTGGTCAGGCCTGGTCATTGATGTCTACACCGGAAATTAGTACTGAAGCTGTCGATTACAGTTTATTGCTGGGTGGATCAGTCCTACGTACGCCTCAAGTCAGCTATGCTTTCAAACTTGATCCGGAAAATACCTGGAATGTAGGTCTGGAGTATATGGCCGGTGGTGATCGCTCTTCTGCCTTGCCTGCTTTAACCACTAAATATGTTCATCAATCAGGTCCGCTGCATTTATTGGCTCAAGGCTTTGTCAATCAAAAGCAGGCGCAAACAGATACAGGTGATATTGAAAAAGTTGGTTGGGGTGTAGGCCTTGGTGGACGTTATCATCTCAATGATCAAAACTCGATTCAGGGTAACTATTTCCATATGGTCGGCGACCAGCGTATTGCAGCTTTCTTGACTCAAGGTTCAACCACCGACGGTGCTGCCTGGGGTGGAGATTACTCAGTCGATCCAATCAATAATGAACTTCTACTGAATGAGTTTAATAGCTTAAATATCGGCTTTACACATAAATTCACGCCGAAACTACGTAGTAGCATTAATGCTAGCGTTGTTGATTTTGATGATTCCAGCGACTATGCACGCGCGAATCCTGAAACCAATAAACGTTTAACTGACTATGTAGCAAACGTGATTTATTCTCCAGTTCCAAAGGTTAATCTGGGCGCAGAATATCACCACGGTAAGCGTGAAACTTTTGATAATCGAGAAGCGGATGTTTCTCGTGTGAACTTATCAGCGACTTATAGTTTCTAAAGCCTCAGGAGACAAGGATGTCAGCTCAAGGGCAAATTTCAAGAAAGTTTATGTTTATGATGGCTATGACCTGCGCACTTTGCGCAGGTTGTAACTATTTTAACCAGCCATTAATTTATTCTATCGCAGAAGATCTGCATATCAGTGTGGCCGAGTCTGGCTGGACTGTCGTTTTAACCCAGATTGGTTATGCCACTGGGTTATTTTTGTTTGTACCTCTAGGCGATTTATTTGAAAAACGTCTCTATATTTGCAGCCTCATGCTATGTACCGGACTGGCACTGATCGGACTTTCTGCCAGTACTAATCTGCATATGCTCTATGGTTTTACCCTACTCGCCTCTTTTTGTTCGATTACCACTCAGATTCTGATTCCTTTTGCCGCTAACCTGTCTCAACGAGAAAAAAGTGCTGAAGTGGTCGGCCTGCTGATGAGTGGTGTTCTAGTCGGTATTCTATTTGCCCGAACTGTATCAGGACTGATTTCTACCTTATGGTCCTGGCATGCCGTTTACCTATTGAGTGGCTGTTCTATTCTCTTGCTCAGCATCGCCATGTGGTATCAGTTACCTAAAGCGAAAAGCCAGCTACAAATGAGCATCTTGCAGATTTATCGCTCACTATTTACCTTTGCCAAAACCGAACCGATGCTGATTCGACGCAGCATCATTGGTGGTTTGGGCTTTGGTATGCTGAGTATTATTTTTACCACCATGACTTTTGTACTGGCGGAAGCCCCCTACCATTTTAATGATTTCCAGATTGGGTTAATGGGCATCGTTGGTATAGTCGGCATCTGGTCATCACAATGGACCGGTAAAATGATTGGTCGACATCGGGAAAAATGGGTCGCACAACTCGCTACCACAGGTTTAATTCTGGCCTGGATTCCCTTGTTTTTTGCGCAAAGCTATTTATGGGTATATATCATTGGATTAATTCCTGCCTATTTTGGGATTTCTTCGCTACATGTTTTAAATCAGAATCTGGTATATCGGATCTCAGTGCAGGCCCGTTCCCGTATTAATGCAATCTATATGACCTGTTATTTTTCAGGTGCTGGAATCGGTGCATTTCTATCGCTAAACCTATGGAAAATGTACGGCTGGTCAGCCTGCGTTGCATTGGGCTTTGTCTTTGCCCTGCTCATCTTTAGTATTAACCGTTACGACCTAAGCCGAGAACGCAATCTGGTCAATATCCAGTCCCAGTCATAATCAATCTAAACTCATACCTTGTGCACTCATAGAATATAAGATTGGGGGCGCAGTACATGACACATTATCTCTGCATTTCTATTTTGAATTCTTTGCTGTGAAATTTAGGACTGCTACCCAGTTTAAAAAGAACTCACTGCTGCCAGCATCATTTTCAAGCCAAGTATTGAATACTTTTTTCACTTAAATAGAGAATGTTCCAAAACCATAATTACTTGGAGATTTATTCTTATTTCATATGGACATTTTTTTCTGATCTAGAGTTAAATGAGACTACATAAAACCGTAGAACATTGCTTATTCATTGAGCGTGAAATATGAAAAATTATAAAAAAAGCCCAATCTGTGACGAACGGGCTTTTTATTATATAGTAAGCCTATGATTTATAAAAATAAATAAAAATACTTCCGTATAACGTGTATTATGTTAATTTTAGATAAACTTACCAATTCAGCTATATACAAGATTTCATAGCCTAAGAAAAGAGAGACCATTAGGTCATTGCTGTCCCACAATTTTTCACAAGAGGAAGCTCAAATGAGCTTCCTCTTGTTTTATGGGTATTTTATCGGGTGAAAATAAAGCTTTTAAAGTTCTTCTTTCAAACAAATTCACTTGAATTAT
>NZ_VOZF01000042.1:0-17903 GCF_013419905.1 Acinetobacter sp. YH12046
GTCCGGTGCTTTACAAGCCTGAACGATCTGCTGTTTAAATTCAGCACTGTATGTTCTTCGTTTTTTCGCAAGAGATGCGATGGATGTCTGATGATTTGTAGTCATAAATTTTAGTCCCCACTTGTTTCTAAGTGGGGACTAAATTAAGGCTTATAGGATGAATTCAGAAGGTGTGTTCAGCGGACGCTTACTTAGATATTCATTATAGTGGTCAAGTTTCATGGAATATCCAACATGATTATTTGGCACAATTAGAACGCCTTAATGCTGAAAATATTGCACAAGCATTAGAGGTAGATCATTTACATCATGCTTTTCGGCGTATAGAGAACAATACAGCTAGTTTTGATGATTATGAGTTAGTTGAAAATACCTGGGATTTACCACAAAAATGGCAAAATATACTTGAAAATGCTGACTTACCTACGGATTTGAACTTTCCAACAGAAAAACTGAGTGAAGGACAAAAAACAAAGCTGGCTTTATGTCGTTTGTTTTTAAAAAAGGATCACTATCTACTTTTAGATGAACCAAGCAACCATTTAGACTCAACATCTAGACAATGGTTAATTGAGAGTATTTTGGCACACCCTAGTGGTGTATGCCTGATTAGTCATGATCGCCAATTACTCAATCAAGTCCAACATATTTATGCTTTAACTGAATTAGGCTTACAACACTACAAAGGTAATTATGAGCATTACATTCAACAGCATCAGCTACACATGGATGCATTAACTCAGTCTATTAATAATGAGAAAAAAGAATTAAAGCAGTTAAAACAACGGCAACATGATAGCTTAATGAAAGCGAATAAACGTCAATCTAAAGGCAATGAACTTCGTGATTCTAATTCTCAAGCAAAGATTTTTCTAGATTTCAAAAAGGAAAATGCTGGACAAAGCTTAGGTAAGCTACGTGCCCAACAAACTCGACAAACTGATGATTTGAAAAATAGTCTGATTAATAGGCAGACCATTGTAGAAAAAATCAAAGCTCAGAAGTTTGAATTCCACTTACAGAGTACGAAGCAAGGAGAGATTTTAAGAATTCATGATTTAAAGCTACCCCATACAGCAACAAATAAAATTAATTTTGCATTGAAAGCTGGCGAAAAAATCCATCTTAAAGGTGCTAATGGAATTGGTAAATCAACCTTATTGAAATTGATTTCTACCCATCAACGTGATGATATTTTCTTTAGTGGAACATGTTTGTATTTAGATCAAAACTTTAGTTTATTAAATAATGATTTATCCGTAATCGAAAACCTTGCACTTTATAACTCCAATCTTACTGAAGTTGAGTGGAGAAATTTGTTAGGTCAGTTACGTATTCGTCGTGAAAAAGCTTTATTAAAACTATCAGAACTGAGTGGTGGTGAAAAATTGAAAGTCGCATTATTAGCAATGAGTCACTATCCTGATGGTATTGATTTATTATTGCTTGATGAACCAGAAAATCATTTAGATATTGAGTCTAGAGAGCTTCTATCGCAGGCTATTAGCCAATATCAGGGCGCTGTAATTTTAGTTTCACATGATCATTTTTTTGTTGAACAGTGTGAAATATCTGAAGAGTATTTAATTGAGTAAAATGACATTTTCAAATATATAGATTTATTAGTTCTACTAAAATTAACATAATACACCTTATACGCAATACTTTTTAAATTGTGTTATAATTCAATGTGTTGATTTCAGTTTTATAGCCCACTCACCCTCGAATGGGCTTTTTTTATGATTGTTCACGTTCCACGCCTATTCTTTGATCAATGTTCCACGGTTTTATTTAATGTTGCTGAACAATCAATGGATACCAGTAAAGCCCTTTAGGTCTTCTGTTGCTTCAAATATAAAGTCTATCGATGACATTTTCATTTTTCAAATAGCGATAGACAGCCTGTCTGCTAATACCAAAAGCTTTAGCTAAATCGACTTTCGATGGATATTTCCCTTCTTTCCAGGCGTGTCGTAAAGCTTCAGCCTGCTCTTGATTTAACTTATGGACTCGACCTTTATATTTACCTTGAGCCGCTGCAATCTTAATCCCTTCTTTTTGGCGCTCTAAAATAATCTCTCGTTCAAATTGGGCAAAAGCCCCCATAAGTTGCTGAGTATTCTTATGTAAACCTACCAGTTATTCTTATTCAAATCCTGCCACTCATTTTGGATAGTAGTAGGCCATTGATTTTCTATTCAAATAATTCAAAACAAAATATCCAAATTTGAATCTTGAAGCACAATCTTAATCTGCTATAATTTGTACATCAAATTGATGTACTTGTTGGGTGGGATATGACTAACTTAGCAACGGAACGAATTAATATTCGTTCAACAGTAGATGCAAAAAATGTAATTGAACAAGCTGCGAATTTATTGGGACTCAGTGTAAGTTCCTTTATGCTTCAATCCTCATTTGAAAGAGCAAAAGAATTACTTAAATCTAATTATGAGTTAAAAGTAAATAATGCTGATCGAGATATGTTAATGAACATACTTGAGAACCCACGCCCTGCAAATGATGAGATGAAAAAATTAATGAGTTTATTAGATGAAAATTGAGGTTTTACAAGCCCATCATCAGAAAAAATCATTTAATTGCGGGCAAGATGATTTAAATAAATTCATAAAACAGTATGCATCCCAACATCAGAAATCAGGAACAAGTAAAACGTATGTTGCTATTGATGATGATCTACAAGTGAGAGGGTTTTATTGTTTATCCAGCACATCCATAGGATTTGATGTAGTTGATACTGTGCTTACTAAACGATTACCTCGTTATCCGCTCCCTTGTGTAGTTGTAGGTCGCTTTGCCGTTGATCAAACCGTTCAGGGGCGAGGAATTGGGAAAGTGCTTTTAGCCCATGCTCTTAAACAAGTTTCAACAGTTGCTCAAATTATTGGTGTTAATTTTGTTGTAATACATGCTAAAGATAAAAAAGCGATGGAGTTTTATCAGCGTTTCGGCTTTATTTCATTAACATCAAATCCATTAACATTAATATACCCAGTGAGTGAAATACCTAGTTTCAATTGAAAGTGGTCTACTAGCAATAGGAGTGACTGGTAAACTGCTTACAGGAATTAGTGGCTGATTTATCCAATAATCTGCAAGTTGCAACATCAAATTATCCATCGGGGTGGCCTGAGCCGTAAATGTAATATTCTCTTTCACAAACTGAATAGCCACTCCCCTTTTTACAAGCTGATCAACCTCAGTCACTAAATCTTTAAGACTCCTAGCGAAGCGATCCATAGAGTGCACAACAATCATGTCACCTTCACGGACATAGCTGAGCATTTCCTGAAATTTAGGACGGGCTGTATTTTTTCCTGAAGCTTTATCGACAAATAATCGGTCTACTTCAATTCCCTCAAGTTGGCGTCCAATATTTTGGTCAATAGAGCTGACTCTGACATATCCAACTTTATGACCTTTCATATTGTTATCTACTAGATGACTATTTCTGCTTATTGTAACTAATGAATCTTAATCTTAAAAGTTACATGTAACGTATGTATGAATTTCATTTAAATGAGACATGTATTTTACAGCTTTCACAGTGTAACTTTAGGGTATACTTTAAAGTTACACAAAACATCTATATGAAGACTAAAGTCCAAATTAGTGTTTATGTTGGTTCAATGTATTACATTTCGTATTTTCTATTTGTAACGTAATTTCAGTAATATTATGATTATGTTTTAGAACTTCTAAGGCCTTTTGATAGAGTTGATCTGTATTGCTATTCGGAGCAACCAAATGAGCAGTTAAATGAATATTTCTTGAGGATATAGCCCAGACTTTCAACTGATGAATCCCTTCAACGCCCTCTAGCTTCAATAAATCATTTCTTAACGACTCAATATCAATCTCATCAGGAACTCCTTCAAGCAGAATATGAATACTTTGTTTTAATAAAATCCAAGTTCGAGGTAAGACCCAGAAGCCAATTAACACAGCGATTACGGTATCAACCCACATCCACTGGGTAAAATAAATAACTATTCCTCCGATAATCACGCCTATCGATCCTAGAGCATCACTAAGAACTTCTAAATATGCACCTTTTATATTTAGACTTCCTTCAGCACTAGCAGAAAGGATTTTCATTGAAATCAAATTTATGACCAAACCAATGACCGCGACAATCATCATTCCAACACTTTGAATTTCAGCAGGATTCGTAAAACGTTGATAAGCTTCATATACAATATATATTGCTACCACAAAAAGCATCACCGCATTAAACAGAGCCGCTAAAATTTCAAATCGCTGATAGCCAAAAGTTCTTTTATCATCTGCGGCTTTTTTACCAATTTTGATAGCGGCAAGAGCAATAGCTAAAGCGGCTACATCAGTAAACATATGAGCTGCATCAGATAACAAAGCCAAACTTTGGGTAATAAAAGCAGCGACAACTTCTACTATTAAAAAAGTAGTCGTTAAACCTAAGGCAACCATTAACTTCTTACTATTTTCTTCAGTAACAACCGCATGGCTATGATCATGATGTTCTGACATAAAATATTTTCCTTATTCTATTTATGATGAGCAGAGATATTGGATAACAGCCAATATCTCTGCTGTAAATCGACTAATCTATTGGATTAAGAAACTTTCTTTTCATTTATCCAACGATAAAGCACGGGTAACAGCACCAAAGTTAGTAATGTTGAAGAGATAATCCCGCCAATCACTACGGTTGCCAGTGGCCGTTGAACCTCAGCCCCTGTTCCGGTTGCCAGCGCCATTGGTACAAAACCCAGTGAAGCCACACAAGCTGTCATCAACACTGGTCTTAAGCGCAAAATAGCCCCTTGCCACACGGCTTTATGCACTGGATATTTGTCCCTTAATTCCTTAATAAAGGTCAGCATTACCAGTCCATTGAGGACTGCAACACCAGATAAGGCAATAAAGCCAATTCCAGCTGACATCGATAATGGAATATCCCTTAGCCAAAGGAACAGCACACCACCGGTCAAGGCAAAGGGTACCCCGGTAAAGACCAATAGACTTTCTTTGACATTGTGAAAGACCGCCATCAGTAAAATAAAGATAGTGATTAAAGCCAGTGGAATCACGATTTGCATCCGTGCTTTGGCTGAAGCCAAATTTTCAAACTGACCGCCATATTCTATCCAATAACCACTTGGCAAAGTGTATGCTTTGAGCTGTGTCTGTACATCAGAAACAAAAGACCCTAAATCACGCCCTTCAACATTCGTTGTAACCACAACTCGGCGTTTACCATTTTCTCGACTGACTTGGTTGATTCCTTCAATGGTCGAGACTTGCGCGACATCCGACAATAAAATACTGCCACCATTTGGAAGCTGAATAGGTAACTGGGAAACAGATGCGACACTACGGTCTTGCTCTCCAAGACGGATAACAAAATCAAAACGACGATCGCCTTCTAAAATCTCTCCCACGCTTTGTCCACCAATACTTGCAGCCACCACATCCTGAATAGATTTCACACTCAAGCCATACTGGGCAGCTAAAGCTTTATCAATCTCTACATTGAGTAAAGGCAGACCCGAAGTTTGTTCAACTTTCACCGCACTGCTACCTGCGACTTGCTGAATGATTTTCGCGATTTTTGCAGCCTCAGTATTCAAAACCTGCATGTCATCACCAAAAACCTTCACCCCCACATCACTGCGTATACCTGAAATCAGTTCATTAAAACGTAGCTCAATAGGCTGAGAAAACTCACTGTTATTGCCGGGAATTGTCGCAAGATAAGCTTCCATTCGGGTTCGAAGTGCATCTAGGCTTTCTTTTGAATCTGGCCATTCCTCACGTGGTTTCAGCATGATATAACCATCGGAAATATTCGGTGGCATCACATCTGTCGCCACTTCAGCAGTCCCGGTACGGGCAAATATAGCTTTAATTTCGGGAAAGTTTTTCAGTAAAAGCTTTTCGGTATTTTCCTGAATACGTAAAGACTCTTCCAAGCCTGTGCTTGGAGAACGTAATTGCTGTACCGCAAAATCACCTTCACTCAGCTGGGGTGCAAACTCACTGCCAATCTTCGTGCTGAGCAGACCCGTAATGACCAAGAGACAAATGGCAAAAGTTAAAACCACCGCTTTGTAATGATAGGCTCCATCCAATATCTGTTGATATCGGGTTTTGAGCCAGATCATCCAACGGCTTTCCGTTTCTTTGATCTCCCCTTTAACCCATAAAGCAACTGCAGCGGGCACAAAGGTGATCGATAAAATAATAGCTGCCACCAGTGCGAGAACAACGGTTAAAGCCATCGGATGAAATAGTTTTGCTTCTACACCACTTAAAGCAAAAATCGGCAAATACACCACCAAAATAATAAGCTGACCAAAAATAAGAGGACGACGTGCTTGGCGGGCAGCCAGAAAAACTTCCTTAAAGCGTTCACTTTGTGTGAGAGGTCGTTTTAACAGTTGCTGTGTATGGGCTAAACGCCGGATACAGTTTTCGACAATCACCACAGCACCATCGACAATGATGCCGAAATCGAGTGCACCTAAACTCATCAGATTGGCACTGATATTTTTCTGTGCCATCCCGGTTAAGGTAAACAGCATAGAGAGTGGAATGACACAGGCAGTAATCAAGGCAGCACGGATATTCCCTAAAAACAGGAACAGAATGATGATGACCAGGATTGCTCCCTCTACCAAGTTTTTCTGAACGGTTTTAATCGCCTTCTCAACCAAGGTAGTACGGTCGTACACCGTTTCAATCACTACCCCTTTAGGCAAACTATTCTGAATATCTTGAAGCTTGGCATCCACAGCTTTAGAAACAGTCCGGCTATTTCCACCCATCGCCATCATGGCAATCCCTAAAACGGTTTCTTTGCCGTTATAGGTTGCCCCACCGGTTCTTAAATCATGCCCAATAGAGACTTGCGCAATATCACCAACCCGAATTGGGCTGCCATTTGGGCTACCCAGCATGGTGTTCTCAATATCAGAAAGCCCATTGAATGTACCCGGTACACGTACCGTCAGTTGCTGACCATTGTCTTCAATATAACCTGCACCTCGGTTCTCATTATTTTGCGCTAAAGCCTGTTGCAGTTGTTCTAATGAGATATTCAGTTGCTGCATCCGGTTTAAATCGGGAGAGACCACATAGGTTTTTTCAAAACCACCAATACTGTTGACCTCTGCAACTCCCTTAACACGTTGCAGTTGAGGACGCACAATCCAGTCCTGAATCTCACGCAAATCCATCGGCGTGTATGCAGTTCCATCCGGCTTTTTCGCATTCGGATCTGCCTTCAGTACCCATTGATAAATCTCACCGAGACCCGTAGAAACGGGGGACATCGTCGGTGCGATTTGTGCAGGCAACTCAGATTGCGCCTCCTGTATCCGTTGGTTAATCTGCTGACGGGCCCAATAAATATCAGTCCCATCTTTAAAGACAATGGTGACTTGAGAGAGTCCATAACGGGATATGGAACGGGTAAGCTCCAGATCCGGAATGCCAGCCATGGCATTTTCAATGGGATAGGTAATCCGCTGTTCGACTTCAAGCGCAGTAAAACCCTTGGCTTGAGTATTAATCTGGACTTGGGTATTGGTAATATCGGGTACAGCATCAATCGGGAGTTTCTGATAGCTATACACCCCGACCGCAATCCAGGTACAGACAAAGAGCAACACCCAAATCGCATTTTGTATGGAAAACTGAATGATTCGTTCGAATAAACCTTCTGGTTTTGGCAGATCAGAATTAATGTTCATGGCCTGCCTCGTCTTTTTCTAATTCAGATTTCAACAAGAAACTGCCTTGAGCGATATACTTCTGCCCTTCAGTCAGCCCAGAAATCACTTCAAGCCATTGTCCATCACTTGAAGCCTGCCCCAATTGCACTTTCTGTGCTTTTAAGTGGACTTGACCTTTTTGTTCTGAATCTACGATGAAAATACTGTCTTCACCTTCAATACTTTGCAGCGCAGACTTTTGAATCCGAAGGGCTGATTTTGCTGTAGCTTCCGGAATCAACACTCTCACTAGCACATTAGAACGCAACTCAGTAGCTTGCGCATCGAGTTTTGCGCGCACCACCAGACGCCCTGTTTGTACATCTGCCTGAGAGGTTAAGCTTTGTACAGTAGCTTTATAGATTTGATCTGAATCATTCACTTTAAAGTCAATTTTTTGCCCGGCTTGCAGTTGACCTGAGAATTGATTCGGCAAATTAAACTCAAGCCATAAATCTTTCAGCTGTTCAATGACAAAGAGCTGATTAGCCAGTTGCACATTTTCACCGACCACAATATCTTTTTGACTGATCACCCCAGAGATCGGTGCTTTAATCAGAAAACGCCCATTGTTATTGCCACTTGCACCTAATGCATTTAAACGTGCTTGTGAGGACTGGACAGTAATCTGCGCTTGACGGTAGGCATTTTCGGCACGCTGGTAATCCTGTTTGGCAGAAATCCCCTGTGACCAGAGTTGCTGTTCGCGCTGGTAATCTTTACGGGCCAAATCCAGATTCACCTGTGCCATACGCAGATTTGCCTGTTGGTCGATCAGTTCAGGCACGATTAGTACAGCCAGCGTTTGTCCTTTTTGCACGCTCTGTCCTAAAGCCACATTGACCTGCTCGACATGACCACTAAAATTAGGCGATATATGCGCTTGTTGATCGGTATTCACCACCAATTTACCTGGCAGGGTTGTCAGCTTTTCAACCAATCCTGTGGATGCAACAGCAACTTTTAAACCTTGTTCAACCATTTGTTGGCTGGTCAGTTGTATTTCGCCTTCTTCAGCATGTCCTTCTTCAGAACTATCTTCATCAGAATGTTCGGCATTTCCCTCATCATGACCATGCCCCTCAGATTCAGTTTTTTTTGAACTTAACCAAATAACCAGACTGACCAAGACCGTAATCAGAATCAAAATTGCAATCATGAGAGACTGGGATATTTTTCCGTTTTGCTTGGCGTTCATTTTATCGTGCTCCCCCATTGATTAAATTTTGCGATGCTTCGACTGCCTTTTTATTCAGTTGTGTATAGGCATCCGAACGGCTAATTTCTTCATAACTTGTGCCAATACTGAGTGCCTCAGCTGCGAGGGCAGTTTGCCAAGCTTGACGTAGAATTTGTAATTGACCCAATCGAAGATTCTGCAGTTGGGTGGTTGCTTGTTGAACGTCGGTAATGGACAGTTTCCCTGCCTGAAACCCTTGTAAAGTACGGCTCTGAACTTTGGTCGCCAAAGTAACTTGTGCTGTTGTGGCATCGAACTGGCTACGTAAACCTTTGAGCTGATGCATGCTGTTGGCAATATTGAGTATTTGTTGCTTCAGCTCACGCTGCTGCTGTTGGTTCAGCAATATTTGCTGTTGCTGGACCATCGGGATCGCATATTGCTGGCGGTTGAAAATATTCAGTGGAATAGCCACGCCGATTGCCAAAGTCGTATCGTTGCTTTCATTAGGGGTTTTGCTACGTTTCATGCCTACATTTAAAGTCGGATTGGGACGTGCCTGAATTCTTAAATTTTCAATTTGATGATCCGATTGCTGAATGTTCAAGGCATAGAATTTTTCTAGCCACCCTTCAGCAATATACCGTTGCACAGTTTGGAGACTTTGCTCTGGCCAAGGGATAGCGGTTTTATTCAATTGAAGATGTGAAGATGTTTCTCCCCCCCACAAATTAGACAGCTGACGACCGGCAGCTTGTTTATTCAGCATCGCTTGCTGATAAAGTCGTTGGATTTCTAGCGCTTCAATTTGGGTACGCTCAAAATCAACCAGGGCAATACTGCCTGCCTGATAGCGTTTCTGGGCACTGTCCAGATTGGCTTTACTTGTTTTTAACTGTACTGAATAAGCAGACTGCTCAACCTCAGCAAGTGCAAATTGCGACCATGCAAATTTAACAATCAGTTGGCTTTGTGCCTTCCATAATTGCTGTTGCAATTGGATTTGTTGATTCGAGGTATTGGCAATCACCCGGTTCAGCTTACGCTGACCAAATAGATCTAGAGGTTGACTAACGCCAACATTGAATTCCTGTTCTTGACCTGAGCCAAAGCCAGACTGTTCTAAACTTATACTTGGATTCTGCCATAACCGACTTTGCTGAATATTCAATTCAGATATTTGCTGAACTTGTTGCCACAGCTTGTCTTGAGTCTGGTAACTTTGTACTTTTGCTAAAGCGGATTCAAAGCTGGTAACGTTTTCAGCATAGCTATATTGCATAGCCGCTGCACATATACAAGCAACCAAGCTATGACGCAAGAGTATAATTGATTGTGAAGACATGATTTTTCCCACTTATTTAAATAATAAAAGTGGTGGGAATGTTTTAGGCTACCCCACCATGAGCGGGGAAAATTCGGGAGGTGGGCTTTGTTGAAACAGGTCAGGAGCCTGATAGCTGTTTTTCCAATGAAATTGTGGATTCACTTTAACTTCAGAGCTTGGATGAAACACATCTACTTTTTCATTTTGTACAATCAAATGCGTCATCGATGGTAGATGATCTTGATGATCTTCACCGATTTCTAAATCGCTACTGAATGTTTTTATGTTTTCTGACTGTCCATTATGATCGTGTTGACGACTATCGCTGGCACACAAGGTATTTTGGTGATGACCAAAATGATAACTCTGCTGTGATTGAGGCTGTTGTTCATGGACACAAAAGGCCGCCGCCACATTCCAAAAGCTTTGGAACATGAACAATCCAACCAAGACTGTAATCCATGTAGTAGAACGCATCATCATAACAATCGAAAAATTTGTACCAAGTATAAGGCTTAGAGCCACTCCAAGGTCAAGCTTAATAAATTAAATTAAACATTCAATGAACACTGAATAGCCGGCACTTTTGCAAATTTACCTTGTCTCTATAAGCTCACATCAATTTCAGGTAAGAATAACAATAGATAGTGAACCGTACCGGGTTTGTCGGAGACTTTTTATTTAAGTTAGGCCACCGGTAATCCTCCCATAAATAACCGAAGTTAAAAGTAGAGGTACACATAAGTTAAAATTTTATAGAATTGCTTGAGTTCAAAATCTCTAATTAGCATGTATTGAAAACATGAATATTTATCTAAAAAGAGAACTATTTAACATCATGGCTGTTATACGCAATAAAAAAACCTGGGCACCAACCCAGGTCTAAAATTTAAAAAACAGATAAATATCAGTGCAATAAACTCATTTTTCTAATTTCGCATAACGTGTATTATGTTAATTTTAGAGAAACTACTAAATTATATTGGGTTGTAAATATTTGAAATTCCGTTAAGATATTTTGGATTAAATTCTATTCCTAGATAGCATTCGTGTTGACTCATCTCTCCAAAAAACTTTGGTTTTGTTTTCTTATGGTTTTTGCCATAGGATGGAGTAGTGTGTCTGTTGCATCAGTAAAGATAATGCATATCAATATGCAAACTGAAATGAGCCAAGATCATTGTTTAGATCAAGCACAGCAAGTCACTCAACATGGTATTAATCACGAAGTACAGACGAATACCGATTGCCATAATCATTTAGCTCTTAATCAGAATATAGATCACAAAAAGTGTCAGGAATGTTCTAGCTTATCCTGCCAGACACAGATCTCATGTCTTCATTCTTTGCAAAGCTCGCTAGATCCCCTAGATACCTTCTATTCTATAGATCAGCCTAATTTTTATTACCCCAACCAATATCTAAATGGGTATTGGCAAGAAATTTCACGTCCTCCTAAAACTTAACCATTTTTTTTAAAATTTATTTATTTTTCAAAAATTAAGGTTAAGTTATGTCTCATAAAATTAGTTCGTACCTATTAGCAGGTATTTGTTTTGCATCGTCGCCTTTGGTTTTTGCCGAAGTGCGTGAATATCAGCTTGTTATTGATGAAGCAGTGGTCAGCCCAACTGGAAAGCCTGTAAAGCGCATTACCGTAAATGGTCAATTTCCTGCGCCTTTGCTTGAGTTTGAAGAGGGTGATGAAGCCATCATTCGCGTGAAAAATAATTTAAAAAACCAAGATTCTTCTATTCATTGGCACGGACTGTTGTTGCCGGGCATTATGGATGGTGTACCGGGATTTAATGGTTTTAACGGTATTAAGCCTCAAAGCGAGTATGTTTATAAATTCAAGATTCGCCAAAGCGGGACTTATTGGTATCACGCTCATTCTAAAGGACAGGAACAGGACGGCTTATATGGTTCTTTTGTGATTTATCCAAAAGGTAAAACACCATTGGCAGCACATGAAAAAGCTGAACGTGACTATGTGGTGATGTTGTCAGATTTTCATGAAAAAACCAGTGATCAAATTCAGAAAGATCTTAAAATTTCAGCTGAATATTATCAAGATCAGCGTGAAACCTTGGGTGATGTTTGGAAGCAGGTTAAACGTGATGGCATAAAAGCGACATGGTCTGACCGCAAAATGTGGAATCAGATGCGTATGCTAAAAACCGACATGTCGGATGTTACAGGTTATACCTTCCTCATTAATGGCAAAACACCTGAACAAAATTGGACAGGAATGTTTAAACCGAATGAAAAAATTCGCCTACGTTTTGTGAATGCATCTGCGATGTCTTTCTACGATGTCCGTATTCCTAACTTGAAAATGACTGTGGTCAGTGCTGATGGTCAGCCTGTAAAACCTGTTGCTGTGGATGAGTTTCGTATTGGCACAGCTGAAACTTATGATGTGATTGTGGAGCCAAAAGGCGGACATTATCAAATTGAAGCTGAGTCAATTGACCGTTCAGGCTATGCGATTGGTACACTGCACAATGAACTAAATCCTATGACACATGGCATTCATATGCCTGCACCACGTCCACGCTCACTTTTGACCATGGAAGATATGGGACATGGTGGTGGTGATCATGCAGGAATGGATCATTCGAAAATGAACCACGGCAATATGCAAGGCATGGATCACTCGAAAATGGATCATTCAAAAATGAACCATGGCGATATGCAAGGCATGGATCACTCGAAAATGGATCATTCAAAAATGAACCATGGCGATATGCAAGGCATGGATCACTCGAAAATGGATCATTCACAGCATGGCACAGCAAAACCACAAGAAAATGATCAAGTGGTTTATGGTTGGGCAAATGCATCTACACCTGCGGGCAATAAAGCCTTGCAATATAGTGATTTAAAATCTTTAGAACCGCAAAAAGATACTCGTGAAGCTAGCAGTGAATTAGTAGTGCGTTTGGGCGGTACTATGGAGCGTTATATTTGGACGATTAACGGTAAAAAATTCAGCGATGCTGAGCCATTAAAAGTGAAGTATGGCGAGCGTATCCGTATCAAATTTATTAATGACAGTATGATGGCGCACCCCATGCATTTACATGGCATGTTTATGCAGTTGGAGAATGGTCAAGAGTCGGTAGATATGCCGAATAAACACACATTGATTGTACCACCGGGTAAAACAGTCACTGCTTTATTAACTGCGGATGAGTTGGGCGAATGGGCAATCCATTGTCATTTGTTGTATCACATGAGTGCAGGAATGATGAACAAGTTGATCGTGGCAAATGTTAGCGATGAACAAGTGTCTACAACGCCAATTCAAGGTACAAATTCGACTCAAACTCACCAAGTAACTGAGCAAAAAGGAGCTGGACATGCACATCACTAATTTTGTATTTAAAGCGTTTTTTTCTGTTGCGGTATTGAGTTTAACAAGCTTAAGTTTGGCGCACGAAGGGCATCATTCAACTGCTCAGACTGATGGAAAAAATGTACCATCAATGAATCATCAAGCGATGTCTGAGATGGATCATTCACAGCATTCTCCACAAGAGCATGCACAACACATGCAGATGATGGGGAAAATGAATCATGCTGCACATTCAGCACCGATGAACCATCAACATGCAGGTCATCAGCCAATGCATCACAAATCAACAGAGAAACAGCAAGATCAAAAAGTACAGAAAGGAGATCAACATGCGCACCATTAATCTTTTTTCTAAAACTGTTTTAGCAAGCTCTTTGTTGATGGTCAGTGCAGTGAGTTTGGCACATAATGGTGAAGATCATAGTGCGCCTGAAAAAATGACAGTTGCTACATCTTCTAGTCAAAATCAGCCGATGCAAATGGATCGCTCTCAAATGAACCATAGCCAAATGAATCAGGCACAACATCAGGCAACATCTACGGTTAATCATTTACATCATGTACCAGATGCGAATGCTCAGCAGAGTTCGCATTATGATCATCGCTCAGAACACGGTGCGCAAATTTATGCGATTACGACAGTGGACAATAAGTGGCTTGTCAATGAAGATGGCACAGGTGATTTAAAGTCAGAGTTTGAAACCCGTATTGGCACAGATGAAAATAAGCTTTTTATTAAAATTCATGCCGATAAAGAAGAATCGCATGATGCACATTATGATGCCAAACTTTTATATAGCCGTATGATTTCAGACTTTTGGGATGCACAGATTGGTGCACGTTATCGTAGTGAAAAAGTTGAACTCAATGATCATCGCAAAGACACCGAAGAAAATGTTGATGCGGTGATTGGCTTACATGGTATGGCGCCATATTTCTTTGAAACTGATGCTTATCTCTATGCGGGAGAAGACAATTATGCGGGCTTTAGCCTAGAAACGGAACGTGATTTTCTGATTACGCAAAAGTTGATTATTCAACCTTATTTAGAGTTGGATGCTATCTTTAGTGATGACTCTAAATATGCGAAAAAAACTGGTTTAAGCAGTGCAACCGCAGGGTTTGAAACTCGCTATGAAATCAGTAAAAAGATCATGCCTTATATCGACATTGCCTATGAGTATTCAAAAGGTAATGATGAAACGTCGTGGCAAATAGAATCAAACTCTGAGAAAGGTTGGTTATATGGAGCTGGTGTTAGATTTAGATTTTAATTAATTTAATGATTACTAAATAGCTTTATTTAAATAAAACTCTAGCTTAATGTGGCCGGAAGCAAAATGTTAACTTATTTTGCTTCCTTCCATTTAACATAATGGCTGTTATACGAAACGAGAGTGTTAGAACCCATTTAAAGTGTCTATATTCTCACCAATAAAAATGTCCGGTTTCTCCGAGGTAAAATATGACTTTTGAACAAAAATAAGCCATTGTTTATTCTTTTTATTTCCAACAAAATTCCAGAACTCATCTACTTCGAGAGATTCATAATGACTTTGCTGAGGCTGAATTTCATAGGTTGATTCAGTTAAAGTACGTAAAACTTTACCGATACTGATGCGCTCAACTTCAGCAATATCTCGTATACCGCTGCCTCTGACCATCAACTGTAATATTTTACGAGTAATACCTGACTTACATCCTAGATAGCTCAGTGCATGATCACCAATAAACTGACGTTTACAGTCTTTGCACTGATAGTTTTGTTTCCCATCTACTTTGATACCATTTTTCTTTATACTATCACTGAGGCAGGTTGGACATTTGATTGCTAGAGTTATTTGCATTTCTCTATTTTATCAAAATCCAATCGGCTTTTTCTTCAGCATACTTTTTGAAACACTACCGAGGAGATTATTTATGACATTTAATAACAATGAAAATACACGTGTGTGGTTTATTACAGGTGCAAGCAGTGGACTAGGATACGAATTCACAAAAAAAGCATTGGAGTCAGGAGAGAAGGTTGTTGGTGTTGCTAGAAATATTGAAAAACTGAATGAGTTAAAATGCCAGTTTGAAGGAATGTTACTTCCTTTAAGTCTTGATGTTACTGATAGAAGTGCTGTTTCGACTACAGTGGAAACTGCCATTAAACATTTTGGAAGACTCGATATTGTCATTAACAATGCAGGGAATATGGTAATGGGAATGATTGAAGAATTTAGTGAAGATGAAGTTAGAAGCCAAATGGAAACTAATTTCTTCGGTACAGTATGGGTAAGTCAAGCTGTTATGCCGTACTTGCGGGCACAAGAATCAGGTCATATTATCCAGATATCTAGTATTGGTGGACTGATTAGTGGTCCAATGTCGGGAATCTATAGCGCTAGTAAATTTGCTTTAGAAGGATTTAGCGAGGCTTTAGCACAAGAAGCTGCACATTTTGGTATAAAAGTATCTATCGTAGAACCTGGAGGTTACTGGACGAATCTATACTTAAAAATGAGTTTTACTACACAGAAAAAAGAGTATGATTCATTACGTGAAAAGTTGGCCCAACAATATTCAAACGAATCGGTGGATAGTGATCCTAAGTTAGCCGCCGAAGCTATAATGAAACTGGTTAATAGTGAGAATCCGCCTCTCCGATTAGTTCTGGGAAGCCTTGTATATGATTTAGCTGTTGAAAATGCAGAAAAACGTATATTTACATGGAAAGAGTGGGAATCAGTCAGTCGTTCTTCGGAACATGGGATTCCTGCACCAGAAGGATACGGAATAATTGAGGAATAGAAACCCTAAGAAATAAACTCTCTAAACTACAAAAACTAATTAATGATTTAATATGTTTATTAACTTAATCGCTAGAAAGGGAGGCGATTGTATGGAATTGATAAAAATGAGAGGAATAGAAAAATATTTTGGAGGCAAGCTTCTTTTTACTTTTGATAAATTAACTGTTTTTAAGAACGATATTATTGGTGTAGTCGGGTTAAACGGAAGTGGAAAAACGACGTTGTTGGAGATCATTAACAATGATATAGCTCCTGACAAGGGAAATGTTGAGGTTAAGGGAGATATCTCTTATTATAAACAATTCGGTCAATACCACGAATCAGTAGATTCTTGGCAATTGAAAGAATTTCGCTCCAGCTCAACAATATCTGAAGGTTGGTTCAGTGGTGGGGAAAAAACTCGTTTACGTTTAGCTGAGACTTTTTCTAAGAGTAGTTCAATACTTTTACTAGATGAACCAACAGCGAATTTAGATACTAAAGGGATTCAATTGCTAAAGCGAAATTTAGGAAAATATAACACAATGATGATTATTAGCCACGATACAAATTTATTAGATGAATTGTGTAATCGAATTATTGAGATTGACAACAATACCATTAACTGTTTTGACGGGAATTATACTGCATATAAACAGCAGAAGGAACATCAAATTCACACTGAGAAAAGAGAATATGAAAATTATCAAGCAAAGAAAAAGCAACTAGAGGAAGCTTATTTGCAGAAAAAAAGGCAAGCTGAAGCGATAACAGATAAGCCAAGGAATATGAGTAATTCTGAAATTAGAGCTAGAAGTTTCATATCTACTTACAAGTCTTTTGGAGGGCGACAAAAAGCAATAGCAAAGCAAGCAAAAGCCGTGCAATCACGAATAGAGCAGTTAGATGTAAAAGAACAAGTCGAAGAACAGGCAAATATTCGAATTAATTTTGAGCTAACAAATCCCCCGAAAAATAAAATATTAATTCGTGGTGAAGAAGTAACTTTTGGATATGATAATCATTTGATTTTTAATCATGCCTCTTTTGAAATCCGAAACAAACAAAAAGTTGCTGTATTGGGGGATAATGGAAGTGGTAAATCTACTCTTTTTTCTTTAATCAGAAATAAGTATGAAGGGATCTATGCTGTACCGAAATTAAAAATTGGTTATCTGTACCAAGAGTTTGAAAATTTGCAGCCAGATAAAACTTTACTGGAGTCTGTCTTGTCTGACAGTGTACAAGAAAATCAGGTGGTGTTTCAAAAAGTATGCTGACATTAAATGAAGCCATTATTGATGTAAAAAAAGGTTAAGTCGAAAGCTTTAAAATGGTTTTCAATCTTTTTTGGGCACTGTTGCAAATAGAGATTTGAGTCGATGATGTTCCCTTTAAAAAGTGCTTAGAGACCGAAAACCCTGTTGATTAGACACACTTCACCCTGAGGCTGACCATAATAAAATGACGATGCTTGTCC
>NZ_VOZF01000043.1:0-17871 GCF_013419905.1 Acinetobacter sp. YH12046
GTTCACCAAAGCAATCCCGGTTGTAACGAGGCTGATACGGGCGTTTCAGGCGCTTGGCGCGAGGAATCCACAGATCTGCTGCAATCATCCAGGAACGCAGTGTTTCAACTGAAATATCAAAGCCATGAACGGTGGTGAGCTTTTCATGCGCTAAAGTGGGTCCGAAACCATGGAATTGTTCAGCGACCAGATTGAGGCACTTGAGTCTGAGCTCTTCAGGAAGCCTGGAATTGCTGATTTGGCCACGTGCAGCATGGGCTAATGCAGTTGGACCTTGAGTTTTGTATTTTTGCAATAAACGTCTGATCTGACGTTCTGAAATATGAAGTAGCTGAGCAGCCTGGGGCTGGGTTATGCGTTGATCACAGATTTCTTGCAAGACCGACAATCGTTTAAGTTCTTTATCCGACATAGACACCAACATATCAAACCGTCCGCTAAGAAAATTGCAACAGCGCATATTCTAAAAGCGGACATTTTTACTTTGGAGAAACCGGACATTTCTATTTTGGAGTTACAACTCTCGTTTCGTATAACAGCCATTATGTTAAATGAATGATAATTGACATTTTGTTCATTAATACTGATATGCAACGAATTTTATTATATGTCACCCCTCAATTACAAATATAAATGACTGCTCGTCTAATCATCTCCATTACACAATTAAATGTTAAAATGCATAGCTACTTCATCTAAGATAAAATATATGTATCCAAATCTACAGCACAGCTTCGAAAACAGCGTCATTCTCGTTGTAGAAGATGATTATGATATTGGTGACATTCTTGAAAAATACATAAAAAATGAAAACATGCAGGTCATCCGTGCATTGGATGGACAACAAGCTTTAGAGTGCCTAAAAGCCAACTCTATCGACCTGATTCTCCTTGATATTAAATTACCCAAACTAAATGGCTGGGAAATTCTACAAATCATCCGTCAAACAAGTCATTTACCTGTCATTATGCTGACTGCCTTAGATGATCAAGTGAATAAGATCATGGGGCTAAAAATGGGTGCTGATGACTTTATTATTAAGCCATTTAACCCAAACGAAGTGATTGCACGAATACAAGCCGTACTTAGACGAAGTACAAGCCAAAATATGGAAATAACTAATATTATTCGTTATAGAAATATTGAAATTAATCCAGATCATCATCAAGTTTACATTTCAAATGGTCAAAGAAATCAGTTGCTCAACCTTACGTTAACTGAGTATAAGATACTGTTTTTGATGGCAAAAACACCGAATAAAGTCTTTACACGTAATGAATTGATCCAAAACTGTATGCCTGAAAGTGATGCTTTAGATCGCACTGTAGATAGCCATATCAGCAAATTACGCAAAAAACTTGAAGAAAATGATGTAAATGGCTTATTAATCAATGTCCGTGGCGTGGGGTATCGCTTAGATCAAAATCATGAAATTTAACTTTTTTAAAAATTCTGTTGGAATTAACTTCCAGTTTATTATCATGATGAGCCTATTCAATTTAGGCATTACGCTGTTATCTTTCATGATTGGCTATTTTGTTTATAGCTGGGCGATAAAAATAGGTTTTCTAAATACACAAGTTATTAATTCAAATGAATTTTCAGTTACCTCCGTTGACTTTATCTGGCTGTTTTTAGTGCTATTAACAGGCTTTTTTCTTTCTACTATCCTCGCCTTTAAATATGGAAAACGCTATACACAGCCAATTAGTGATTTAGCAGATGTTATTCAACAAATTCAACAAGGCAATTTAGCACTCAGAATTAAACAGCCACATCATGATATTCCACATGAAATCAAGTCTCTTATTGAGAACTTCAATGAAATGGCAAACCAACTTGAAGTATCAGTTAAGAATTCAACTGTTTGGAATGCTGCAATTGCACATGAATTACGAACACCTGTGACAATATTACAAGGTCGCTTGCAAGGTATTGTCGATGGTATATTTATTGCCGATAAAGCTTTACACCTAAGCTTATTGAACCAAGTCGAAGGCTTATCTTACCTTGTGGAAGATTTACGGACACTGACACTTATTGAAAATAAACAATTACGATTAGAACTAGAAAAGACCAATTTAAAAAATAGTATTGAAAAATGTCTGCAGATGTTTAATGAACGGTTTCATGTTAAAGGTTTAACTATTGTTTTAAATTTGACGGATAAATTGGTTTGCGTTGATATAAGAAGGATGGAACAGGTCTTTATTGCATTGTTCTCTAACTTTCTAAGATATTCGAATGCTGGAAAAATAAATATTACATCTGTAACCACAGCAGAACATTGGGTATTGACGTTTGAAGATGAAGGTCCTGGTATTGATGAATCGCATCTTAAACACCTGTTCAAACCCTTCTATCGACTGGAAGACTCTAGATCATGTCTAGATGGCGGTACTGGATTAGGCTTGGCAGTGATTGATGCAATTATTGAAGCACACCAAGGTCATATTTATTATTCTAAATCCAAAAACTTAGGTGGCAGCTGTTTTACTATTCAACTAAATCGTAAGACATCAACTCATTTATAATGTGTTAAGTTCAGATTAATACGGCTTAATTTAAACCATAAATTTAAGATAAATTGATGTCTGAACTTAACCATTCTGTTTGATGATCCTCAAATAAATTTCATCACAATGAATTCTCATCTCGATATTTAGCTAGCATAAAAAATACCACAATGGAGAGTATCCCGATGATAATCCCTGCTGTTAATAATAAATTAACATGAGCTGAACTGAAGGCAATTTTACCTGCGTTAATCAATGCTGTACCTTGTTCAACGGGTAACTGGCTCGCCACTAAATAGGTATCACCAATCGAAAGTCTGGCTTTTTCTGCTAAAACAGCAGTTAAATCTGACGGCACTTGAAGATGACTGCCAAATATATAGGCCATGAAAACACCAAATAAAGTAATACCTAGTCCTGTACCCAGTTCATAACCTGTACTTTCAAGTGAACCTGCCGCACCGCCCTTTTCTGCAGGTACTGAGCCCATGATCGCAATGGATGAAGCTGTTAAACCAATACTCAGTGTTAATCCAATCGAAGCTAAAATAAAGGGAACGATGATTCCCGGATGATGAAAATCTGAATAACTCAAACTGACCAACGCAATTGCTGCCAATATTAATGACATGGTCGCAACCAGACGGAGTCCAAATTTATTGGATAAAAAACCAGCAATAGGCCCGCCAATAGCGGCCGCAACCATAATCGGAACCATAAAAAGACCGGCTTGCAGCGGTGTTAAACGAATGACATATTGCAGCTCCATTGCCAAAGTTAACTCAACCCCTGCCAAAGCGCCTGCAGCAACCATTGCCATAATAATGCCGGCTAAAATAGCAGGACGTGAAAATAGCGAAAGATCTAGCATCGGCTGAGGAGAATTCAGCTGTTTGCGTACAAATATGGTTAATAAGCCGATAGATAAAACGACCAAAGGCAAGACAATCAACAACGACTGTTTACCGCCTAAGCCTGCTTTTAGTGCATATACAAACGAAATCAAACCGACAATCAGCAATAGCGCTTGACCAAATGCCCAATGTCCAGGGGTTATAGCTTCTTTTCGGGACAATAAGAAATAGCACATTGGTGCGACAACCAGCATGATTGGGACGTTAATCAGGAAAACTGAACCCCACCAGAAATATTCTAACAATCCCCCACCAATGAGCGGTCCAATGGCGGCACCGGCTGATCCGATTGTGCCCCAAATACCCAGCGCAATGGCACGTTCGCGACTGTCTTCGAAGGTTCTGCGAATAATACCCAATACACAGGGCATAATCATGGCACCGCCTAATGCTAATAAAGCACGTGCGGCAATCAGCATAGAAGCCGTTTGGGAAAATGCCGCAAGGACTGAGGCAATTCCAAATATAACCAAGCCAATCAGCAGAATCTTACGATTGCCGACACGATCAGCCAAAGTTCCCATCGGAACTAAAAGTCCAGCCATAAGTAATGGATAAATATCAATAATCCATAAGACTTGGTTACTTGTGGCACTCAGCGATTGGGTTAATGAGGGAACCGCAACATGCAGTACAGTCATATCAATCACAATCGGCAGAAATGCAAGCACGACAGCGAGCAATATCCACCAGCGTTTCGGATCAAGATTGGTAGCTTTCATGATTAAACCTATATTGATGGTTTATTAAATCAATTCTGAAATAAAGATGTAAATGAAAGATTTGTTGTGGGCTAAACTCGTTAACCCACAGCTTTTATTCTCAGTTTTGATGCTTAATGTGCCGCTTTACGTTTCGAGAATTTCTCAACCATGCTCATGACGACAATAAAGAAAATCGGTACAAAAATAACAGCTAGAATTGTTGCGCTGATCATGCCGCCAAAGACGCCTGTACCAATCGCTTTTTGAGTTTCAGAACTAGCGCCACTGGCAATGACTAAAGGAATAACGCCACAGGTAAATGCCAAAGATGTCATTAGGATTGGACGTAAGCGCAATTTAGCGGCTGCAACGGTTGCCTCCACTAAACCCATTCCTTCTTCTCTTAGTGCTTTTGCAAACTCAACAATCAAAATAGCATTCTTTGCAGATAGACCAATAATCGTGATCATGCCGACCTTAAAGAAAATATCATTTGGCATACCACGTAACATTACTGCTAAAAAGGCGCCAATCAACCCTAGAGGGACAACTAGCATCACAGAGAATGGAATTGACCAGCTTTCATAAAGCGCTGCCAAGACAAGGAAAACGACTAACATCGACAACAGTAATAAAAACAAGGTTTGTGATTCCGACTGTTTTTCTTCTAGAGAAATCCCAGTCCACTCATAACCCACACCTTTCGGAAGTTGTTCAATCAAATTTTCCATCTCAGTCATGGCTTGTCCTGAAGATATACCTGCTGCTGGACTGCCAGAAATACTCAATGATGGACGACCGTTGTAACGATTGTATTGTTGTGGGGAATGTTGCCAAATTGGAGTAATTATTTCAGACATTGAAACCAATTTACCGCTTTGACTGTTCACCTTAATCTGAAGAATATCTTCAATACTCATGCGTGATTTGGCATCAAGTTGCACAATGACTTGCTGCATACGGTCATGATTTGGAAAATCATTGATATACATCGAACCCATTGAGGTTGAAATAATATCGGTCACATCACTGAAATTAACACCTAATGCCTGCAATTTATCTCTATCAATTTTAAGCTGTACAGAACTGCCATCTGGCAAACCTTCAGGATAGACCTCCGCCACGATTTTACTTTGTGCTGCTAATGCTAAAAGCTGATCTTGTGCTTCTCTTAAAGCAGGCATGCCAATATTGCCACGATCTAATAATCTCAGTGAAAAACCAGATGAGTTACCCAATTCATCAATTGCTGGTGGTAACACAGACATGGTTTGACCTTCTGAACTTTCAGCCATCGCTATATTGGCATTATTCACGACTTCTTGTGCCGTAATAGTACGCTCTTCGAATGGCAATAGATTGGTAAAATACATCGCTGTATTCTGACCAGATCCACTAAAACCAAAACCTAAGACCGCCATATTGTCTTTAATCCCCGTTTCTTGGTCTAAATAATTTTGAAACTCAGCAACGACTTTACGGGTACGTTCTTGAGTTGCATCCGCAGGAAGTTGAATCGAAGTCATAAACCACCCCTGATCTTCTTCTGGCATAAACGCAGTCGGAACGTGTTTAAAACTAAAAATCAGCACAATGACAATGCCTAAGAAACATAACATTGCGAGGGTTTTATGTTTAATTACTTTAAATAAACTGCGTTCATAGCGATTGTTCAGCTTCTCAAAACTGCGATCAAACGATGCAAAAACACCCTTTTTCTGATGGTCTTGATCAATCGGTTTTAACATCGTTGCACATAACGCAGGGGTTAATGTCAGTGCAAGGAAAGCTGAGAATAAAATTGAAACCGACATGGTAATGGTGAACTGACGATAGATAATCCCCACTGAGCCTGACGCCAATGCCATCGGCAAGAATACAGCGGCTAACACTAAGGTGATGCCAATAATCGGATTGGTAATTTCCTTCATGGCTTTAGATGTGGCTTCAACTGGAGATAAGCCTTCTGTCGCCATAATGCGTTCAACATTCTCAATGACCACAATCGCATCATCGACAATAATCCCGATCGCAAGCACCATACCGAACATGGTCAGCACATTAATCGAAAAACCAGCAAGCAGCATGACTGAGAATGTGCCAAGCAATGCAATCGGTGCAACAATCGCCGGAATTAAGGTGTATCGAACATTGTGTAAAAAGATAAACATGACAATAAAAACTAATGCCATAGCTTCAAGCAATGTCATGATTACTTTTTCAATCGAGATTTTTACAAAAGGTGCAGTGTCGTAAGGTATAGAGAATTTCATACCATCAGGCAGTGCTGAACCTAACTGTTCAATTTTCGCTTTAACACCTTCTGCAGTCTTGACAGCGTTGGCACCAGGACTCATTTGTATCGCCACAGCTGTAGAGGCTTTGCCATTTTCTAAAATCGCAAAGTTATACATCTGTGCCCCGATTTCGACACGAGCGACATCCGACAGTCGAACATTGGCGCCATTTTGTTGAGCACGTAAACTAATTTTCTTGAATTGCTCTACAGTTTCTAATTGACCTTGAGCAGTTAAAGGAATAGTAATTTGTTGCCCCGTCAAAGCAGGAACATCACCAATACGACCTGGTGATATCGGCAAGTTTTGGTTTTGGATGGCTGTATTCACATCTTGAATACTCAATCCATAAGAAACCAAACGATCTGGATCGACCCAAATCCGCATGGCTTTTTCAGCACCAAAATTTTGGACTTTACCAACACCGTCAACCCGCTTTAATTCTTCAATCACATAGCGAGTCATATAGTCACTGACATCAATTTCACTATATTTGCCATTCGGTGAACTTAAGCCCACCATCATTAAAAAACCAGACGACGCAGCATCGACCATCAGCCCTTGTTGTCGCACTGTTTGAGGTAAGCGTGACTCAATGGCTTTAATTTTGTTTTGCACATCAATTTGTGCAAGTTCTACATCTGTACCTGGTTTAAATGTTGCGGTGATTGTTGCTGTTCCAGAACTATCTGAACTTGAACTGTAATAAAGTAAGTTTTTGACACCTGACATTTCCCGCTCAATCAAGGTCACAACACTATCATTCAATGTTTTTGGCGTAGCACCTGGATAGATTGCCGTAATACTAATCTGTGGTGGCGCAACACTTGGGAATCGTGCAATAGGTAACTTGGGGATGCTTAGTACACCCAACAGAATAATAAATAAAGCAATCACCCATGCAAAAATAGGACGCCTAATGAAAAATTGGGACATTATTGCTGTCCTCCATTTTCCTTAATATTTGTAGGTTGCCACTGCTTAATTTTTAATTTTTGCTCAGGCTGTATACGATCAGCCCCTTCAACAATGACTTTCTCACCTGCTTGTAACCCTTGTTTGATCACATAGTTATTTTGATAACGTTGACCAAGCTGAACAGGCTTGCTTTGCGCTAAACCTTTTTGATTAACAATCGTAACATTGGCTTTACCACTAATATCATGTTGAATCGCTTGTTCTGGAACTAGGAGCGCATTTTCAACTTGAGCTCGGCTCATATTGACTCGAACATACATGCCTGGCAAAAGTTTTTGATTTTCATTATTGGCTAAAATACGGATTGTGACATCACCCGTATCAGGATCAACTTTAGTATCCGAAAATAGGATTTCACCTGTAACGTTATAAGGTTTACCCTGACTATTTAGGATTTCAACCGTATGTTTGGTATTTGACACGTCACCTTGCTGTAAAGCTTCCTGTAGTTTTTCATAATCACTAATTGATTGCTTTACATCAACATAGACTTTATTAATCTGTTGTATTACGGCCATTGCATTAGTATCACCTTGACCAACTAATGCACCCTCAGTCACTAAGATTTCACCAATCGTTCCCGAGATAGGGGCTGTAACAGTCGCATATTTAAGATTAAGTTGTTGTCTGCTTAACATGGCTTGCATTTGCGCCACATCGGCTTTTGCTTTTTGATAATCTGCTTCGGTATTGTTGTATTCCTGCTGACTAACCGCATTTACTTTTACTAATTCAGTGTAGCGTTTTAACAGCACCTGCAAACGTGTCACCTCAGCTTGTGCACGGTTTAAAGTGGCTTGATTGCTTTTTACATCTGCCTGAAATATTTCAGAATTCAATTTAAAAAGCGGTTGACCTGCTTGCACATAAGAGCCTTGCTTAAAAAGTACTTTATCAACAATTCCACCTACTTGCGGGCGAATTTCAGCAATACGGTAAGCGACAACACGGCCTGGAAGATTTTCAATTAAATTCATGGAATGCGGTAATACCGTGATGGTACTGACAACCGCTGGTGGCATTTCTGTTGGGGACTGTTCAGCATCTTTGGCTTGTGTACAGCCGATTAAAAGTACAGTTGTAATAAGTATTGAACCTATTAAATGATAATGTGTTGACATGCTTTTTCAGAGGGGGGGTTTTAGATACTACTATTTTGAAATAGCAGTGTTTATGAATTGCTGATGTTGTGTGGAGATTGTGTGGAGATTGTGTGGAGAGATTAAAAGATTTATTTTTTAATGACACGCTTAAACAGCGTGGCTTGTAAATTAGTATAAATAATTTTGTTGTTCTACAATTTTGATCGTATCTTAGTTTTTTCTCATAGTTCATGAACTTTAAAATTCTAAACCAAGACTAATATTTATATAAGCAATTGAAAATACAATACATAGTTTCTTTATACACTTATGAAGTGAACTTTAGGTGAACATAAGTTAAATAGAAATTTTTAATTAGTTCAGCACAAACGTACAATCTTTAAGGCCTATAACTCGATACCGTTCTCTCTTTGATGTTTATTGCTATCTAATTGAGTGAACTCTGTGGAAATATTTCTTTATACATTAAGCGTTATGTATAGCCCAGGCCCTGTAAATTTTATGGGGCTAAATTCTGGCCTTACAGGTCAATTAAAAAAGACTATAGGATTTTACCTAGGCATTGGTTTCGCCATGTTGATCTTATTCGTATTGTTTGGCTATATAGGTGAAGCTGTTATTCCACATGGATTGATTCATTATATTGCTTTAGCGGGTGCAATTTATACATTCTACTTGGCTATAAAAATGATTAGGGCGAATGTAGAAACAACTCAACAGCAAGAAAGCCATCTAACATTCTTAAATGGCTTATTTATTCAGTTATTAAATCCAAAAGCCATTCTCGTCATTCTACCTGTTACGACAATTATGTACCCTGCAGCCAAAATCACAGGAATCATGATCTTGATAGTTTCTTTACTGATTTCACTTGGTGCTGTTGGCGCACCATTCACCTATGCTCTGGTTGGAAAAGTATTAGGCAACAAAATTGCTAATCCTATCTGGTTTAATCGGCTAAATAAGCTGATGGGTATACTCTTGATTTTATCAGGGCTTTTTATGTTCAAAGATTTTCTTAATGGAATAAATCTGCTGTAGGACAAATTAGCCGTTCAAATCGAACGGCTATCTTTTAATATTTATCATTTTCCATTGAGTGGGAGTTAAACCAAATGTTTTTATAAAATGTCTGGTCATATGACTCTGATCAAAAAAGCCTGCATTTAAAGCAGCATTAACAATAGACTCCCCTTGAGCAAGGTAGAACTTAACTGTTTCTAAGCGACGCATGATCATATAACGGTGTGGGCTAGTTCCAAATAATAATCGGAAATCACGAGAAAGGCTCCAGCGGTCACGATCAGCATGTTTCTCTAAATCTGACAAACTTAAGTTTTCATGTGGATACGCCAAAATACACTCACGCGCTCTCTCTGCTGCCTTGTAGTCAAATTTTTTGTTTTGGTTAGATGAAGTATCTGAAATTTCACACAGTGTAGTTGCCAAATCAAATAGAGCATCTTCCTCTTCTAGGGTATCCATATAATTATTTATATTATTTAGAAAGCTATCCATTGCCCTAAACAGGCGAATATCATTACTTAAGCCATGTCTGATAAAAGGCAAAGGTTTACCCTTTAAAATGGTTTGGATCATCGCTGGTTCGATGTAAATCATTCTATAGCGATAGCCATCTAATGTTCCTGATTCACCATCATGCTTTTCATCCGGGTGTAGAACCATAGTCATGCCTGGCAAGCTATGTTGCAATGTACCTTTGTAATGAAAGTTTTGAACTCCGGAAAGAGTCCTGCCAATAGCATAAGTATCATGTCGGTGAGGTTTATAAGCATAATTGGAAAGAAATGCTTCAATTCTTTCTAATTTATGATTTTGAGTGGGGGATCTCACAATCCAATTATTTCCACTGGAGAAATCAGGCATAATTGATGGCCAATTTTTCGTAGATTCTATTGTAGATTATTTTTCACTTTTCCTAAAATTAACATAATACACGTTATACGAAGTTGAAATGAAAAATGGAGCTTAAAGCTCCCTTTTTTACTAGTTTTTTTTAAATTGCTAAGCGTAAATTCAGTGCTTTTACGACTTTAATAACAGTATCAAAGCTTGGATTTACATCGCCAGAAAGTGCTTTATAAAGACTTTCTCGACCTAAACCAGTGTCTCTTGATAATTGAGCCATTCCTTTAGCTTTAGCAATATTACCTAAAGCTTTTGCAATGAATGCCGCATCACCATTAGATTCATCGATACAGGCTTGTAGGTAAGCTTGCATATCTTCTTCTGTTTTAAGATGTTCAGCACTGTCCCATTTGCGAAGTTTGATAGCCATTTACAGCTCCTCCTCTAAATCTTGTGCTAATTGTAGGGCAAGTTTTATATCTTTACTTTGCGTAGACTTGTCTCCGCCTGCTAAAAGAATAACGACCCTTTGCCCTTGCTTACAGTAATAGATCCTGTAGCCAGGTCCAAAGAAGAAACGTAATTCAGAAACACCTTCACCTACTGGTTCAGTATCTCCAAAGTTTCCATCTTCAACCCGATCAATTCGGACTTGTATACGTCTTTTTGCCTGCAGGTCTTTTAACTTAGTAAACCAGTCATCAAAGACTTCAGTGGTATATATTGAGTACATAAGAGTAATGTATCCTATAGGATACATTCATGCAAGAAATAAACTTGAATGTATGGGGCTACAACAGAATTTCGTATAACCACCATTATGTTAAATAGATAGCAGTTGGGAGATTATTTATTCTTTCAATAGACAAAAACTTGCGGAATTTTTCTTAATTTGTAATCCTTGCGGCCAAGGGTGTCTAGCGTAGCTAAGACAGGTATTCGTTATAGTCGGGCCGCTATAATACGGATGACGAGTGCCTGTATGTTTAACCTAAATATCTTTAACAAGATCTCTAGCGAAGTATTGACCATCAAAAATGATCTTGAGCTGAATTCTGAAAATCAACTGATAACTAAGTATAAGACTTCTACTTCTGAAGATTATAAACAGGCTATTGTTTTGATTTTTAAAGAACGTGGCTATACACGTTTGGAAATAGGTCAATTACTTGGGGAGCCAAAAGCTTCATAAAATACCGATTAAACAAAGCTTGGATATAACATCCAGGCTTTATAAAAAAGTACCTAGCTGTTACCCTTGTCCTGATTTTTTTACTCTAAAACGTTCTTTCATCTTATGACACTTACGCCACCTTAAGTTTATTTATCGTCTTAAATCTGTAAATAACTCATCACTGTCTAGTGATGTGGTGTAGTCGTTTGTGTGTTGTATATATCACATCACTAGCCTATCTGAAAAATTAAAAAACAGGCTATGTTTATGTTATCTAATGTCCGAGAACAGTGGTTCTCTAACATCCGTGGGGATGTACTTGCCGGATTAGTCGTCGGTCTTGCACTCATCCCTGAAGCCATCGCATTTTCAATTATTGCAGGTGTAGATCCTAAAGTTGGTCTATACGCATCCTTCTGTATTGCCGTCGTGATTTCTTTCGTAGGTGGTCGTCCTGCCATGATTTCAGCAGCCACTGGTGCAATGGCGCTGCTTATGGTCACATTGGTCAAAGAGCATGGGCTTGAATATCTGCTGGCAGCAACAATTTTGACAGGCGTGATTCAAATATTGGCAGGCTATTTAAAGCTCGCCAAGTTAATGCGGTTTGTATCTAAATCTGTGGTTATTGGATTCGTAAATGCGTTAGCGATCTTAATTTTCATGGCTCAATTGCCTGAACTGATTAATGTGACCTGGCATGTATATGCTTTTGTTGCTTTAGGTTTAGCAATTATTTATCTATTCCCTCTGGTTCCCAAATTAGGAAAATTACTCCCTTCTCCACTAGTCTGCATCATTGCAATCACATTATTGGCAATCGCTTTAGGAATTGATGTACGGACCGTGGGCGATATGGGGTCTTTACCTGACACACTTCCAATGTTCTTGATTCCAGATATTCCTTTGAATATTGAAACATTGATGATTATTTTGCCTTATTCAGTCGCACTGGCGGCTGTAGGTTTACTTGAATCGATGATGACAGCAACTATCGTGGATGAAATGACTGATACGCCAAGTGATAAATATCAGGAATGTAAGGGACAAGGGATTGCGAATATTGCTTCTGGCTTTATGGGTGGCATGGCCGGTTGTGCAATGATTGGTCAATCTATGATTAACGTAAAATCAGGTGGCCTTACACGCTTATCAACATTCTCTGCGGGCATTTTTCTTCTTATTCTGGTTGTATTTATCAGCGACTGGCTCAAAGTGATTCCAATGGCTGCATTGGTAGCGGTAATGATAATGGTCTCTATCAGTACCTTTGAATGGAGTTCTGTCACTCAGTTAAAAGATAATCCTAAGAGTAGTAATATCGTCATGATTGCGACGGTGATTGTAGTTGTTGCTACGCATAACCTGGCTTTGGGTGTGTTAACAGGCGTATTACTTTCAGCCTTGTTCCTGGCGAATAAACTTGAAAATGATATCCAGGTGACAGCATCTTTTGAAGGAATGGCCCGTTTATATGAGTTGAGAGGTCAGATCTTCTTTAGTTCTTCTGAAAAATTCATGCAAGGTTTTGACTTTAAAGAGGATGTAAAGGAGGTGATTATTGATTTGACCCATTCTCACATTTGGGATGTAACATCAGTCGCCATGCTTGATTCTGTTGTAAATAAATTTCAAAAGAATGGTGCGAATGTCACAGTACGTGGTCTAAATGAAGCCAGTTCGATCATGATTGATAAGTATGGGACACATGCCAGAATTTAAGTTTTAAAAATTCTATATTTATATAGAATTTCTAAAATTAACATAATACACCTTATACGAATCTAAAAATGGGAGCCTTTAGCTCCCATTTTTACTATATTTTTAAAGTTTTAAGCGTGTTGTACTGTGAGTTTTAAGCCTAAAGCATTTACTACACGATTAATCGTATCAAAACGTGGTGCTGAATCCTGACGTAGGGCTTTGTAGAGTGCTTCACGCCCAATCCCTGCTTCTTTAGCGATTTGAGTCATGCCACGAGCTTTAGCAATAACACCAAGTGCATGGGCTAATTCAGCTGGATCATTTTCTTCAAGAACCATATTGAGATACATCACAATGTCTTCTTCAGTTTTGAGCGACTCAGCCATATCAAAACTTGGTAAATCAGCGACTTTAACCATTTTAATCCTCCAATGTTTTCGATAGTTTGACTGCCCGATCGATGTCTTGTTGTTGAGTTGATTTATCTCCACCACCAAGCATTACAATCACAACGTCACCATGTTGGATGTAATACATCCTCCATCCAGAACCGAAGAATTCTCTCATTTCCCAAACGCCATCTTGGAGAGGTTTAATGTCTCCCCAGTTTCCACGTTGAACCTTATCTAATCGACGATTCAGGCGGATACGGGTCATATTGTCTTTAATGCCATCCAACCATTCATCAAATTCTGGAAGACGTTTAATTTCAATCATGAGGATTCCTTATCTTCTCACTATATTGTATTCGATCGAATACAATATGCAAGTAATTTATACGAACATCCATTAATTTCGTATAACACCATTATGTTAAATACATAATTTTTTTGGTTAAAATTTAAACTTTTTTACTGTTTTTCAGGCAAGATGCATATTTTTTTGAAGCCATACTTTCCTTGTCAGATGTTCAAACATTTTAAGGAGAAAGCAATGACACAAACAGCGAATGATCAACGTGCTACAGTAAAAAATCCTAATAATATTCAACATGCGCAGAATCAGGACAACCGTAGCCGACAATTGAATCCTAATCATAAACCTACGAAATCTAAATAAGGATGAAAACTATGAGCACAGCAGGTTGGCCTAGTACTACTGGAAATCCATCAGGTGGTGGCCGAGACAATAATCCACCTCGTAAATAAAAATTTATTTATCTTGTAATATCAATTCAGAAGGCCAAAGATATTGGCCTTCTGAAGGATATTTCTTCAGGAAGGCTTCCCATATCACGATAAAATCTTCTGATGTAGCTAACGTAGAAACGCTGGCTGTTTTTTGAAAATGTTTATAATAAAAGTCTTGCCAAAAATATATTAACCATAGGCCAGCTATGGCATTAATACTTTCAAACCACTTATCTTCTGGAAGTTCATTTTTCAGGAATAAATAATTCTCTTCTGAGACTTGTTCATAAATTTCATCATTTTTAAACTCACCATAAGGTAGACCTAGGAACTCATAGACTTCATTCAAGTAGCATAGTCTTCTGTTTTCTCTAACTTTTTTAATTAGTTGTATAAATTCTTTAATTTGTTCATCTTCGAGAGAAGGATCTAACCATTGCTCAAAACCATTAGTTGGAGGAATAGTCTTCAGAATCTCGACTTTATGTCCTTTTGTTGCTTCAAACTTTGCATTTATCTTTAAGATAAATAAAAGAAAATCTGTAAAAGTTTTTGATGGGAAGTATGGTCGTTTATTTTTAAACTTAAACTTTAATGCTTGGTTTAGTGAGATTGATTGGAATCCCCACTTCTTAGAAATTAAATGATCTAAGTGAATTAAAATTAGCAGTATATTGACGCCAGAATTTCTAAGCATCTCATGACTAATAATATTCTTTAAATCACCGTTAAAGCTAAAGTTATTTACCAGAAAATCATGTAGTTTGCAGACATCTTCATATAAAAAATTATTTTTTTCTAATTCTGAAAATAGCTTTATATGCTCATTCCAATAAAAAAAATCGTTATTCTTAATTGGATATAGTTCTAAGATTTTTAAGCAGTATGCAAAATTATAGTTTTCTTCATCTACAGCTAAAGAAGTTGCTGAATTAAGTACGAAAAACCCCATTTCTGAAGCAAATTCGGATTTAATTTTAACTTTAGCTATTTCATCATTTTTAAATGGAACATTAGTATATTTTTTCTCAATTTTACCTAGTTTCTTAGCCAGGTTTTTATCCATATTTTTCAATATTAAACAGTAGAATTCTAAAGGATTCATGGATGCCCTAATTTTTTAAAAAATCTAAAATTAACATAATACACCTTATACGAAATGCGTTTGTAACTCCAAAATAGAAATGTCCGGTTTCTCCAAAGTAAAAATGTCCGCTTTTAGAATATGCGCTTTTGCGATTATCGAAGCGGACGGTTTGATATGTTGGTGTCTATGTCGGATAAAGAACTTAAACGATTGTCGGTCGTGCAGGAAATCTGCGATCAACGCATAACTCAATCCCAGGCTGCTCAGCTACTTCATATTTCAGAACGTCAGATCAGGCGTTTACTGCAAAAATACAAAGCTCAAGGCCCAGCTGCATTAGCCCATGCCGGTCGTGGTCAAACCAGCAATTCCAGGCTTCCTGAAGAACTCAGGCTCAAGTGCCTCAATATGGTTGCTGAGCAATTCCATGGTTTCGGACCCACTTTAGCGCATGAAAAGCTGACTACCATTCATGGATTCGATATTTCAGTGGAAACCCTGCGTTCCTGGATGATTGCAGCCGATTTATGGATTCCTCGCTCCAAACGCCTGAAACGCCCATATCAGCCTCGTTATAACCGGGACTGTTATGGTGAACTGATCCAAATTGATGGCTCACATCATGACTGGTTTGAAGGAAGAGCCCCTAAATGCTGTCTATTGGTGTTTATCGATGACGCCACAGGAAAATTGCAGCACTTACGCTTCTGTGAGTCAGAATCAGCCTTTGACTATATGATTTCAACACGTTTGTATGTTGAGCAGCATGGTAAGCCTTTAGCCTTCTACAGCGATAAACATTCAGTCTTCAGGGTGAATCAAAGCAGCAAGAAAGACACCAAGATTACGCAATTTGGGCGCGTACTCAGCACCCTGAATATCGATATTATCTTCGCTAATTCACCACAGGCCAAAGGCCGTGTAGAACGAGCCAATAGAACGCTTCAGGACCGTCTGATCAAAGAAATGCGCCTGGAAGGCATCTGTTCGATTGAACAAGCGAATGCCTGGCTACCCTGCTTCATTGAGCAATTCAATCAGAAGTTTGCCAAGATGGCCTTTAATCCCAAGGATCTACACCGGACTGTCACTGAAACAGCCGAAGAATTAGATGATATTTTTACCTGGCGTGAACCCCGCAGAGTCACGAATAGCCTGACGATTACTTATGATAAATGCGTATATCTCCTGGAAAACACGGAAGAAAACCAAAGATTGATTAGTAAGTATCTTGAGTTCCTGGAATACCCGGATGGTACAGTCGCGATTGAATATCAGGGAAGAAAAATCAATTACAGCATCTTCGATAAATTAAGTCAGCTTAACCAGCGAGAGATTGTTGAGAATAAACGTTTAGGTGCAGTTCTCAATCATATTCAACAACAGCATGAAGAATTGGAACAGCAAAACAAACGTAATCGTTCTCAATCTATGCCAAGCAGACGTGCACAGAAGACAGTAATCAAAGAACGAAATCTGAATCCTGTGCTTGACTTGGAAATGTCTGTATAGGACATTTCTATTTGGTTTTAAGGTAGGACATTACTACTTAGGAATAACAGCGTTATAATTCTCTATAGAAATCAATGCTGTAGTTTCTAGTTGATAGCCCATCTTCCCCAAGGTGGGCTTTTTTTATGATTTTTCACGTTCCACGCTTATTATTTAATCAAAAGACCTCTTGCGAAAGTATAGTTTATCTAATTTTTGAATTGGCTAAAACCTCATAAAATATAGCTTTTGGCTGCTTAAAATTTGACTAACGCAAGAATTCTAAAGTTTCTCAACTTTGATTAGCTCAAATAAATACCATTTCTCTTTTTCTAGGTCTCTTTAAATCACGAATTATGTAACTATAGAGTATAGCCTAACGGAACAAAATAAAGTCTTAAAAAGCAACTCAAAAACCGTATTTATAGACTTAATATTTAATTTCGGTACAATATGTATTTAATTATCTAAACTCTAACGGTACAGAATGCCTAATCAGGTCGGATATATTCGAGTCAGTTCAACTGAACAAAATACTGAACGTCAATTAGATGGAATCAGCCTGGATAAGACCTTTACTGAAAAGGCAAGCGGTGGTAGCCGTGAACGTCCTCAGTTAAATGCAATGCTCGACTATCTGCGTGAAGGTGATACGGTGCATGTTCATAGTATTGATCGTCTGGCACGTAATACAAATGATCTGAACGAAATTGTGAATAGTCTGAATGATCGTGGTATAACCATTATTTTTCATAAAGAGAATTTGACCTTCAGTCATGATGTAGCACAATCGGCAATAAATAAACTCATGTTTCAGATGCTTGCTGCATTTGCAGAGTTTGAACGCTCCATGATCCGTGAGCGTCAAAAGGAAGGAATTGCAAAAGCCAAAGCGAAGGGCTTA
>NZ_VOZF01000044.1:0-15010 GCF_013419905.1 Acinetobacter sp. YH12046
TCATGAAATACGGTATTCTGATGTGACAAAACCTGAATCCTGGTCGTTAAAGTGTTTGTTTGCACTCATATTTTAACTGTTAGGACTCAGGTTTTTTTATTTAAAGCAAACTATGGGACAGCAGTGGTCTGCCCCCTATTTTTGAACCGGCATAGCCAAAAGCTAAATAATACTGACTTATTAGGTTTTCTTGAGCATGATAAGGTGTAGTCGTAATAACTGCTTTATCTTTTGGAGCAGGATTACCATGTTGAATAGCTAAAGGTGTATTCGCTCCAGCAACTGAAGAAGCCCCAATCATCAACCCAATGAATAATAATTTTTTCATATCTATGTCTCATTTTTATTATGAGAATAAGATACTAATTTTTAAGAGAAAAACCACTCTATGTGACTAGATTCCTATTCTTTCCCCTGTACTCAAATATACATGAGAAGATAAATGCTTTTGGTCAATATATGCTATTGACCTTTAATCATGAATAATTGTTTTGCATTTTCTTTAGCCAAGATTGACATGAGTAGTGATGCTACAATTAATAAAATTCCAATAATTACTAAACGCACTTCTTGATGAATAAATCCTGTAATCAAGGCAATTACAGCAAGAAGGATGAAAACACCAACTGATCCCATTTTTAGTATGTTCATTATTAACCCCTTATTATTTCTATTTTTTAGATTTATTTTCTTCATCTTATTAAATGATGCATTACTGATTTTAAGAAGCCTCTTTCCCCCTCCCTAGTATTTTTATCTTTACATGAAATAGATCATCTTTCCTTCGTCCTGAAAGGATCTTTTAAGCTGTTTTTACACGCTTGTAAGACTAGGCTTGCAGCCACAATGGACAATAGACCGATTATTCCAAATATAAAATCACTGAGGATTACACCTACAATAATGGATGTGAGAGCACATATAAGAAGAATTAACAACAGCCCAATTTGTAGAATTTGCATAAAAAATCCCCTAATTAATTGTATAATCATTCCACTTTGTATGCAATTTGTAAATAATATTTTTAAAATTTTATAAATTATTATTTGATAAAAATTTTCTGCTGAGGATATTCCTTCTAAAATTTTAGCTATCTAAGTTTCTTTCCAAAAATAAAATTTTCAATATTAAATTATTATTTTCAACAACTTAAATCAACATATCATTTTTTTATTTAAAGATTTTTTCTTTTCATTTTCTCAAATGAGATATATAAAGTTAGAATTCTCAAATGTGTATCAATTCTTATGAAAAATTCCAATTTTTAGCTTTAAAAAATTGGCAAAATACATCATTTAAGCATGCAAAAAATTTAGGATAATTATGATTGGGTCGTAACAAAGGCTTCATCATATAACGACTTATTTCTAACCGTTGTGTTAAATGATGAAAATAGTGGCATATATATTTATAGCATGATGAATTACATGAACTATGAACTTAGAATAAATTAATTTATAAAACTTATATTTTTACTTAAATCTTCATTTACTTCTATCTACCTTGAAGAATTTTTCAATTACAAAAGTAATCTTACATTCGCAACAATACCTAGAATCAAATCATTTCTAAATACAACAATGTAATTCATCCACTTTTATAGAATTAAAGGACTAGGGTATAGAATTAAAGGACTAGGGCGACTTATACATATATATATTCTCAACAAGAGGTAATTCCCGATGGCTAAACCAGATGAAGAACTGAATGAAGAGTTTCCAGAAGAAGAATTAGATCCACAAGAGAAACAGGATCGAGAGATTCAACGCGGTCAGTTAGGGGTGAATCAAGACCCTCAGGTTAAAAGAGATCAAATACGTCAAAAACATCAGGATGAAGAGGAAGAGAATCCATAATTTATTTTATAGATCTGAAATTGATTTTTTAATCTAATGAGGAAAGTGAACTTATAAAATGATGGTGCGGCCAGCGGGACTCGAACCCACGCCACAGGCTTCGGAGACCTGTACTCTATCCAGTTGAGCTATGGCCGCAGCTTTTTGGAATGCGCACATCATAACAAAAATTCGCATAAGGTAAAGCAACTATCTATAACTTCGTTATTTTTATGCCTATCCTTTATACAGTGTGCCAAAACAGCAACAGAGAATTCCATGTGAATGACTTGGTTTATTCTGCAAGATCACTCACAATATCTCAACTTTTCACCATTTGAGATCTCTATGACTGATGCGCTGACATTAAGGGATTTGTCGAAGACCTATGGAAATGGTTTTCAGGCACTTAAAGGAATCAACTTAACTGTACCTGAAGGTGAATTCTATGCCCTGTTAGGACCTAATGGCGCGGGCAAGTCCACTACTATTGGTATTATCAGTTCATTAACAAGAAAAACCTCTGGAACCGTTGAGATTTTTGGCCACAATCTGGATACCCACCCTTCTGAAGCCAAACAATGTCTAGGTGTGGTGCCCCAAGAATTTAACTTTGCCCAGTTTGAAAAAACCTTTGATATTCTGGTCACTCAAGCCGGTTATTATGGTATTCCTAAAAAAGTTGCCCAAGCGCGCGCTGAAGAATATTTAAATAAACTGGGTCTTTGGGAAAAACGCTCTACCCAAGCTCGTATGCTTTCCGGTGGTATGAAACGTCGCCTGATGATCGCTCGTGCGATGATGCATGAACCAAAATTACTGATTCTGGATGAACCGACCGCCGGTGTAGATATCGAATTGCGTCGTTCCATGTGGGATTTTCTTAATGAAATGAACGGTAATGGTACTTCTATTATTTTAACGACTCATTATCTGGAAGAAGCAGAGATGTTGTGTCGTCGGATTGCGATTATCGACCGTGGTGTGATCAAAGAAGATACCACCATGAAGAACTTCCTGAATCAGCTTAATGAAGAATCCTTTATCTTCGATCTGGCTGCGCCTATTGAGCCATTAAATATTGAAATTATTGGTGTGAAATTTAATTTAGTTGATCCAATGACCCTAGAAGTGACACTGGATAAAGCACACAGTATGAATGATCTGTTCCAGTTACTGGAATCACAGAACATTCAGGTACGCAGTATGCGTAACAAGTCAAACCGCTTAGAAGAACTGTTTGTGAAAATGGTCGAGAAAAATCTGGATGGAGCTGTACAATGAATATAAATCAGCTCGGCGTCGCCTTATATACCATCGTTCATAAAGAAGTTCGCCGTTTTATGCGGATCTGGCCACAAACTCTGCTGCCGCCTGCCATTACCATGAGTTTATATTTCGTGATCTTCGGTAATCTGGTCGGTTCACGTATTGGGGAAATGGGCGGCTATAGTTATATGGAGTTTATTGTCCCTGGTCTGATTATGATGGCGGTGATTACTAATAGTTATGCCAACGTTTCTTCCAGCTTCTTTAGCTCAAAATTTCAGAAAAGCATTGAAGAGCTAATTATGAGCCCTGTACCTTTACATGCCATTTTATGGGGCTATGTATTGGGTGGTGTAATTCGTGGTCTGTTTGTTGCCATTATTGTCAGTGCCATGAGCCTGTTTTTTGCAGACCTTTATATTACTAACTGGTTTGTGACTATATATACAGTACTCATTACCTCGCTATTATTCTCTCTAGGCGGTTTTATTAATGCTGTCTATGCCAAATCTTTTGATGATATCTCGATCATCCCGACTTTTGTACTTACACCACTGACCTATTTAGGCGGTGTATTTTATGCGATTTCAGCCTTAAGTCCGTTCTGGCAAAATCTCTCTTTAGTTAACCCGATCGTGTATATGGTCAATGCGTTCCGTTTCGGCATTTTAGGTCATAGTGATGTCAATGTTTCCGTTTCATTGGTCGTGATTACTTTCTGGTGTGCCGTGCTTTACGGTATTGCTTACTATTTATTGTCTCGTGGTTCAGGAATGCGTGAATAATGAGTGTAGAACATTCTCTCCTTGGTAAAGACACCAACTACCCAACAGAGTATCAACCCGATATTTTGTTCCCGATTTCTCGTGCGCCTGCCCGTGAAAAATATGCCCATGTTGAAGCTATTCAGCAAGGCAAAGACTGGTGGCATGTTTTTGAAATTTCTTGGTTAAATGCTGCCGGTGTGCCTCAAGTGGCGATTGGTCGGATTACCCTGCCAGCATTTTCCCCAAATCTCATTGAATCAAAGTCTTTAAAGCTGTATTTCAATAGTCTGAACTTTACCAAGTTTGATTCGAAAGAGGCCTTTATTGCAACTGTAGAAAAAGATCTCTCAAAAGCTGCCGATGCTGAAATTACTTTAGATCTTTTCCATGTCGATGAACTGGAAATTTCCAAGCCTGAAGGTATCTGTATTGATGACCTGACTCCGGAACGCCTGGAAAATCATCCAGATGCTTCTTTATTGTCTTTAGATCAGCAAAGCGATGAAAATATCGAAGTGCAACTCTATTCACATTTATTAAGAAGTAACTGTCCAGTCACTGGACAACCGGACTGGGGTACAGTATTTATACGCTATCAGGGCAAAAAACCTTGTTATAAGAGTATTTTGGCTTATATTATTTCTTACCGTCAGCATAACGGTTTCCACGAACAATGTGTGGAACAGATGTTTGCCGATATTTGGCAAAATCTGAAACCGGAAAAGCTGATGGTATATGCGACCTATACACGCCGTGGTGGATTGGATATCAACCCTTGTCGTGTATCGGATTCCACATGGATGCCTCGCCCTATTCGTTTAGCGCGACAATAAAAAACATTGAGGTTTAAGAATGCCTTTTTTTGGTTTTATTCCTTCTGCAGAACTATTAAATACAATTCAGACTGCACAGAAAAATAAAAACTCGAGTGAACCACTTTATCCACTGCGTGATAAAACCGCATTAATGATTAATGATGAAATTATTGATGCGATTCTCACGGAACTAGTACGCCGTTTTCCTGCAAGCGAAAAACGCGATACGGCAGAAAAACTGGCGGGCTATATCAAGTCCACTGTAGCAGTGTTACTGAAACAGTTGCTGGGTAAAGCACCAAATGAAGTCGTCAAGGAGTCGATTGCTTTTTCTGAGCGCAGCCTGTTTAAAGATCCGGAAGGAAATTTCCGTATTGGTGAACCTCTGGATGCCAATCTGGTCACCAATCTAAAACACCATTATGCAGAATTAAAAGCTGGCCAAAGTGTCGATAAGCAGAGTCTCAGCAATCTGTACAAACAGTTTGGTGAAGCGACTGTACGTCATTTCATGGTCGACTTTAATAAAACCTTAGATTTAGGCATGATTAAACGCAAGGCTGCTGATATTGGTGCTTCAGCGGTAATCAAAGCGATTAATATTGCAGCAGATAAAATCATCCTGAATTTAAATAAGGATGAACTTCAGGCAATGGCAGAATATCACGACACCCTATTCTTTACTGAATAAAGCCGCATATTTATTCAAATAATGCAGATTAAGCCTGACTTCGGTCAGGCTTTTTTTGTGGCTTAAGAAATAGCTTGTTACAGTTATTGTGAACTAAAATACAAAATGCTGAAAAAACAACCAACCCTTTCCTGTTTTTAAGGGAGTTTATATGACTCCTATTCATCAGAATGTTATCTTTAATATTGCCTCTAATGCCAGAAAATTGAGAAAAGTGAATTGATCTTTTTCATGGCACGATTCAAATGACATAGCCACAAACCTATCAAAAAATTGGAAATCATACCAAGATGTTGAAATCGAATTTTTATAAAAAATTGAAGCAGCTTTCGATCCTTGTCAGTGCATTCGGACTCAGTAGTTTAAGCCTGGCCAACGATTTTCAATATCATCCCTCTTATGCCAGTTTCAAGCAAAACACTATGCAGACCTATGGTCTAAGTGCCCAGCAAGTAGACAGTGCAATGACGGGAGCAAAAAATCTTCCAAATATTATCAATATCATGAATCGTCCAGGTGAAAGTAAGCCTTGGTATGCCTATAAGACCAATTTTCTGTCTGAAGGTACGATTCAACGTGGTGTACGTTTCAAGCAGCAATATGCTGCAACACTAAATCGCGCTGAGCAGCAGTTTGGTGTACCACAATCGATCATTTTGGGTATTTTGGGGGTAGAGACCGGTTTTGGCAGCAACAAGGGTTCATTTGTGACCCGTGATGCACTGGCAACTCTTGGCTTTGGTTATGAACGTCGTGCGCAATACTTCCAGGATGAACTGGCGGCATTGATCGCATGGTCATATAAAGATGGTGTGTCAGCATCCTCGATCGTGGGTTCTTATGCAGGTGCTGTGGGCTATCCGCAGTTTATGCCAAGTAATATTCCAAAGTATGGGGTCGACTATGATGGCAATGGCCATATCGATCTGCGCAATTCTGCGGTAGATGCGATTGGTTCAATTGCAAACTATCTGGCTCAAAATGGCTGGCAACGTGATCAGCCAATTGCCTTCCCTGCCCGTTATAGCGGTTCGAATCCTGATTCTGTCATCGCCAAAGATCTAACTCAGCCAACACCTTATGGAGTAATCAAAACCCAAGGAATCAGTCCGATGAATCCGATTGTTCGTATTGATGATCTTGATATGGTCAATGTCATTCAATTACAAGAAAATTACGGACCGATTTACTATATTACTTATCCGAATTTTCAAGTGATTACCACGTACAATCGTAGTCGTATGTATGCCACTGCATTGTGGCTTTTAGGTACAGAAATTACGAGCCGATAACAGTAAAAATTACTACATACTATTAAAGTCAAGATTTTTATTAAACAAAATGCCTAAATTTTAGGCATTTTTTACGCCTTGTTACAATATTGATTATTTTTTAATCACTCATTGTTTATTTTGCGTACTTTTTTTAACTATTTTAATTAAATACTAGACAGCCAGTTGCCAGCATGAATATTATCCAATTCGTTAAATGTAGTTGCATAAGTTAAATATCAGGCATGTTTATAGGGTTATCAGCTACTTAGGCCCAATCTAATGAAACATGCTGTTAGGAGTTGATTCAATGCATTCTTCTTTTCTGAAGTATTTTATGGCCATTGCCGCGACCGTTACCCTAACGCAATCGCAAGCAGATATGGTTCAGTCGTCATCATTCAATAATGATCATGACAATTCGCGTCTTGCAGCGCGTGTATTAAATAAAGAAGCTCAAAGCTTCAATTCAAATTTCACAAATTTGAACAGCCTTTCAATCACTGAGCGTTCTGGCGATAAAGTTCGTCGTCAAACCATTGCAGCAAAAATTGCAATTCCTGCAGAAGAGCCTTCAGTGATTGAGAAACTGAACAATGTTGCTTCAAACACAGTTCGTAAATTCAGTCAGACAGGTACAGCATCTTGGTATGGCCGTCAGTTCCATGGCCGTAAAACTGCCAGTGGTGAAACATTCGATATGAATGCAATGACTGCTGCACACCGTAGCCTGCCATTAAACTGCTTTATCCGCGTGACCAACAAAAACAATGGTAAGAGTGTGGTTGTGAAGGTGAATGACCGTGGTCCATTCCATGGCAACCGTGTTCTAGATTTATCTTACGGTGCTGCTAAACAGCTTGGTATTACCAATGCGGGTACTGCACATGTCAATATTGAGCGTGTAGATGGGCCAAACTCATAAGATTTGACCGCTCTACATTTAACTCAAAAGCCACAGTCATGTGGCTTTTTTATTTGGTGATGTAGAGCAAGCATTCGACTTGCTTTTATCCTTAATACTGGCGATGTTATTCCATTCAGGTATAAGCCTTCTCTAACCCTTATCAACCCACTATCGATTTCATTTTGACCATACCTCCAAACTGTTTTATATTTTGAAAACTGACAGTACGTTCATGGATGGGAGCGATAGAATGAAAACAATATCCGAATGGTTAGATGAATATAGTGAAAGTCATCAAAACAAAACCAACAAACTGATCCATTGGGTCTGCGTGCCTGCCATCTATTTTTCCATTATTGGCATCATGGCGCACTTTAGCGCTTTACTGACTGCCCTGCTCCTGGTTCTGGCTTTTGTGTTTTATGCACGTCTAGATATTGTACTGGCTGTAGCAATGGCAGCTTTAACCCTGATGATGGCTTGGTTCATCTGGGTTTTACCTGTAGGTGTGGGCTTCTTTATAGCCTTGTTTGTTTTTGCCTGGATTGGGCAATTTTATGGACATAAAGTTGAAGGTAAAAAGCCTTCTTTCTTCAAAGACCTTCAATTCCTTCTCATTGGCCCGTTATGGTGCATGGATGCCTATTTAGGCAAAGTCCTACCTAAATGGAAATCTCGTCAATCTGAGGCAATACAGTGCGCTTAAAGCGTATGTAATATCATTACATTTATAAAACCAAGGAAAATTCCCTTATTGATAGGTTTTTCCTTGGTGTTTTAACCAACCGCTGATGTGCTTATTAGATGGATCATGATGGGTCCAATGAATCACCCCACCTTTGTCGCTATATTCATACTCACCAAAAAACTCAACCTGATCCCCTTTTTGCATATTCTGGATGCGTGGCGCCAGATCAATATTGTGCGCAACTAATACAGTTTGACCAGTGGATAATTCCAGAATAAATTTCTGATGACGGGAACCTTCATTATCATCTTTTAATAACACTACCACCTTACCGCTCGCCTGAACCTGAAGATCACTTTGTCTTTGCTGGTAAGCTTGCTCTATACGCTGGGTATCATCAGAAACCTTATGGGTACTTTTTTGAACATGAGTCTGCTCTCGAAACGCAACTTCTGCTGAAGGTACAAAAGTATTGGTCGGTTGTTTAGATTCTGATAAATCCAGACCTAAATAAGCAGCCAACAAAAGTGCAATGACAGCCCCGATCCCCATATTGGTTTTATTTGCCATAATTTCTCTTTGATTATTCTTTATTTAGTCACAAAAAAAGCCCCATTCAGGGCTTTTTCTAATTCGTTACTGAATTATTTTGCAGCAGCCTGAGCAGCAGCAACTTCTTCAGCGAAAGAAAGCTCAGCTTTTTTCTCGATACCTTCACCGACTTCGAAACGAACGAAGTTAGCAACAGTAGTACCAGTCGCTTTAAGAACTTCAGCAACTTTCTTGTCGTTGTCGATTACGTATTGTTGACGCTCAAGAACAACTTCGTTCAGGTATTTCTCAACAGAACCTACAACCATTTTCTCAACGATGTTTGCTGGTTTGCCAGATTCAAGTGCTTTTGCTTCAGCGATTTCTTTTTCTTTCGCGATAAGGTCAGCAGGAACTTGTTCAGCATTTACAGCAACCGGGTTGAATGCAGCAATGTGCATTGCCAAGCCTTTACCAGTTTCAGCATCACCTGAGTAAGATACAACAACACCGATACGAAGACCGTGTTTGTAAACAGCAAGGTTTTCACCTTCAACAATTTTCGCACGACGTACTTGGATGTTTTCACCGATTTTTTGAACTAGCGCAATACGAGCTTCTTCTACAGTAGCGCCATCTTCAAGTTTAAGTTCAGCGATTTTAGCAGCGTCAGTTTCGTTTGCAGCAAGTGCAGCAGCAGCAACTTTCGCAGAGAAACCAGCAAAGTTTTCGTCTTTAGCAACGAAGTCAGTTTGGCAGTTTACTTCTAGAAGGATTGCTTTGTTGCCTTCTTGAGCAATTGTGATCGCGCCGTCAGCAGCAATGTTACCAGCTTTTTTAGCTGCTTTTGCTTGACCAGATTTACGAAGGTTGTCGATCGCTAATTCGATGTCACCACCAGCTTCTGTCAAAGCTTTTTTACATTCCATCATTGCTAGACCAGTACGATCACGCAGTTCTTTAACCATGCTTGCTGTAACTGCAGTCATGTTTATCTCCTAAATTCGGTAGAAAATGAATTCTTTTTAGAACAGAAACGGCCCAGAGGATTCTCATGGGCCGCCTGCATACATAACGCTTACTTTGCCACCATCACGTGTCGCAAAAATGACAAGCTAGCGTCTAACGCATTAAGCCTCAGAAGCAGGAGCTTCTTCTGCTTTAGCTTGTGCATTTGCTTGTGATTGAGCATATTCTTTACCAGCAAGAATCGCATCAGCCATAGCAGAAGCATAAAGTGTTACTGCACGGATCGCATCGTCGTTACCCGGAATAACGTAGTCTACGTTGTCTGGGTTAGAGTTAGTATCAACGATACCGATTACAGGAATACCAAGGTTTTTAGCTTCTTTAATTGCAATCGCTTCGTGATCAACGTCGATTACGAATAATGCGTCAGGTAAACCACCCATGTTTTTAACGCCGCCTAAAGCACGTTCAAGTTTTTCCATCTCACGGCTACGTTCTAAAGCTTCACGTTTAGTAAGTTTAGCGAAAGTACCGTCTTGAGATTGAGTTTGAAGGTCTTTTAAACGGTTGATAGATTGGCGAAGAGTTTTCCAGTTCGTCAACATACCACCTAACCAACGGTGATCTACGTATGGTTGACCAGCGCGTTGAGCTTGTTCACGGATGATTGCAGAAGCAGCACGTTTAGTACCAACGAACAAAACTTTGTTCTTTTTGCTAGCCAATTGGTTAGCGAAGTTCAAAGCATCATTTAACGCAGGAACAGTGTGCTCAAGGTTGATGATGTGAATTTTGTTACGCGCGCCAAAGATGTATTGACGCATTTTTGGGTTCCAGAAACGAGTTTGGTGACCAAAGTGCGCGCCAGCTTGTAGAAGGTCGCGCATGCTTACGTTGTAATCTGCCATTTTCTTTACCTTAAAGTTTGGGTTAGGCCTCCATATATCCGCATTCTCCACCCTTGCGGGCACCCAGAGTAATGTGACGATATATGTGCGGATTTTTAATACACCATTCAATCAGCCTCGCAAATATATTCACGAAAAAGCATTTGATAAAATGGGCGGCTATTTATACCATAGTCACATACAAATTTCCAAAAGTTTTTAGAGATCATGAACACTACTTATCAAGCTCCCCGTCGTTTAATCAAATCCGCTGAAGATATCGAAAAGATGCGTATCGCTGGACGACTGGCTGCAGAAGTGTTGGATATGATCAAACCGCATATCAAACCCGGCGTAACGACACTGGAATTGGATACGATTTGTCATGACTATATTGTAAATGTGCAGAATGCCATTCCTGCATGTTTAGGTTATGGTGCAGCGCCTGGCCGCCCTGCTTTCCAGCATACAATCTGTACATCTGTAAACCATGTGGTCTGTCACGGGATCCCATCTGAAAACAAGATCCTGAAAAAAGGCGATATTTTAAACATTGACGTCACTGTCATCAAAGATGGTTTCCATGGGGATACCAATATGATGTACATCGTGGGTGGTGAAACTTCAATCCTGGCAAACCGTCTGTGCAAAGTCGCTCAAGAAGCCATGTATCGTGGTATGGCTGTGGTGAAACCAGGTGCTACTATTGGTGACATTGGTCATGCGATTCAAAAATATGTTGAATCTGAACGCTTTAGCGTTGTCCGTGAATACTGTGGCCATGGCATCGGTACGACTTTCCATGATGAACCACAAGTTCTGCACTATGGTCAACCAGATACCGGTATGGTTCTTGAAGAAGGTATGACTTTTACGATTGAACCAATGGTGAATGCCGGTGTTTGGCAAACCAAACTGCTGGGTGATAAATGGACTGTGGTCACTAAAGACCATAAATTATCGGCTCAATATGAGCACACTCTTTTGGTAACAAAAAATGGCATTGAAGTGCTGACTGCCCGTCCTGAAGAAGATTTGTCACGTTTTAGTGCATAACAACAACACTTTCTCACATAAATGGCCACTTTAAAGTGGCCATTTTTAGTTTATATTTCCCCTATTATTCTCATCCTCAAAGCATATTCTTAGTTCATGTCTATCTAAACTACCTATCGATGTTCAAGATAAGGTTGCACTGATTCAGCATTTTTTTCGTATATTTTTCCAAATTCTTTTGCCCAATGTGCACCATTTTAGGCTAAGATAATGTGCTTTTTATTTTTTAATCCCTATAAGAAGGAATACTGCCGTGGACGTACGTCTCTCTGATCGTGTGAATGCCATCAAACCGTCCCCTACGCTTGCTGTGACAAATAAGGCTGCTGAACTGAAAGCTGCTGGTCACAACGTTATTGGTTTGGGCGCAGGTGAGCCAGATTTTGATACCCCTCAACACATCAAAGATGCAGCAATTGCAGCAATTAACAACGGTTTCACCAAATACACCGCTGTTGATGGTACGCCAGGTCTTAAAAAAGCAATTATTGCTAAATTAAAACGTGACAATAACCTTGACTATCAAGCAAACCAAATCCTGGTTTCTTGTGGTGGTAAACAGTCTTTCTTTAACTTGGCACTTGCTTTGTTAAACAAAGGTGATGAAGTGATCATTCCTGCTCCATTCTGGGTAAGCTATCCAGATATGGTGATCATTGCTGAAGGTACACCAGTAATCGTGAAATGTGGTGAAGAACAACGTTTTAAAATTACTCCTGAGCAATTAGAAGCTGCGATCACTGACAAAACTCGTCTAGTGGTATTAAACAGCCCTTCTAACCCGACTGGCATGATCTACACTAAAGCTGAATTAGAAGCTTTAGCTGCAGTACTGCGTAAATACCCAGAAGTATTCATCGCATCTGATGACATGTACGAACCAATCCGCTGGGAAGATGAATTCTACAACATCGCAACTGTTGCCCCAGACCTTTACGACCGCACTATCGTATTAAACGGTGTGTCTAAAGCATATGCAATGACAGGCTGGCGTATCGGCTATGCAGCGGGCCCTGCTAAACTGATCGGTGCGATGAAAAAAATCCAGTCTCAGTCAACTTCTAACCCAACTTCTATTTCACAAGTTGCTGCAGAAGCTGCATTGAATGGTCCTCAAGACGTTCTTGTACCAATGGTTGAAGCATTCAAACGTCGTCATGACCTGGTTGTGAATGGCTTGAATGACATTAAAGGTATTTCTTGCCTACCTGCTGATGGTGCATTCTATGCATACGCAAACATCAAACCATTGATTCGTGCGAAAGGCCTGAACTCTTGCACAGAATTCTCTGCTTGGTTACTGGAAGAAACTGGTGTTGCAGTCGTTCCTGGTGATGCATTCGGTCTAGGTGGTTTCATGCGTATCTCTTACGCAACTGCTGACGAAGTATTAGTTGATGCGCTTGCACGTATCAAAAAAGCTGCTGATTCTATCGAAGGCGTTGATGAGGCGATTGCTTCTATCGAAGCTGAAAAAGCTGCGAAATAATCTAATTGATTAGATAAAAAAACCCGCGATGATCGCGGGTTTTTTTATGCAGTTTGTAGATGCTTACGGTATTTAAGTCCCAAGCAAAGCAAGCACATCAATGCGGCAAAGGTATAGGAAATAGCCAGCATCCACCAGAAACCACTTATTCCTGAGACGTCCAGATTGAGATTGAAGAGCAATACTGGATGATAAGCCAAATACCAGCCTCCGCCCAATCCACCTAATAGCAGTACTCCACTAAAGATAAACATGGGGAATACCACCACTTTCCAGCAGCGCAGCATATTGACGCTAACCACCAGAATCGCATCAAAAATATGCATCCAGCACAATAAGAACATCAATGCCAGACTCACCGCAAGCACATCCTTATTATCACTAAATAGCGCCACAATCGGTTTTTGAAAAATTGCGATCAAGATCGCCAAAACAACTGCGCTTGCGACCACCACACGTAACGCTTTAAAAGTTAAATCCCAGGCAGATTGCACTTGATTTGCACCAATCCTGGTAGAGACCAGAATGCTAAAAGCAGAGCTCATCGAAAATGGCACCATAAACAGCAGGCCAGCCAAACCCATCGCTACTTGATGCGCATTCACCATTATCTCCCCCAAAGGCAAGATCAATAATGCAATCGCACTAATTGTAAAGACATCAATAAATACGACAATTGCTGAGGGTAAGCCGATTCTTAAGACTTTTAGCAAAGTTTTAAAATGGAAGAATTGTCCGGACCAGTGCACACGCAACTGCTTTTCTAGAAATATTAGGTAATACACCACTAATAGTGCCCATTGAACAGTCAGATGAGCAATGAAAGCTCCCTTAACCCCATAGGCAGGTACATAACCCTGAATCCCAAAAATCAGGCAATAGGCCAAACTCACTTTGAATATCAGATAAAAAATATTGGCATAGAACACACGCTTCGCCTCACCACAGGCTTGCGTTAAAATATATAAAATACGTACTAACAAATGCGCTGGAAGCGTCCAAGCTAGTAACCATAAACAAGGTTGAATCAAAGCCTGTAATGCACTATCTGCTTTTAACAGATGTAGCAAAGGATCTGCATGAGTTAATAGCCATCCTGCAAATACAGACAGGACGATGACAATAAGGATGCTCTGTTTCAGAATTTTTTGAATATTATCAAAAGCACGTCGCCCATATGCTTCAGCAAGTTCCTGCATCATACCCTGCAAAATCCCCGTCCCCGAAACAAATAATAAAGAATAAATAGATAAACACACAGCCATAGCAGCCACATGTTGCGGTGAGTAATGAGACAGGAAAATCATGTCAAATATTCCGACCAACATTATGATGCTATTACTCAAAAAAATCGGTACCCAAAGATGCAAAAACTGTTTCATTGCAAAATCACTCTATTCTTAATTCTTTTCTCGGGTTTTATTTTTAAACTGAATTATTTAAAATCGAGATATACAGTGGAAATCACATACAATCCTTGTGCCATAAATCTTTATATTTATTGATTTTTATAGAAAAGTTTAGTTTCTATCTTTAGTTCGCTTATAGAAAATAATAATTTATTGAGCTCAGAAACTATGAGTTTTTTTCGTTCCAATTTAACAATTTAATCAAAAGAAAGAATGATCATGACATGAAAAGCAGGATGCTATTTGAAATACGAACCTGCTGATCAGTATTTTTTAATGAGATATATGCACTTATATAGTAGACCTCTTGCGAAAGTAAAAACTGCCTCAATATAGATTTCATGAAATATCAGAAATTAAATCGTTTTTCAGATTCTGAATTCCAGCGCTTGGTTGGTGTACCTCGAGCAGTTTTTAGTGAAATGG
>NZ_VOZF01000045.1:0-14841 GCF_013419905.1 Acinetobacter sp. YH12046
AAGTGAAGGTAAAGAATGTTGAAGGGTGCAATCTAAATTTTCAGATAAAGTCATAAAAAAATGAGCGTATTTACATACACTCATTTTTACTACATTTTACTAATATTTGCTTAACTGACTGGCATTAACCCTTTGGTGCCTTTTTTTAATTTCAAACTTAAAAATTAAGCTGGAATATCACGTACTGAAGCATTACGAATCGCTTCTTTTAACGCATCATAACCACGAATTGGCGGGAATTGCGGGAATTCAGCAATCACATTTTCAGGCGCATCAAATAGGAAACCATGATCTGCTTCACCTAGCATCGTGGTATCATTATAAGAATCTCCTGCTGCAATCACACGGAAGTTCAAGCCATGTAATGCTTTTACGGCTTGACGTTTTTGGTCCGGCTGACGAAGTTTATAAGCAGTGATCATGCCCTCTTCATCAGTTTCCAGCTTATGACAGAAAATCGTTGGCCAGCCTAGTTGCTTCATTAGAGGATGAGCAAATTCATAGAAAGTGTCAGACAGAATAATCAGCTGAAAATGAGTACTTACCCATTCTACAAATTCCTTGGCGCCTTCAAATGGCCCCATATCCGCAATCACAGCCTGGATATCATTTAGACCCAAACCATGCTGTTTTAAAATATTCAAACGCTGGGTCATCAACACATCATAGTCAGGAATATCACGTGTCGTTGCTTCGAGCTCTTTAATACCTGTTTTTTTAGCAAAATTGATCCAGATTTCTGGAACCAAAACGCCCTCTAGATCTAGACATACGACTTCCATGAAGCATCCCCTCAGTTGTATTGAAAAAATTTTGCCCTATCATAGCTGAAGAAAAAGATTTTGCACTGTTCTTTTTTAAATCTGTTTTTTTCATAAGTATTTATTTTTTAGTGATAAGTAGCTTTGGGCATTTCTATTAAAATAGAATAAATCTGAAATAAATTCATATAGGCCACGTCATTTCCAAGCCTATGCCGCCAGGACTCATATGACCAAAATCCCCACTATTGCTATGGTAGATGCGCTTGCATCTGAATATGCAGATAAATCACCAAGTGAAATTTTAGCGCTTGCTCTCGAGCAGGAAGGCGAAATTGCCATTTCATTTTCTGGTGCAGAAGATGTTGTACTGATTGATATGGCATCTAATTTAGGTAAACCTTTCCGGGTATTTAGCCTGGATACAGGGCGTCTGCATGCTGAGACTTATCAATTTATTGAAAAAGTTCGCCAGCACTATAATATTGATATCGAAATCTGTTTCCCGGAAACAGATGCGATTCAACAACTGACGACTGAAAAAGGTTTGTTCAGTTTCTACCGTGACGGCCATCAGGAATGTTGCGGAATCCGCAAGGTGCAACCTTTACGCAAAAAACTGGCAACTTTAGATGGCTGGATTACCGGTCAGCGTAAAGACCAAAGCCCGGGAACACGTAATGACATTCCAGTGGTTCAATCTGATGAAGGTTTTTCTGGCCCAGGCAAACAGCTGATTAAATATAATCCCCTTGCTAACTGGTCTAGCGCGGATGTGTGGAATTATATCCGAATGATGGAAATTCCATACAACCCACTACATGAAAAAGGTTTTATCTCCATTGGCTGTGAACCTTGTACCCGTCCTGTGCTGCCAAATCAGCATGAACGTGAAGGACGCTGGTGGTGGGAAGAAGCCACCCATAAAGAATGTGGCTTGCATGCCGGGAACTTGAAAAAATAATCTTAAAAAGCCATCCGTTCGTCGGGTGGTTTTTTTGTGAACCAATCGGCTACAGAAAAATCAGTACCTTTATGCGACAAAATCGCTATACTTTGTAATGTGATACCAATAATTCTAACAAGGTTGCTTATACATGAGCAGCTGAAGAAAATGCAGTGAGGCAATCTACGCTATGCGTCCATTACATCCGATTGACTTTATTTTTTTGTCTTTAGAGAAACGGCAGCAGCCTATGCATGTAGGCGGGTTATTTTTGTTTCAAATTCCTGACAATGCACCAGCCTCTTTTATCCGGGATCTGGTGACTGATATTCGCAATTCCAAATCCTCACCGATTCCTCCATTTAATAACTATTTAAACGGTTTATTTTGGGATGAAGATGAAGAGTTTGATTTAGATCATCATTTTCGTCATATTGCCTTACCGAAACCTGGGCGTATCCGCGAGCTGCTGACTTATATTTCCCAAGAACACAGCGCACTGATTGACCGCGCTAAACCTTTATGGACCTGTCATATTATTGAAGGCATTGAAGGCAACCGTTTTGCCATGTACTTCAAGATTCACCATGCGATGGTAGATGGTATTGCAGGCATGCGTCTGGTAGAAAAATCACTTTCCCATGATCCACATGCGAAAAGTATTGTGCCACCTTGGTGTGTAGAAGGTCCACGAGCAAAACGTCTGAAAGCGCCGAAAGTCAGCCGCATGAAGAATGTATTACAGGCGATTAAAGGCCAGCTGGAATGTACGCCACGAGTGGCTTATGAATTATCACAAACCGTACTGAAAGATATGGGGCGTAATCCGGATTATGTGTCCAGCTTTCAAGCACCAAGTTCTATTTTAAATCAGCGCGTCAGTGCTTCACGTCGTTTCGCAGCCCAATCTTTTGAATTCTCACGTTTACGTCATATTTCTAAAGCTTTAGGTGTAACGATTAATGATATCGTGTTAGCGATCTGTTCAGGTGCCTTACGCGAATATTTACTCACACAAAATGCCTTGCCGAAAAAACCATTAATTGCAATGGTGCCCGCTTCTGTACGTAGCGATGACTCCGATGTTTCCAACCGTATTACCATGATTCTGGCGAATCTGGGCACGCATAAGGATGATCCTTTGGAGCGTCTTAAAACGGTACGTCGCAGTGTACTCAGTGCTAAAGAACGCTTTAAGCGCATGAATGCCAATCAGATTCTGAACTATAGTGCTTTTGTCTACGGTCTTGCAGGATTCAATATTGCATCTGGCTTAATGCCAAAACGTCAGGCATTTAACGTGATCATTTCCAATGTCCCTGGTCCTCAGGAACCTCTGTACTGGAATGGCGCACGTTTGGAAGCCTTATATCCGGCTTCGATTGTACTGGATGGACAGGCACTGAATATCACCATGACCAGTTATATGGACAAGCTTGAAGTAGGTCTTACTGCTTGCCGTAATGCTCTACCCAAAATGCAGAATCTATTGACTCATCTTGAAGAAGAAATTCAACGCTTCGAACGGATTGTGGATGGTGAACCCGTCCCAAAGTTGAAAGCGGTCAGTTAGCCGCGGACGAATAAAATCTGGCAATGGACTGCTAAAAAGTGTGTGAGCACTTTTGCCAATCATTTAGTAAAAAATAAAGGGGCAATTTAAGCCCCTTTATTTTATTCTTTTTACAGTTTGAATGAAATTCATACAACCGCAATCTATTTTGGTTTAATTAACTTTTAATAGTACGACATTGTTTCAATAACTGATGGCAGACAGAGCGAATCATAGAAGCTGTAATCTGAACTTCATTCCCGCGTTCATCCACAATATATCCTGCATGCACAGCCTTTGGTTCTAATACGTGTTTCAAGCTTTTATTGATTACAACTTTACTCATACTCATCATAGACTCCTTTTGCTAAGCCTAGAACTGGGAGAAAGGCTTTGGCTAATTTGATGTTTCTAGTATTGTAAATATCAGTAGAGTTGTAAAATTTCAGATGTAACAAGTGTTTAACGATATTCTGTTACAATTTCAGCTGAGAATGATATCGTATTGCTCTTGCGTGTATAAATTTTCGACCTGGAATTTAATTACACGATTAATAAAGTGTTCCAGATCCGCTACAGCTGGGGCTTCTGCAGTCAACAGCCGATCAATCACTGCCGGATGGGCAACAACAGTAAAGCCACTTTGTGATTCATAAGCGCGAGCATAGCGCAGGATTTCCCGAAAAATTTCGTAACACACTGATTCTGCTGTTTTCACATATCCACGTCCCTGACAGGTCGGACAGGACTCGCATAACAAGTGTTCCAAAGACTCACGGGTACGCTTACGCGTCATCTCCACCAACCCCAGTTCAGACACCTGGGTGATCTTGGTTTTGGCATGATCACGTTCCAGCATTTTCACAAACTGGTTCATCACCTCTTCACGGTGCTGGGCTTCCTGCATGTCAATAAAGTCAATGATGATAATACCGCCCAGATTACGCAGACGCAGCTGACGTGCAATCACCTGTGTGGCTTCCATATTGGTTTTAAACACCGTATCTTCCAGCGAGCGACCGCCCACATAAGAACCGGTATTAACATCAATGGTGGTCATGGCTTCAGTCTGGTCAATCATCAGATAACCGCCGGACTTCAGTGCGACACGGGTTTGTAAAGCCTTTTGCAGATCTTCTTCGACATTGTACAAATCGAAAATTGGTCGCTCGCCCGGATAATGTAGCAAACGGTCTTTCATGTTCGGCACGAACTCATCCACAAACTCTTTCAGCTTGCCATGGATTTCGCGTGAATCGATATAGATCTTTTCGGTTTCTTCATTAGCCAGGTCACGAATGACACGCTGTGGCAAAGGCAGTTCTTCAAAGATCAATGAAGGCACTGCGATTACTTTTTGTTTGCGCTGGATGTATTCCCACAGTTTGGCTAAGTAAGCCATATCCTGTGCAATCGCCTCTTCTTCAATGCCATCCGCAGCAGTACGGACAATCACGGAGCCTGGCAACTTGTGTTCTGCCTGAATACGCTCAATGATCGAGCGTAAACGATTGCGTTCATCTTCGGATTCAATCCGCTGCGATACGCCAATATGATTGCCATATGGCATCAGGACCAAATAACGTGAAGGAATAGAAAGATCAGTAGATAGGCGTGCGCCCTTGGTACCGAGCATGTCTTTCATCACCTGAACGGTAAGAATCAGACCCGGCTGCAGCAGTTCGAATACATTCGGCGTTGGCTGGTTACGTGGCCAGACCATGTCATTGATATGCAAAAATGCCGTTCTGGACAGGCCAATATCAACAAAAGCGGCCTGCATGCCCGGCAAGACCCGGACCACTTTTCCTTTATAGATATTCCCGACCAATCCGCGCTTGGCCGTACGCTCGACAAACAGTTCATTCACCGTGCCGTTTTCAATCAACGCCACCCGACATTCCATCGGTGTGACGTTAATCAACAACTCGTCAGACATAACAACACTCAAAACATTATAAGAATTCTTTTTCAGCAGTTAATTTAGTGCCTTAACCGTCTGCAATAACTGTACTGTTTCATATAGTGGCAACCCCACTACATTCGAATAACTACCTTCTATTCTTGGAATATAACGCGCTGCAATTCCCTGTATTGCATAGGCGCCTGCTTTCCCAAGCGGCTCACCTGTTGCCCAGTAACTTTCCATATCATGGCTATTTAGTGGCTGAAATTCAACCTGTGTACGAACTACTATACTGTATTTTTCTTCTTTTGTGCGGACGCACACTCCAGTATACACATCATGCCATCTCCCTGAAATTTTTTCCCACATTTCAAAGGCATGCTGTTTGGATTCAGGTTTCCCCAAAATCTCATTATTCACACCTAAACTGGTATCCGCAGCAATAATAATGGCATCCGGAAACAGCTTGGCCACCGCTTCCGCTTTGACTTGCGCCAGACGTTCGACATAGGCTGCAATGGACTCATTTTCCAGTACAGATTCGTCTACATCTGGGCTACAGATCTCAAAGTTCAGCCCGAGTTGCTGCAAAAGTTCACGGCGTCGGGGTGAGCTGGAAGCGAGGATTAAATGCGCCATTTTCTCAAAAAGTAATAAAGCACTGGCCATATGATGACACTAGTCAGCATGGGAATCCAATGTCGTGCAAATGAGAATTGTACGCCGGTCGAAATCTGGGCAAAGAAGATAATCATCAAATGTGCCAGAATCGCAATTGCCGTAATGACCCATAAATTAGCAAAGGTCAGAATACGGCGCTCACGGGTCAGGAAACGTGCCACAAAAGCAATGATGATAAAGCTAAGTGCATTGAGACCTAAAGGCGCATCAAGCAGTAAATCAATGAAGATCCCGGTAGCAAATGCAAACCAGATTCCACACCAGGTCGGCTGACACAATACCCAGAACAGCATGACCATTAACATAAATAATGGACGCCATCCCGAGGTCTCGTAAGACAGTGGATAGACTGAGAGAACAGAAGCCACAATCACTGAAATAACAATGGCAAATAAAGGATCACGATGTGTTTTAGGTCGCATCTTAGCGATTGACATGCGGTTGCTCCATCGCTAATGAGTCAGAGAACAGCACGACGACATGATGACCACCGGCCAACTGTGCTGCTGGAGTGACATCAATCTGAGCAAATTCCCCTGAATTATGCCGTTTTACGTTAGATACCGTTCCCACCAGATAACCTGCCGGAAAATGCTGTCCCAGACCTGAACTGTAAACTTTTTCACCAACTTTGATATTGGCGCTGGTCGGTACATATTCCATTTTCAGGCGTCCCAGATCCCCGGTTCCCGAGACAATGGCACGCATGCCAGTATGTTCCAGACGCACCGACAAGGAGTGTTCTTTATCAGAGAGCAGCATGACCCGGCTACTATGCGGATAGACATCAATAATCTGTCCCATAATCCCCATGTCATCCAGTACGGTCTGACCGACTTTCAGCTTGTTATTGGAACCACGGTTGATCACGATGATATGGCGCAACGGATCAGCATCGGTACCAATGACCTCAGCAATTTCCATACGTCCATCAAGAATCAGAGGGGTATCTAAAAGACCGCGTAAACGAGTATTTTCTGCAGAAAGTTCTGCAATTTTTTGTAGGCGAACTTGCGCCTGCAATAGCTCAGCCTGCATCGCGGTATTTTCACGACGCAGTTGCGCTTCAGATTTGGTTTGTTGATTCAGCCATTCTCGCGACAGTACCGGATAGCTGGCCACGGCATAAATGGGGTTATAGGCCGCGTACAAGACATCCCTTGCAGGTTGAACAACATGTGGCATGCGCCAGTCAAAGAACAGCACCACCAGACATGTTATCAGTGCAATGATAAAAGAGCGAAAAGATGGCGGTTGTCGAGAAAACAGATGTGCTTGCACCCGCCGAATCCTTGTCTTAGCCTACAAATAACATGTCATGATTTGGATTGTCGAAGAATTCGAGTACCTTACCGCCACCACGAGTCACGCAAGACAGTGGATCTTCAGCAACCACAACAGGCAGACCTGTTTCTTTTGCAAGAAGCTTGTCCAGGTTACGCAGCAATGCACCACCACCGGTCAACACGATCCCGCGTTCAGCGATGTCAGAAGACAGTTCAGGAGGTGTTTGTTCCAATGCAGATTTCACCGCAGACACGATGTTTTGTAGTGGATCAGAAATCGCTTGAGTGACTTCATCCGAGTTCACCACAATCGCGCGAGGCACACCTTCAGCCAAGTTACGGCCACGAACTTCAATTTCCAGCGGTTTTGCACCTTCATCTGGAAGTGCCATGCCAACTTCTTTTTTGATCACTTCAGCTGTGGTTTCACCGATCACGCAACCATGTGCCTTACGCACGTAGTTGATGATCTGTTCGTCAAATACATCACCGCCAATACGCAGCGAGTCTGCATATACACAGCCCTGCAATGAAATGACTGCAATCTCAGTTGTACCGCCGCCCACATCAACAACCATCGAACCACACGCCTGCTCAACCGGCATGCCTGCACCAATTGCAGCTGCCATCGGCTCTTCAATCAGACGTACTTCACGCGCACCCGCATTATAAACTGCTTCACGGATCGCACGGCGTTCAACCAGTGTCGATTTACATGGCACGCAAACCACCACGCGTGGCGCTGGCGGGAATAAACGTTTTTCGTGTACCTTACCAATGAACTGATTTAACATGGTTTCGGTCACTTCGAAATCCGCAATCACGCCGTCTTTCATCGGACGGATTGCAGAAATATTTGCTGGGGTACGACCAAGCATTTGTTTCGCGTCAAGACCTACGGCAGCAACAATTTTATGTGAACCACTGTGACGGATGGCTACAACCGTCGGTTCATTTAATATAATGCCTCGTCCTGGCGCATAAATAAGTGTATTTGCAGTACCTAAATCAATAGCGAGATCTGGCGAAAACAAGCCTATTAGTCGTTTTAGAATCACGGGGACGTTCTCAGTTAAACTTTATATGGACGCAAGGTGGCCACTTTAACTAAATGTGATGATTTGGACAAGTCAATCGCTTATCATAACGCATGATAATTTGAATTTTTTTAATACTGATTAGGTAATATTATGTCTACATCGGATGCACAGTCTTCTGCAGATTTAAATGCAGAAACAGTTTCAGCTATTGCCAACCTCGCAAGGTTATCTCTTAATGATACGCAATCTGCTGAATATGCTCAAAGTTTAAATAAAATTTTAGGCATGATGGAAACCCTGAAAGGCATCGATACTGACGGTGTTGAACCACTGAAAAGCCCTTTCGACCACCCACAGCCTTTACGTGAAGATGTCGTGTCGGAAAGCAATCATCGTGAGGAATACCAAGCAGTTGCACCTGCTGTACAGGACGGTTTGTATCTCGTCCCACGCGTGATTGAGTAATTACTACCCAGTTCATTCTTTTTATTAAATTAAACGTAAAGAATTATTTCTCATGACAGATTTACACCGCTTATCCATTCGTGAACTGACTGAAGGTTTGGCAAATGCTCAATTTTCATCCCGCGAATTGACTCAACACTATTTAAAACGCATCGAAAAAATTGATGCACAGGTCAAGGCTTATGTGACCGTGACTGCTGAACAGGCATTGGCTCAAGCTGATGCTGCCGATGCTGCAATCAAAGCAGGCAACGCCACCGCCCTGACTGGTGTGCCCATTGCACATAAAGATATTTTCTGTACCCAAGGCATTAAAACCACAGCCGGTTCTAAAATGCTGGACAATTTTATCTCTCCTTACGACGCGACCGTTGTAGCGAAAGGTAAAGCTGCGGGCTTAGTCACACTTGGTAAAGTGAACATGGATGAATTTGCCATGGGTTCAACTTCCGAGTCTTCTTATTTTGGCGCGACCAAAAACCCTTGGGCACTAGATCACGTTCCAGGCGGTTCTTCAGGTGGTTCTGCTGCGGTTGTGGCTGCTGATCTAGCACCTTTTGCAACCGGTACGGATACCGGTGGTTCAATCCGTCAACCAGCATCTTTTTGTGGTCTGACTGGTCTAAAACCGACTTATGGCCGTGTATCGCGTTTCGGTATGATCGCGTACGCATCATCATTGGACCAAGGTGGTCCAATGGCACGTTCAGCTGAAGACTGTGCTTACCTGATGAATGTCATGGCAGGCCACGATGCTAAAGACTCTACTTCAATGGAAAAAGAAGTGGATGATTATGTGGCAAACCTGAACGGCACATCTGTGAAAGGCCTACGTATTGGTATTCCAAAACAGTACTTCAATGTTGAGGGTCTTGCCGCTGATGTAAAAGCACGCGTTGAAGAATCCTTAAAAAAACTGGAAGAAATGGGCGCTATTCTGGTTGAGATTGATCTCAACATGACAGAAAGCTACGTGCCGACCTATTACCTGATTGCCCCTGCTGAAGCATCTTCAAACCTGTCACGTTATGACGGCGTGCGTTATGGCTACCGCTGTGAAAACCCAGTGGACTTGATGGACCTGTACAAGCGTTCCCGTTCAGAAGGTTTCGGTGCTGAAGTGCAACGCCGTATTCTGATTGGTACTTATGCCCTTTCTGCCGGTTATTACGATGCCTACTATGTGAAAGCACAAAAAGTACGTCGTTTAATTCAACAAGACTTCCTAAAAGCATTCGAATCTGTAGATGTGATTGCTGCGCCTTCTGCACCAACCACTGCATACCGGATCGGTGCAAACTTAAGCCCAGTTGAAATGTACCTGGGTGACATCTACACCATCGCGGTAAACCTTGCAGGTCTTCCTGCGATTAACGCGCCTGTTGGTTTTGACAAAGACAACCTGCCAGTTGGCTTACAGCTGATTGGTAACTACTGGTCAGAATCGCAATTGTTGTCTGTGGTACATCAGTATCAACAAGCAACGGATTGGCATACAAAACGCGCTGCAATTGCTGAGGAGAATGCATAATGGCGAAGAACAACGCTAAACCAAAATCTAACCTGATTGATGGTTGGGAAGTTGTCATTGGTATCGAGATTCATACTCAGCTGGCGACGAAATCTAAGATCTTCTCGGGTTCATCAACCGAGTTTGGTAATGATCCAAACACTCAGGCAAGTCTGGTTGATTTGGCCATGCCGGGCGTATTGCCAGTACTGAACAAAGAAGTGGTGGATTTAGCGATTCGCTTTGGTTTGGGTATCGACGCGTACATCGACCAGGCGTCTGTGTTTGCACGTAAAAACTATTTCTATCCGGATTCTCCAAAAGGCTACCAGATCAGCCAGATGGACAACCCGATTGTGGGCTTGGGTCATATCGACATCCAGCTTGAAGATGGCACCACTAAACGCATTGGCGTGACTCGTGCACACCTTGAGGAAGATGCTGGTAAATCGATTCATGACCAGTTTGAAGGTATGTCAGGTATCGACTTAAATCGTGCAGGTACACCTTTACTTGAGATTGTATCTGAACCAGATATGCGTTCGGTTGAGGAAGCGGTTGCCTACATTAAAGCGATTCACACGCTGGTTCGCTGGTTAGGTATTTCTGACGGTAACATGGCAGAAGGTTCGTTCCGTGCCGACTGTAACGTGTCTTTACGCCGTCCGGGTCAACCGTTCGGTACACGTTGTGAATTGAAAAACCTGAACTCATTCCGTTTCATTGAACAAGCGATCAATGTTGAAATTGAACGTCAAATGGAAATTCTGGAATGGGACGGCACCATTGATCAGGAAACTCGTCTGTTCGACCCTGTGAAGATGGAAACCCGTTCAATGCGTTCTAAGGAAGAAGCGAACGATTACCGCTACTTCCCTGATCCTGACTTGTTGCCTGTGGTGATTCCAGATGCGCAAATCGAAGCGATTAAAGCGCAAATGCCTGAGCTTCCTGCTGCTCGTCGTGCGCGTTTCGTGGCTGACTTCGGTGTGACTGAATACGATGCTCACGTACTGACACTGACTCGTGAAATGTCAGAGTTTTACGAAGATGTGGTGAAAGCTGCTGGCGGTGCTGCACAAGGTAAGATTGCGGCAAACTGGGTAATGGGTGAATTCTCAGGTGCTTTAAACAAAGCTGGCCTAGACCTTGCTGACTCTCCTGTGTCGAGTGAGAAATTGGGCGGTATGATCGCGCGTATTGTCGATAACACCATTAGCGGTAAGATCGCGAAACAGGTGTTTGGCTTTATGTGGGAAGAAGGCAAAACTGCGGACGAGATTATTGCTGAGAAAGGCTTGAAACAGGAAACTGATACAGGCGCGATTGAAGCGATTATTAAGGATGTACTTGCTGCCAACGAGAAGATGGTTGAAGAGTATAAATCTGGTAAAGAGAAAGCTTTCAACGGTCTGGTTGGTCAGGTGATGAAAGCATCACGTGGTAAAGCCAACCCTGCTCAAGTGAATGAATTGATGAAGAAATTGATTGGTTGATCTATTCGCTAATTATTTGATTTCATGTTATAAAAACCTCGCTTAATGCGGGGTTTTTTTATGGGAGAAAGTATGGAAATTAAAATTTACTTTAATAAAACTAGTGCACCCCCGCTATTAGAAAACTTTTCAGGTTATCTCATTTTACTCTCTCCCTCTAATTGGGATGATTTTGGATACAAAACAACGTTTAATATCCATATTTGTGACTATTCTAAGAACCCTTGTATAAAGAAAAGTTTTGGTATAATTAAAATTGGTCAACTTGCGCAATCACCAACAAATAGTATTTTTGAAACAGAATATTTTAAATACTATTTTGATTTACCTATCCCACAACGCTTTCTAAACACACTACCAAATAATTTATTTTCTTTGCCAGAATACGAACACTTTTATTTCGATCTAGAAAATTATTTCTCGGAGGACTTAACTTTACTTAGTTCCTTTTACGAAAAAATTAGAGATATTGTTAAAAATAACTTACAGCATCAGATTCTAACTGAAAACTTTTTTATTAAATCCTTTAAAAGGACGATGTGTTTTACTACTCAACAAGAGTTTCAATGGTTATATGAAAAAACCAAATCTATAGATATTTTTGAAAAAAATATATTGAAAGCTAAGCAAATTCTTAACCATAATTATCCTGCTGATTTAGAAGAAGATATTAATATAATGCTACATGGTTTTCTTATTGCTACATTAGAGAATTATCTTGAAACAACGTTCATTACAACTGTACTTTCATCAGATAGCTTTATCCTCAAGCAAGCTTTAAACGATGGCTCAACCAAAGATTTAACATTCAAAATTCAAGAATTAAATAATTGGAAAGATACTCTTAGAAAAAAAGTAGAAGACTCTCTTAAAACAAAATCATTCCATAATGTTCAAACTGTTATTCCTATGTTTAAGACAACATTAAACTGTGATATTCCCAAAACTACTTGGCTAGTGCCAGCCGTTGAGAAAAGACATGATTGTGCTCATAGAGCTGGGTATACTAAAGAACAGAAGAAAATACGAATCTCAAAAGAAGATATCGATACCCTTATTACAAATATCAGCGAGTTCGTTAGCAAAATACAACTTCAAATTCTAAAAATAGATTAAATGTTCTCTCTCCTTTTAAGAAAGAATTATTAATTTATTTTCATAACTTTATTTATAGAATCAATCCAAACACTTCATATCTAAAACAACATGACTGATCCTAGACAGTATCGTGGACAACCAGCCCCTCTAAACTTTTAATATATTTCTGTTCAAAGGCTTCTGGACTTAACCAGCCGTTTGCAGAATGTCTTCTGACTCGATTGTAATAAATTTCAATATAGTCAAACAAGACAGCATTCGCTTCTTTTCGAGTCGAAAACACACTGCCATGTACCACATGACCTTTTAATGTATGAAAGAAGCTTTCAGTCACTGCATTATCCCAACAGTTTCCACGTCTAGACATACTCTGAGTACAATCATTTTTCAGTAACAGCGCTCTAAAATCACGACTACAGTACTGTGAGCCTTGGTCCGAATGAACCATAACACCAGTTGGATAACCCTGACGAGCCATTGCATAGTTAAACGTATCACACACCAACTGGCGGTCTATTCGATGGCTGGTTTGCCACCCCACGATACGACGGCTAAATAAATCTAGCATCACACATAAATACAACCAACCTTCTTTAGTGCGGATATAGGTAATGTCTGTTGTCCAGACTTTATTAGGCTGAGTAGCTGTAAATTGGCGATCCAACAAGTTGGGTGCTGTAGGCAAACGATGGGTTGAATCAGTCGTATGCTTGTATTTACGTGCAATCCTGCTACGTAAACCAAGCTTTTTTAGGATCCTTCCAATAGTACGTTCGCTCATGTTGTAACCTAAATCATGCATGTCATGTACTAATGAAGGTGCACCCAATCGTGCATGATGCTGCCAATATACGGCTTTTAAGTCATTATATTTCTGTGCCGTATTGGCTTGATGTTTTCGCCAGGTATAATAGCCTGAAGTGCTGACACCCAGGCATTTACAGGCAGAAGATACGGTGACTTCATTCATATCTAGATCTTGAATTACCGTGTACTTTTCTTGGCATGATCTGTTAGAAAGTACACATGCGCTTTTTTTAAGATGTCATTGGCTTCCTTGAGCTGTTTGACTTCTTTCTCTAATTCCACGATCCGCTGTTGTTCTGGTGAAAGTTGACGTTTGCTTGAACCTGCCGGATTGGTTTCACGAATCCATTTATCTAATGTTGAATAACCCACACCTAATTTCTGGGCGATTGCAGCTACAGACTCGTGTGAGTTTGAAAGTGCATAATCAATCGCTTGCTGTTTAAATTCGGGACTAAAACGTTTAGCCATTTCTTGAATCTCCAAAGATTAAAGTTACGTTATCTTTAGAGGCACGTGCTGTCCATTATTTTGTCTAGGATCAGACTATCAAAAAAGTATCCTCCCTCACCAAACTCGAAGACTTAGGGCGCGTCCAGCTGTCAAAGTCCTTTTTTATGCGTGATTTCCTGTATAGCGAAATCTCCAATTGGTATGGTGTGCCAAACTTCCCCGACCATCCTGAAAAAGCCATCTACACAGGCACACGACTCTGCGAAGAACTACTTGAACCTCTCCAAGACAAATTTGGACGCATCACCATTCGATCCGCTTATCGTTCGCCACAAGTGAATCAACTTGGCAACGAAAAAGGACATAACTGTGCTAGCAATGAAAAAAACTTTGCCAGCCATATTTGGGACTATCCCGACGAAAAAGGTCACGGCGCAACAGCGTGTATAGTCATTCCTTCATTTCTAGAACTGTATGAAAAAGACCAATCCAACTGGCAACAACTTGCCTATTGGATTCATAACAATCTGAACTATAGCCATCTGCAATTTTTCCCAAAATTGTGTGCTTTTAATATTGGTTGGCATGAACAACCTGCTCGGGAAATTTATAGTTATATTCAGCCAAAAGGTTATTTGCTGAGGGGTGAAGCTGTAAATCCGGAGTTTGAGAGGTTTTATCCTGATTTGTTGTAATTCTTTCTCCCTCACCCCCTTGCGAAGCAGTGCTTCTTGTATCTTGATTGATATAGTGATTAGCTACCACTATACGCAAATTGTAGAGTTTGGAGTGCTGCTAAAATCTTAAATTTGAACCTGAGATAAAACCTACAATTTGCCC
>NZ_VOZF01000046.1:0-12193 GCF_013419905.1 Acinetobacter sp. YH12046
CATGAAATACGGTATTCTGATGTGACAAAACCTGAATCCTGGTCGTTAAAGTGTTTGTTTGCACTCATATTTTAACTGTTAGGACTCAGGTTTTTTTATTTAAAGCAAACTATGGGACAGCAGTGGCTTCAAGCTTCCTTTTTATTTGAAACATCTAGTAATAAATTAAGACCCAAGACTGGAATTTAATGCCAACCCAGGAAGCAACTTAGCAGCGATAATGTATACATCTGTATATTAATTGCTGTAAGTTGCGAGATATTTTGCATGTCCACTTCCCTAGACGGTCTTCAATTTCCCATTTCTGCTTCACAACAAAAACCAAGCACATCGAAAATCGGCCGTAACATTATTTCTGAAGCCTTAGCCGCAGTCGATCCTGTACATGCTACTGCAGCACAGCAGGAAAAGAACTGGCGTAAGCAATATCCAGTACACTTTAAACATCTGGTTGAAGATGGATTACGCTCCGCAGGTGCAGCACTAAGTATTGCCAAGCAAGGTCTAGAAACTGCACATGCCAGCTTTGAGTTTTACCGTGATGGCCAGAAGCATCTACTGAAAGATGTCATGTCTTTACCAGCGCAGAACCTGAATACTTTCCAGCTGAAAGGCCAGTCTGAAAAAGCCCCAGAATGGTATGTGCCCTATCATGGCAAAAAACTGCAAGGACAAGCATTACTGGATCAGATCCAGTCTTGGGAAGAGCATGGTATCGTCGAACCGAGTCATGCCAATGCACTGCGTGAATGTATTGCCCATCCGGAATGGTTTGACCTATCCGATCGTACCACTGTTCTATTTGGAGCCGCTTCTGAAGCAGGTCCACTAACCTGGTTGTCGAAATGGAAAGCCAATATTGTCGCGATTGACCTGCCGAATACTCGTGTCTGGGGCAAGATTTTAGATACAGTAAGTCAAGGCAACGCCACTTTATATGCACCATCAGTTGAAGCGCTTCCTGCTGATACTTCACTGGAAGTTTTAAAAGAAAAACTGGGGGCTAACCTGCTCACTCAGATTCCTGAAATTGCCCAATGGCTGATTCAGTTCAAACAGGATCTGGATCTCGCGGCGATTGCTTATCTGGACGGTGAAAAGCACGTACGTGTTTCCATGGCGATGGATGCCATTATGAAATATGTCAGCAAGCAGAAAGCCAATACCAGCCTGATGTATATGTGCACCCCGACGGATGTATATGCAGTTCCAGAAGAAGTCGTTCAGGCTTCACAAAGCAAATACCAGCAGTTGTCGAAATTGGAAAGTACTTTAACCAAAGGCATTTCACTGATCTCACGCAAGCATTTTTTCCAGAAAAATAAGCAGGATCTGTTTAAGGTTGGCGATAAGTCTTATGGTGTTTGTGACTGTCTGGTCATTGAGCAAGGTCCGAACTATGCACTGGCTAAACGCATCCAGCAATGGCGTGCAACATTGGCTCGTGCCAGCGGGCAGCAAGTGAGCATCAATATCGCCCCTTCAACCACAACTTACTCTGTGACCAAGAACCCACTGCTGAAAGCTGCGTTTAATGGTGCCAGCCTGTTTGATGTAGAAGCGTTTGCACCTGAAACCACTAATGCGATTATGGCAGCCCTGTGGATTCATGACTTACGCAACTCTGAGTCTGTTGCAAATCCTGATGTACAACTCAATCACCCACTTGAATTGATGATGTCAGGCGCGAATCATGGCGGTTTATGGCGTGTGGCTTATCTGGCACGTACAGCATTGCCGTTTGCTGCGTTGTATGGTTTTGCAACGGATAAACTACCGAACGGATTGTTAGGTAAATTGAAGAAGTAATTCTTCTTAAATAGATAGATCTCTCTCTAGAGCAAGTTTTAAGGTAATACTCAAATATGGGTTAGTGAAAAAGTATTTTTACTTTACCCTCACCCCCTTGCGTAGCAATGTTACTCATCCCATAGGGAGAGGGTGTTTTCTTTGTGAAATTAATACTTCTTTTGGATCTTCAAGAAGATTCCCTCTCCTGAGCAAGCTTTAAAGCATTGCTTTAAAAGTACAGCGCAAGTGAGGGTTAGAGAGAGGTTTCAATAATTCCCCCTTGCGCAGTGGCGCTACTCGTCCCATAGGGAGAGGAATTATCATGTGATTTATTATAACTTCCAAATGGAAATTCCCTCTCCTGAGCAAGCTTTAAAGCACTGCTTTTAAAGCGCAGCGCAAGTGAGGGTTAGGGAGGGGTCATCTTTTATTTAAATCCCTCATCTCTTGCAGAAGAGGAGTACTCCTATCTTCCACAAGGAAATATAAAAATCACCCATAAAAAAACGCTGCCTAAGCAGCGTTTTTTACATCGAATCTTCTTAGAAAACTTTCAGAAGAATCCAGTACAAACCACCTGATAAACAGATCGTTGCTGGCAGTGTAAATATCCAGGCAGACAGAATTGATTTGACCATTTTAAAGTTTAGGCCCGACTTGTTCGCCACCATGGTACCTGCAACTGCAGAGTTCAGGACATGAGTGGTAGATACTGGCATACCAAAGCCATCAGCAGCAGCGATCGTAGACATGGCTACCAGTTCGGCAGACATCCCCTGACCATAAGTCATGTGCTCTTTACCGATCCGCTCACCGACAGTTACGACAATTCGTTTCCAACCCACCATGGTACCTAAACCCAATGCCAAGGCTGTTGCCACTTTCACCCAGGTCGGAATGTATTGCAGGAATGAATCCAAGTTGTCTCGATACTCATCAACGGTTTTTTCCTGAGCCTCGCTCATTGCCGGTAAAGCTTCTGCTTTGTCCAGACGTTTAAATGCTGTGGTGCTCAGGTACATGTCGTTACGGAATTCTGAAACTTGTGTTTCTGGGACATCTTTAATATTGCTGTAGCTACCGACTTTATCACCCAAATGATCTGTCAGGCTTGCCAGTGCAGGAACAACCTCAGCATTCAATTCTTTGGTTTGAATGTAGGTCGTGATGATGGCACGTGCTTTTTCGTCCGGAATATCTTCATGCTGCGGATAAATCGCATCAGCCGTTTGCGCAGACAACTGACCAAAAGACTGGATATGTGCTACATCCAGATTTTTGTTTAATGAATATGCCAAAGGTACACAACCGATCAGGATTAGCATGATCAGACCCATACCTTTTTGACCGTCATTTGAACCATGCGCGAAGCTCACACCTGTACAGGTAAAGATCAGAATGGCACGAATCAGCGGTGGTGGTGGCTTATTGCCTTCAGGTGGCTTAAACAGTTCAAGTTGCTTTCTGAAGATCTTTTTCACCAGCAGGAATAGCACTCCAGCAAAAGCAAAACCGATCAAAGGTGAAAACAGCAATGCTTTACCAACTTTCAGCACCTGTTCCATATCCACACCAGAAGCACCACCACCTGAATTCAACAGGTAGTTCATGATACCTACCCCCAGAATCGAACCGATCAGGGTATGTGAACTGGAAGCGGGAATGCCAAGGAACCAGGTACCCAAATTCCAGAGAATCGCGGCAATCAGCATGGCAAAAACCATAGCGAAACCGGCACCTGTGCCGACATTCATAATCAGCTCGACAGGCAATAATGCAATGATCCCATATGCAACAGCACCACTGGCCACCATTACCCCAAGGAAATTACAAAAACCTGCCCACATGACTGCAACCGGTGCAGACAATGCATTGGTATAAATCACGGTCGCAACCGCATTGGCCGTGTCGTGGAAACCGTTGACGAATTCGAAGCCCAGCGCAATGAATAACGCCGTGCCTAAAAGAAGCATTGAATACAGACCGATCGGTGGGACATGAGCTAAATCTGAAGTCAATTGGAAGCCGATATAGATCAGCGTGGAGATAATTAGAGTCAGAAACACCGGCATAAAAAATTTCGGTGTGGGCACATGAACATTGGCCGGCTTATCAGAAGGCGACTGTTGTGCTGAACCTAAGGGAGTTTGATTAGAATTCATGCAAGCAGGAATAGAGGATTCAAGAATCCCCATATTGTTCAGTTAAATTGTGACAATTATATGACAAAGTGCTGTCATATAAACCAGTTTTTTAGACTTTCTCGTTGCCGTTTATCCTGTAACCACCTGCTCTAAATTTTAAAAATATACAAATATAATCAATTATTTATTAAAAATAAAACGCTTGAATCGCCCAGCTTTATTCATGTTTTGCAATATATCTGATCATTCTTACCCGGCTGTCATATTTCCGAGCCTGTCATATTTGGCTAAAGATTAGCTTTGTAATATGACACTCTGATGAAAGCTGCTTACATTTTATTTTCCAGTCGTACCCTTTTATCAGAAACTTTAATTTCCAGATTTCCATCTGTTTTCAGCTTTCTATACCGGCTTGAGTTTCTTTATCAAATTTTCATATCAAGCATATCCAGCATTCTGTATAAGCGTTACAGAAAACTGCGCACTAATCTGTTAAGATTATTGCCGTTTTTGATGCTTACTGAGAAAGTTTGAATGTCCACACTTGCCACCCTAAAAGAACTTCTTGCCAAGAGAATTTTAATTATCGATGGTGCGATGGGTACCATGATCCAACGCCATAAATTGGAAGAAGCCGATTATCGTGGTGAGCGTTTTGCTGATTGGGCATACGACCTTAAAGGCAATAACGACTTACTTGTGCTGACTCAGCCACAGATTATTCAAGGCATTCACGAAGCATATCTTGAAGCCGGTGCCGATATTATTGAAACCAATACCTTTAACGGCACCCGTGTTTCAATGTCTGACTATCACATGGAAGATCTGGTTCCTGAGATCAACCGTGAAGCGGCGCGTCTTGCCAAAGAAGCCTGTGCAAAATACTCAACGCCTGAAAAACCACGTTTTGTGGCAGGTGTGATTGGGCCGACATCACGTACTACGTCGATTTCTCCAAATGTAAATGACCCTGCCTTCCGTAATATCACTTTTGACGAATTGAAAGTGAATTACATCGAATCAACCAAGGCCTTGATTGAAGGTGGCGTCGATATCATCCTGATCGAAACCGTATTTGATACTTTAAATGCCAAAGCTGCCATCTTTGCAGTGAAAGAAGTGTTTAAAGAACTGGGCACTGAATTGCCAATCATGATTTCAGGTACGATTACTGATGCATCTGGCCGTACATTAACGGGTCAAACTGCGGAAGCGTTCTGGAACTCAATGCGTCATGCAGAACCAATCTCAATTGGTTTCAACTGTGCCCTGGGTGCAGATGCCATGCGTCCACACGTAAAAACCGTGTCTGATGTGGCAGATACTTTTGTATCTGCCCACCCTAATGCCGGCTTGCCAAATGCCTTCGGTGGTTATGATGAAACTCCAGAAGAAACTGCAGCTTTCATTAAAGAATTTGCTGAAAGTGGTCTAATCAACATCACCGGTGGTTGTTGTGGTACCACTCCCGATCACATCCGCGCGATTGCTCAAGCAGTTGAGGGTATTGCTCCGCGTCAGGTCCCTGAAATTGAACCAGCATGTCGTTTAAGTGGTTTAGAGCCATTTAACATTACTAAAGATTCACTATTCGTGAACGTCGGTGAACGTACCAACGTCACCGGTTCGAAAAAATTCCTGCGTCTGATCAAAGAAGAAAACTTCGCTGAAGCACTAGATGTTGCCCGTCAACAGGTTGAAGCCGGTGCACAGATCATCGACATCAACATGGATGAAGGCATGCTCGATTCAGAAGGTGCGATGGTGCACTTCCTGAATCTGGTGGCATCTGAACCTGATATTTCTCGTGTGCCAATCATGATTGACTCATCAAAATGGGAAATCATTGAAGCTGGTCTGAAATGCGTCCAAGGTAAAGCGGTTGTTAACTCGATTTCCCTGAAAGAAGGTTATGACGAGTTTGTAGAACGTGCCCGCCTCTGCCGTCAGTACGGTGCAGCGGTGATTGTGATGGCATTCGATGAGAATGGTCAGGCAGATACAGCTGAACGTAAAAAACAAATCTGTAAGCGTTCTTATGACGTGCTGGTGAATGAAGTTGGCTTCCCGTCTGAAGACATTATCTTTGACCCGAACGTATTCGCTGTTGCAACCGGTATCGAAGAACACAACAATTATGCTGTAGATTTCATCGAAGCCACTGGCTGGATTAAACAGAACCTGCCAAATGCGATGATTTCTGGTGGTATCTCCAACGTATCGTTCTCATTCCGTGGTAATGAGCCGGTACGTGAAGCGATCCATGCGGTATTCCTGTACTACGGTATTCAGCAAGGTTTAACCATGGGTATTGTGAATGCTGGTCAGCTAGCAATTTACGATGACATCGACAAAGACCTGAAAGATGCGGTTGAAGATGTAATTCTGAACCGTAATCAGGGTGAAAGCGGTAATGAAGCAACTGAAAAATTGCTGGAAATAGCTGAAAAATACCGTGGTCAAGGTGGTGCACAAAAAGCGGAAGAAAACCTTGAATGGCGTAATGAAAGCGTTGAAAAGCGTCTTGAATATGCACTGGTTAAAGGTATTACCACTTACATCGACCAGGATACTGAAGAAGCTCGCCTGAAAGCTGTTCGTCCACTCGACGTAATCGAAGGCCCATTGATGGCGGGTATGAACGTCGTTGGTGACTTGTTCGGTGCTGGTAAAATGTTCCTGCCACAGGTGGTGAAATCTGCACGTGTCATGAAACAAGCTGTGGCATGGCTGAACCCGTACATCGAAGCGGAAAAAACCCAAGGTGAAGCCAAAGGTAAAATCCTGATGGCGACCGTAAAAGGCGACGTACATGACATCGGTAAGAATATCGTAGGCGTGGTACTGGGCTGTAACGGTTATGACGTGGTTGATCTTGGTGTGATGGTGCCATGTGAAAAGATTCTGCAAACTGCGATTGATGAGAAAGTTGACATCATCGGTTTGTCTGGTCTGATCACCCCTTCTCTAGATGAAATGGTCTTCGTTGCTAAAGAAATGCAGCGTAAAGGTTTTAACATTCCATTGATGATTGGTGGCGCAACGACTTCTAAAGCGCATACTGCAGTGAAGATTGCTCCGCAATACCAGAATGATGGCGTGTACTACACGGCTGATGCTTCTCGTGCTGTAGGTGTGGCGACTCAATTGCTTTCTGCCGAAATGAAGCCAAAACTGGCAGCAGACTATGCAGCGGATTATGAAAAAATTCGTATCCGTCTTGCCAACAAGCAACCGAAAGCAGCGAAACTGTCTTATGCTGAATCGGTTGAAAATGGTTTTAAAATCGACTTCGATAAGAATGCACCATTTAAACCAAACTTCATCGGTTCACAAACTTTCACCAACTATCCTTTAGAAACCTTGGTGGAATACTTTGACTGGACACCGTTCTTTATTTCTTGGAGTCTTGCGGGCAAATTCCCGAAAATCCTTGAAGATGAAGTCGTGGGTGAAGCCGCACGTGACCTGTATGCACAAGCACAGGCGATGTTGAAAGACATCATTGAAAATAAACGTTTCGATGCGCGTGCAACTTTCAGTATCTACCCTGCGAATCGTACCGGTTCAGATACGGTTGCAGTGACTGATGAAGCTGGCAATGTAACGCATACTTTCGAGCACTTGCGTCAGCAGTCTGACAAAGTGACCGGTAAAGCGAACTACTCATTGGCTGACTTTATTGCGCCTAAAGATGTGGCTCAGGATTATCTGGGTGGCTTTACCGTTTCAATCTTCGGTGCGGAAGAGCTGTCTCAGGAATATAAAGCCAAAGGTGATGACTATAATGCGATTATGGTTCAAGCCTTGGGTGACCGTTTTGCGGAAGCCTTTGCAGAGCATCTGCACCAGCGCATCCGTAAAGAGTTCTGGGGCTATCAGGCTGACGAAACTCTGGATAATGATGAATTGATCAAAGAGAAGTATGTCGGCATCCGTCCTGCGCCGGGCTACCCTGCTTGTCCTGAACATTCTGAAAAAGCGCCACTCTTTGACTGGTTAGGTACGACTGAGAAGATGGGTACTTACCTAACTTCTAGCTTTGCAATGTGGCCACCTTCATCAGTCAGTGGTTTCTACTATGCGAACCCTGAAACTGAATACTTTAACGTAGGCAAAATCTCTGGCGATCAGCTGGAAGATTATGCAAAACGTAAGGGCTGGACACTGGATGAAGCAAAACGCTGGTTAGCGCCAAATCTGGATGATTCAGTGGTTTAATCCCCCTCGATCCCCCTTTTTCAAAGGGGGAGGAATCGATTCGTATCGAATATAAAAAATCCCCTCGAGTGAGGGGATTTTTTTGTTTTTTAAATCTCCCCTAACCCCTCTTTTTCAAAGAGGGGAATTTCACGTTTTAATTTAATTACATAACAGCTCCTCCCTTTTTAAAGGGAGGTTGGGAGGGATTTTTTATCACCTAAAAAACTTTTCATTCTAGAAGCCACTAATCTTTGTTTATAAACAACCCTAGCAACATTTTCTATTAACTTTACATATGAAATAAATACTTCAGAATCAGCAAAATAGTTCGGATAAGCTTGTTTAATGCCATCAACAGCATCAGAAGACACCAACGCTACAATCCAATCAGGATTTGCCTGTAAAGTTGATTCATATAAAGTGTATTGTTCTGAAGCTTTTGAATGTTCTTTTTTTTCAAAAAATTCATGTTGAACTGACTTAGTTCGTAAATTAAGCCTTAATAAATAAAATCCCTGTTGGACTGACTTCTTAGATAGTTCTCCATGAATAAATTTTATCGAGTCTGCAAAACTTCTAAAACTATATTCGATAGTTATATGATTACTCAGAACTTGATTAAATAATTCAGCTATTTCTATACATTCATTTGCAATATTTTGATTTTTTAATGCTTTAGTTAAATACTCTTCTATTAGATCTTTTTGGCTATTTTTAGCGAATGAATCCAAAGATTCTATATAATGAAATTGACTACTTACTAGTTTGAAAAATCTAGCCCACTCATCAAGACCATTCGTAAATTTCAAATTATTATTACTAAATATATCTACTATCTCTATACTTGTTGCCCAACTATGTTGCAATTGCGTGCGAAGTTGGACTTCAACACTTCTTAAAATATTTTCTGAATTTTTAAATTTCCCAATAACATGTATTCCTCTATAACCATCTGGCTTAGGATTTTCTAAATAATTTTTAAAACGTACCTCTCCACTTTCTCCACAAAAGTCTGAGTGTTTTTTTAGTTTTGAAAGTACCCTATTTACATCTTTAATATTTTTTAGGACTACCCGAATTCCGCCAATATCCTGCATGTTTTTTAGACTCATCCTACTAAATCTAGAAAGCTTGCGAATTATTGAATCAGCTCTTTTAATTCTTCTAGCAATAAATACATTTCTATATGAAGAATTCATAACAGCTTTTACTGTTTTTTCCGCATTGTCTAATGCAACAACATGACTATCCCTCCAAAAAGTTAATATTTTCAATGTATCCACTTTTAGCTTATGACTCTTATCATTCGCAAGTTTCTTTAAATCTTCACCAGCTTTTTCTACTTGATTATTTGAATAATTCATCTAAATTTATTTCTTTTGTAATATTTTTAAATTATATATTTATTAATTCAAATTTTGAATAATCAAGTTTAGTACTGCATCCAACTCTTTCAAAACCTGCCCATTATCAAACCTCAATACTTTCAACCCAAGTTGAGCCAAAGCTTCATCCCGAATCCGATCTGCTTCCAAACCATCATCAGTAAAGTGCTGGCTACCATCACATTCAATCACCAAATTGGCAGCAGGACAGTAAAAATCTACGATGTAATTCAAAATTGGCTTTTGCCGATAAAACTGTAAACCTAGAATTTGCTTATTACGAAGTCGTGACCATAACAGCTTTTCAGCATCTGTCAGGTTGTTGCGTAAATCACGCGAAGCTTGTTTTAAGTTTTTATTATAGGGCTTCATTTTTATTCTCTTTTATTTTTAATCTCCCCTAACCCCTCTTTTCCAAAGAGGGGGGACTCCATGTAAACAAATAAATTACGTGACAGCTCCTCCCTTTATTAAAGGGAGGTTGGGAGGGATTTAATTTATCAAATATGCGCCCCTTTTCTCACCCATCAATCCTCGACTGTTCGTTTTTACACTTTTAAGTCTGCAAAAATCATCACTTTCATGAATAATAGACCAATAAAATTATCTCCCAAATCAATGACTATTGGTGTTCCAATGAAGAAACTCATGAACGGTGCTGAAAACATCGTTGTCGAAATGTGCAAAGGCTTTGTCCTGGCACATCCAGAACTGGCATTTAATGAATCTTATAAAATCATTTCCCGAAAAGAAAAACACCAAAATGTCGCCCTGATCAGTGGTGGTGGTAGCGGTCACGAACCTGCTCATGCCGGCTTTGTTGGCCAAGGTATGCTAGATGCTGCTGTATGTGGTGACGTATTTGCCTCACCTTCACAAATTCAGGTCTATAAAGCCTTGCAGCAAGTCGCGACGGACAAAGGTGTCCTGATGATTATCAAAAACTATTCTGGCGATATGATGAATTTCCAGAATGCCGCTGCATTAGCAACTGAAGATGGCATCAAGGTTGATTACGTAAAAGTCGCAGATGACATCGCAGTAAAAGACAGCCTATATACAGTTGGTCGTCGTGGTGTTGCTGGTACAATCTTCGTGCATAAGATTGCCGGTGCTGCTGCCTCTAAAGGGTATGAACTTGCTCGCGTGAAAGAGCTGGCTCAAAAAGCTGCGCATAACGTGATTAGCCTTGGTTTTGCCTATACCTCTTGTACCGTTCCAGCTAAAGGCACACCAACATTTACTTTAGCTGATGATGAAATGGAATACGGCGTCGGTATCCACGGTGAACCGGGGATCCGTCGTGAAAAGATTCTGCCTTCTAAAGAACTAGCTCAGCGCATTGTCGATGACCTATTTCTGGATCGTCCAAACCTGACTGAAGTTGCAGTTCTAGTAAATGGCTTTGGTACAACACCACTGCAAGAATTGTATGTGTTCAATAATGATGTATGTGAACATCTGGCAAGTAAAGGCATCAAAATTTACCGTACCTTTGTCGGCAACTACATGACCAGTATCGACATGGCAGGTGCATCAGTTTCGCTACTAGCTGTGGATGATGAACTGAAAACTTATCTGGATGCAGAAGCCAATACCCCCGCATTTAAAATGGATGGTTCACCTGCACTGCCATTTGAGTTTGCTGCCAAAGACCAAGCTGCTGTACGCACAGTAAATACAGATGTTGAAACACATCCTGAACATGCTGTGATTGCCAATGAACAATTCACCATTGAAAACATGCGCTATGTGGTGGATGTGATGAGTGCCTGTATCATTAAAAATGAAGTGCCTTTCTGTGAGCTGGATGCCCATGCAGGTGACGGTGACTTCGGGATGAGTGTGGCTAAAGGCTTTAAACAACTGAAACGTCAATGGCATGAACTGGTTCAAGCTGAACAGATGGATGACTTCTTACTCAATTGTTCAATGATCATCATGGAACATTGTGGCGGTGCATCTGGTCCAATCTGGGGTTCTGCTTTCCGTGCAGCAAGCAAATCGATTAAAGGTAAAAACACGTTAACCGTGGCAGATTTTGCTGACATACTACAAGCTGCTGTTAAAGGCATTCAGATTACAGGCGAACGTTCATTTGGCCGTGGTGCAGTCGTGGGTGACAAAACCCTGATTGATGCTCTGGTTCCATGTGCAGATTCTTGGTCAGCGAATACTGACAAGACCTTTAAAGAAAACTTTGTTCTAGGTGCGCAAGCAGCAGTTCAAGGTGCGGAATCAACCAAAGACATCGTGGCTCGTATGGGTCGCGCAGGAACTGTGGGTGATCGTAGTCTGGGTTATCCAGATGCTGGTGCGCATGGTTTAGGTGTGATCTTTACTGATATTGCTGAGCATATTAAATAAGATTATATGATGTAAAAAAGCCTCGAAATTTTTCGGGGCTTTTTATTTATATTCTTACTCCAATCCTCTCTTGCGCTTCCTTTAAAGCAGTGCTTTAAACTCGCTCAGGGATAAGGAGTAACATATGTTTATTTGCTTCAGCAAGTTAAGAATAGATATTCCCTCTCCTTTTAGGAGATGAGATACCGTCTTGGTAGTCAATCAGGTTTTGAGATTATTCGACCACTAAATAATCTCTTTGATAGGCAGTCTGATGTTTTAAAACGCCATAACACAGATGTATAAGCTTGCGCATTGCAGCAC
>NZ_VOZF01000047.1:0-11960 GCF_013419905.1 Acinetobacter sp. YH12046
TGAACAGTGGACCATCACAGTGTGGGCAATACGCTACACCACGAGTTTTGTATTCCTGTTCACCTGGAACATTCATCTCTCTCCAGCGTGCACCGGTAGACAGAATGACTGTTTTAGATTCAAGTTTCGCACCATTTTCTAAAGTCACTTCTACCAGACCATTCGCTGTGCTATCTGCGCCTTTGATGTCAGACACACGTTGCAGGTTCATGATGTCAACGCCGTATTCACGCACGTGTGCTTCCATTTCAGCGGCAAATTTCGGACCTTGGGTTTTTTGCACTGATGTGTAGTTTTCAATGTCCATGGTATCCATGACCTGACCGCCCATGCGTTCAGCCACGATGCCAGTTTTAATACCTTTACGTGCTGCATAGATCGCTGCAGTATTCCCTGCAGGTCCACCACCAATTACCAAGACATCAAATGCATCTTTGGCATTGAGTTTTTCAGCATCTTTGGCTGCAGCATTGGTATCCAGTTTGGCAATGATTTCTTCCAGTGTCATACGACCCTGACCGATATGTTCATTGTCCTGAAACACCATTGGTACGGCCATGATTTTGCGTTCTTCCACTTCGTCCTGGAAGAAAGCCCCATCAATCATGGTGGCTGTTGTACCCGGGTTATAGATGGCAATCAGGTTCAATGCCTGAACGACATCCGGACAGTTATGACAGCTGAGTGATACGAATACATCAAAGTCAGATTTGATCCCCAAACCTTTAATTGATTCCAGAACTTCGGCAGAGACTTTTGGTGCATAGCCTGAAGTTTGTAACAATGCCAGAATCAGGGAAGTAAACTCATGACCCATCGGCAAGCCTGCAAAGAACACACGAGGCTGTTCACCGGCTTTTGCCACACCAAAGCTTGGTGCACGTTTGTTGGTACCGTCAAAACGGGCAGTCACTAGATCAGAAAGCTGGGCGATTTCCTCAACCAATTCTTTGATTTTAGCTGATTTGTCAGAGCCATCCAGAGTTGCCACTAATTCAATCGGGCCTTCCAAACGTTCAAGTAGTGTTTTTAATTGAGCTGAAGTATTTTGATCTAACATTGCTAACGTCTCCAAGGGAGTAAATATTTATTCGATGAAGCTATATTAAGTGAATAACAAAAATAGGTAAAACAGTTTGTTTTTATCTTAATGATCGTTTTTATAGATCAAAAACCATCTCCTCATTTTATTTTTTATTATCGCTAGAATTTATGCCTTTTATCCCAAAGAAACCGAATATAGATTGGAAAATAAAAATGCTCCTTTTAAAGGAGCATTTTTAAGTTTAGAAGATTCGCTGTTCAATACGTAGCGAACGCCCCTTAATTGAATTAGCTAGTACAAATATGATTAAGCTAAGCAAGGCAAATAAGATGGCAATGCCAATAATGATGACATTGGTAATCTTGCTGACTTGTTCGGCTTGCTGGGCTTGACGATCTACACTTTGTGCCACAGGCGTTAGACTTTTGCCATAGACCTGTTGCTGCATGGTCCAGATCTGTTCCGGTTTAAATCCGTATTGTTCAAACTTGTTATCCTGCCGCTCTGCTTCAACTACTTGTGCGACATAAGGTCTGGCTGCGGATAGATCCACAGGCTTATGCAAGAGTGCAGTTTGGGCAAGTAAATAAGATTTCACCGGTGAAGCAATATCGGAATCAACCAGATAACGAGCCACTTCACTATCATTGATATTACTATCGTAATAGACCACTTGCTGATAAGCGTCTTCACGGTCATTTCTCAGGTCATATTGCCAATAAGTCAGTCCTGACCAGATCACGATAAAGGAAATCAGCCAGCCTACAAACTTCAATATGAAAGACTGAAAGCGCACATAGAAGAAGCGAAACTTCTTCAGCAATCCAACCAGAAAAAATGCACCAATAAAAGAGGCAAAGATTTTCAGAATCAGCCAGCCAAACCAGCTTAATAGAGCAAAGAAATAATCCGGACTATCCCCAATACTGGCCAGATTAGCATCGACACTGACTGGTAAATGCAGCTGTTGAAGCTGAGTACTCAGGCCAAAAAAGCCATAAACCATTTCCTGCTGAAAGAATAGACCTATCACGGATGCAATACAGACCGTAGAGGTGGTCAGTCCCAAAAGCATCAAATTACGTTGACGCTTTTTGAGTGCGACGACCCCTTGCTTGATTTCCTGAGGATTTACAGCATATTCATCTAAGGGCGGCAATCTCTACTCCTTTTTTTAGATCTTGGCCCTACTGCATTTAGTTGGGTTTAGATCCACTGGTACTTGATTCAATCACCAAATGATTCAGATTATCTTGTAAGGCTCTTAAACGTACCGTTGCTTCAGTACGTTTCTGTACACCTTCTTTCTGGATCTGAATCACATCATTAACAGTTTTAATGAGGGTATTTTGCACATGTTCAAGCGTTTCAATATCAATAACGGAACGCTGGTTGGCTTTTGCCGTATCGACCGAGTTCTGATGCAATAAATCTGCATTACGGCGTAAAAGCTCATTGGTCGCATCATCAATGGTATTGGCCAGCTGTACGCTGTTCTTCTGTTCATTCAGTGAAATGGCCAGACTGATCTGGTTTTTCCATGCCGGTAACGTAATATTTTTAATGGCATAGAATTTATCCACCAGCATCAGGTTATTGGACTGGATAATCCGGATCATAGGCAAAGTCTGCATCGCAGATTGCTGCAATACCTGTAAATCACTGATGCGTTTTTCCAGATTATTGGCTAGATGATTTAGGTCATAGATTTTTTGCGTGGTGCTCTGATCTTGTGGCAAAGCTGTAAGCGCAGCAATTTCCTGCTGCAATTCCTGTTCACGTAAACGTCCAGCTGCAATATGAATACCCAGCTGCTTGTATTCTTCCTGCACCCCATCGAACATTTTATCCAGGGTATCAACGCGGGCTTTTAATCCAGATTGTGAAGTTTCAATTTCCTTGACCAGTACATCAATCTGTTCTTTAGTGGTATTGAAATGCGAGTCAAAATTATCTTTCACGCCCTTAAATTTGCTGATGATATTGCCCAGAAATCCTGAACTTTTTTTCTTGTTCAAGATACTGCTGGTATTCAGTTGCTGTGCCACCTGCACCACCTGATTCAGCTTTTGACCGGTTGCATCCAGATCTTTATTTTGTACCAGATTCAGCAATTCATCGGTATAGCTTGAAGTTTTGGTGGCTATATTTTTGCCATATTCGGCCACACTATTATGACTCATATTCTGCAGTTCTTTACGTGCTGCCAAGACCCCCTGAAAATCGGCAGGCTGCAAGCCCAGCTCTTTGAGATCCATTTGCTGAAACTTCTGTTCAGTCAGTTCAGTTGAGCTTTCGACAGGTAAATTTACTACATCAGATTTGGTCATGTTTCACCTTATATTGTTATGTATTCGAGGGTTTCTCGAGTGACTTTTTTAACGTTTTAATCAAATTGTCCCGGCTATTATCAAGTTTTTCCAGATCACTTGTCGAGTGTTTCGTCTGGCTTTGTTTGACATGATATTGCCAGGCCGGAATCAGCACCTGTTGCGCTTCTTTAAACCGATCCAGTAGGCTATAAGACAGTTGCTGGGACAATTGCATCTGGGTAATGGCAATGTCATTACTGCTTTGCAAGGTTCTTAAGGTATGCACCTTTTTTGACAGCCGCTCAGAAAAATTATCCAGTGGATGCTGATTCCTTACAAACTGCGGATATTCAGATAAAAATTCTTCTGCTGCCACAATATGCTTGGCCATTTGCTCACGTAAACCGATCAGCTGCTGGAATCGCGATTGGGATTTCTGGATTTCAATTTGCAACTTACGGCTAAGGTGATCTGCCTGATCCAGTAAATAGTCCAGTTTTTTATAGTATTCAACCTGACTTGAGCCATAGTCCAGATCAATACCCAGCCATTTCTGCAAGGCATTAAATTTACGTTTTTTAAAATATTTTTTTGATTGAGCCAGCATGTGAATCAGCTGTTCAATAGTATGGCTCAGTTGTTGGGTCAGATGGGGATCTACCCCATTTAATAGTACTGCCTGCGCCTGAATAAGTGAGTCCGCATAATGATTCAGCTTGTATTGATCGTGGAGTAAAGGCACAAGTTCGTTGCGCTTGATACTTAGAATCTCGCTCTGCTCTACTGCAATGTCTTGGATTGGAATCAAAACATCTATCTGTGACATGGCCCTTTAAACTCAATGAATTCGATTTTTATAGTACGTCTTTTCATTCAACATAACATGTAGCATTTTGCAAAGGAATGCTTCAAGCCATAGAATTTTCTTTATATACGTTGAAGATATTGTTGGAATTAAGTTTGGCCTACAGTCATTTCTTGTATGAATCATTTTGCTTCTAGCCTGCTGTTGCTCTATAACCTTTCCCATCAGCCTCAAATAGGCTAATAATCAACCAAATAAGGATAAGTACAATAAATGCCAAATTAATTTATGGTCTTAATTAAGCTTTTTTTAAACTTAAGAATACTTATAAGGCATTATAAAACATAAATAATTCTCGAATTTTAAGCATGAATTATTTATGATCAAGATCAACAATAAAGTAGGTAACCTGAGAATAAAATGGAACGTTTTTTTCATAATACGATGTATGCCGCACGCTGGATCTTGGCACCTGTCTATTTTGGTTTATCATTCGCTTTATTATTGCTGGCCTTAAAATTCTTTCAGGAAGTCATTCATGTCCTGCCGCATATCTTTGAATATACTGAAGCTGACCTGATCTTGGTAATTCTCTCCCTGGTTGATATGACCATGGTTGGTGGACTTATTGTGATGGTGATGTTTTCAGGTTATGAAAATTTTGTTTCACAACTCAAAATTGATGAAAATAAAACCCGCCTGAACTGGCTCGGCACTATGGATGCCAATTCGCTTAAACTCAAAGTTGCGGCTTCCATCGTAGCTATTTCTTCGATTCATTTACTGCGTATTTTTATGGATGCCCGCAACGTCGAGAATGACAAAATCATGTGGTACATCATTATGCATCTGACTTTTGTGATTTCTGCATTTATTATGGGTTATCTGGATAAACTCACCAAGCATTAAAACATGGATATTAAAAAGCCCCGATTATAGGGGCCTTTTTATATTGGCGAATTAACTAAAAAATTATAGATAGTCACCTTCTCGTTCCGGCTGATACAGCACTTTTTCAATCGTGACTTTCATCAACTGACCATCAGGTTGTGGCCATTCAATGGTCTGTCCTTCTGCCAAGCCCAAGATTGCAGTTCCAATCGGTGCTACGACATTCACTTGCCCTTTTTCACCTTTAAACTCATGCGGGTAGACTAAGGTGATTTCTACAGGCTCCGTTGATGGTGCAATCGTCAGCAATGCACGCGCATGCATGGTCACCACATTGCTTGGCATGTCCTCTGGCTTGACCACTTCAGCACGAGCCAGTTCATCTTCCAGTTGAAGCATGGTCTCACTGAGCTTGTCTTGATTTTCAAGCATGGTTTCGAGACGCTCCACATCCTGTTCAGATAAAATAATTTTTGGTTTAGCCATTCTTACTACCTTGTTTAATGAATGATTGAATAGTCTTTAAAAAGCGAATGAATCTAGGTTCTAAGTGGTTAATCAGATTAAATTAAGTTCAAATATAAAAAATCTATTTTTAGCTACTAAAAAAATTGTGTCTTAACTCAACTTATAAAGCTGTTTTTCAAAGAATGTAACCAGTTTTAGAAAAACTCAATACTCTTTTCGAAATCAGATTTATAGGATCTGTATTTCTCAACTTTGTTTTATAAAAGGATAAGTATTTTCTATATAGGATTGATTAAGCTTTGATCTTATCTTCCCTTTTAACTCATCGTAAAAGCTAGCAGCAGAAGATGAGTCAGAAAAAATATCACCCAACAAAAAAGCCCCCTTGAGGGGGCTTTTCTCAAGTTAGGCTTATTTTGCGTAAACAGGGAATTTAGCGCAAACAGCAGCAACTTTTTCTTTAACCGCAGCGATTACAGCTTCATCGCCTTTAGCATCAAGGATATCAGCGATCCAACCAGCAAGTTCACGAACTTCTGATTCACCGAAACCACGAGTCGTTACAGCAGGTGTACCGATACGGATACCTGAAGTCACGAATGGAGAACGTGGATCATTTGGTACAGAGTTTTTGTTCACAGTGATGTGTGCAGCACCCAACCAAGCGTCAGCATCTTTACCAGTGATGTCTTGTTTGATCAGAGACAACAAGAACAGGTGGTTTTTAGTGCCGCCAGATACAACATCGTAACCGCGTTCGATTAGAACTTCAGCCATTGCTTGAGCATTCTTAACCACTTGTTGTTGGTATGCTTTGTATTCAGGTGCCATTGCTTCTTTGAAGCAGATTGCTTTAGCAGCAACCGCGTGAACCAGAGGACCACCTTGGTTACCTGGGAATACAGCTGATTGAAGTTTTTTCTCGATTTCTTCGTTTGCTTTTGCAAGGATCAGACCTGAACGAGGACCACGAAGAGTTTTGTGAGTAGTTGTTGTTGTTACGTCAGCAATTTGAACTGGGCTTGGGTAAACACCAGCAGCAACCAGACCAGCAACGTGAGCCATATCTACAAACAGGTAAGCACCAACTTTATCCGCGATGTCACGGAAACGTTGCCAATCTACGATTTGGCTGTATGCAGAGAAACCAGCTACGATCATACGTGGTTTGTGTTCTACAGCTAGACGTTCAACTTCTTCATAATCGATCTCACCAGTTTCTGGATTCAGACCGTATTGAATTGCATTATAAGTTTTACCTGAGAAGCTTACTTTCGCACCGTGAGTCAAGTGACCACCGTGAGCCAAGCTCATACCCAATACTGTGTCGCCTGGGTTAAGCAGCGCTAGGTAAACTGCAGAGTTTGCTTGAGAACCAGCATGTGGCTGAACGTTAGCATAATCAGCACCAAATAATTCTTTAGCACGGTCAATTGCCAATTGTTCAATGACATCTACATATTCACAACCGCCATAGTAGCGTTTGCCTGGGTAGCCTTCTGCATATTTGTTAGTGAGTTTTGATCCTTGAGCTTCCATTACTGCTGGTGAGCAATAGTTTTCAGAAGCGATCAACTCGATGTGCGCTTCTTGGCGAGCATCTTCGTTAGAGATTGCTTGAGCGATTTCTGGATCAAATTCAGCAATAGAGATATTGGCAAACATTAGCGAGGTCCTATTAAATTAGGGCTTTTAAGCCGTGCTAAGATTGGCGCGTATTGTAACATGAACTTTGCCAATTTCGATCATGAACTTTATTCAGTTTGCAATAAAAATAGCTCATGCTTAAAAAAACATGAGCTATAGAGATAAAAATAAGTTATTGAATTGGCATTAGAGATTTTACATCTGAAATAATATTAGCGATATTCAGTGCATAGACGCTACCATGATCCCATGAACCGTCTGTAATATATCGTACCGAGGTTTGTTTCTGATTCGCTAAGCTCACTAAAACATCTGTTGCAGCCTTTGGAACAGTAGAATCCGCCTCTCCCTGATAAATAATCACAGGTGTAGACACTTTAACCTGTAAAGGCTGAGAGTCTTTATCCAGGAAATTCTTCACTACTGGAATACTCATAAAATTAGCTTGAGTACGCGGATATTCTTCCAGATTCCCATTGGTTTGGGCATAAGCTCCCATTGCCGTACCGAATTTGTTGCCTAATACATCATAACAATCTGTTTCGGCATTCTTGGCAATCTCGTCTGTTGGTGTTTTAAAGACCTGAATATATTGCAGATTTGGATTCGGATTACGCAATCCCGCGACAATCAGCGCGGTAAAAGTATCTAAAGAGGCTAGAGTTTGAATCTTTTTATTCAGATCTGGTTCTTGTCCAGCTTGAGCCTCACCACCTGCCAAAATCAGACTGAAATTAGAAGCAGGTGCTAAAGCTACCGTACCTTTATAAGTCATTTGAGAAGCACGTGCTGCATATTGGGCAGCGCCTAAAGCCGCTTGACCACCTTGAGAATGACCGACAGCCATCCATTGATTAGAGGCTTCCGAACCTAAATAGTCTTTTGCTGCGACGACAGCATCGGTAATGGAATAGGCTTCACTCTTAAGATTAAGGAAAGGATGAAGTTCTTTTCCACCCGGCTCACCCAAACCTTCATAATCAGGCGCAACGACCACATATCCCGCTTGAAGGAATCCGGCAATCATATTTTTGATATAAGAATTTATTTCATTGCGACTTGGTGCACACTGATCGGCCACACCCGTCGTACCATGTGCCCATGCCACTATCGGCCAACCTTTTGCAGGAGGCGTTCCTTTTGGAGTGAAAAGCAGTGCCGTCGCTTGGGTTTCCTTATTATTAATACCTAACATCTTATAGGTCATGACCACGCTCTCATCGGCAACAGCAGTCAGATCTGTTTTGGTATAGGCTACAGGTGTGGTTACGACTGGATTGTCAATATTATTTACGGGAATAGCGGGTTTGGATTCATAATAACGATCATCATCGCTATCATTACAGGCAGTTAAAGCTACGCTTAGCGCGAGTAGAGAACCAGTCAATACATGACGTTTCATCGATCTTATCCTTGTCTTAATTATTATCTCTCATAATTTTTATAGTTTTATCTTTATCAGTTGATAAAACTAGACAATAATTTCCCAAGTTATTTCATTAAATACAAGAGATTATTTTGTTATTTTTCTAATAAATAGCGATTTAATTTATGACCATTCCAACACGATAAATTTAAGTTTTGGAAATATTTACAGAAACTTTGAAAACTTTTATTTATAAGTGTAGATTACAAATATTCTATATCAGTCAAAAAGTCTGCAATTAAAGTTGAAATCCGGCATTTCAATTGTCAGGATCGAAACAATAATGTTAGATTTTGATATCCACTTTTTTTCAGGCATATTCTCGTCATGCAGGCTATCATTCTCGATACTGAAACCCATACCTTGAATGGTCAACCCATTGAAATTGCCTATGCGCCTGTAGAGATCATAGACCATAAAATCAGTCTGGATAAAAGTCGCTTGTTTGATCAGCTTTATTCATGCGACGAACCGATTTCCTTTGCCGCAATGGCCGTACATCATATTCTGCAGTCCGATTTGGAAGGACAACCGCATTACAGCAGCTTTGAACTCCCGCAAGAAACCACTTATATCATTGGCCATAATATTGATTATGATATTCGTGCCTTAGAAAAATGTGGCGTCGATTCATCGAATATTAAAGCAATTTGTACCCTTGCCCTCGCCCGCCGTGTTTGGCCAGAGGCTGAAGCACATAATATCTCTGCATTAATCTATATGATTACCAAAGGCAGCGAACGCGCCCGGGAAATGATCCGTAAAGCCCATCGCGCCGATATGGATATCATTTTGACAGCAAATATCCTGATGCATATTGTGCATCACCTGAAAATCAGCAGTATTGAAGAACTCTATGAGGCATCTGAAGATGCGCGTATTCCACGGACCATCAATTTTGGTAAGCACCGTGGCACTGCGATTGCCGATCTTCCTGCTGACTATGTTCAGTGGTTACTTCGCCAGGATGACTTAGATCCTTATCTACGCAAAGCATTGGAAAATACGGCGATCCTTACGCTGTAAATTAAATTTTTTCGTCCCTCTCTAAATATTGAGAGGGATTTTTAACTAATCATGTTTTGTTTTATTCAGCAAGTGAAATAAAGTATTTTATAGATGACTATCTTAGTCTTTAAAGCTCTTAACTAATCGCTATTCAGAATAAAAATAGATGCAAATCAATATTAATTTATTGATTTTTAATAATTTAATATTTAATCCTTTCTCACGCCTAACCGTTCTTATACTTTAGCGTGATAGAACATACCTCTAAACAGGCGCATATAGGAAATAATATAAATTAATCCTCTTTCTTCCCATGCAATACTATCTTGAATTCGATGCCTTTGATAATCCCATGCAGCTCAGTAAAGTGGGCAATTGGGTAATCACTTTTTTAAGTCCAGCTGAAGAATTGGACACTATACAACTTGCGATTACTTATGTACTACCACGCCAGATCAGTGATGTATTACAGCCACGACGGGTATTAATTCAAAAGAGTTCAATCGAACATCATTGGCTAATTCAAACCATTGAATGTTTTGACAGCGGAACCAATCAGGAAGTACATATTAGGCCTGCAGATGAACTGGGACAGCAAACCTTGTATCAAATTCTGGACGAGTTTGACCGTTATGATGTAAATGTCACATTAAAAGTTTTCTGAAATAATACTTTTCTCAGAGCGTATTTTGAAGAAGTTCATTTAGATCATCTATGTAGATAGCTTGATGTTATTTAATATAAAAAATTAAGAAACTGAGAAAAGATAAGAATTTATCCAATCTCTTCGAATTAAATTTATCAGTTTTTATTCTGCATCAAATATTTATAAAGAAGCTGAACTCAGATATCAAAATCAAGCTCATCATTGGATGAGCTATATCTTTTTTAAGGGTCGCAAAGCAGCTTAATGAATCCCGAATCCTTATTTAGGATCCAAAACACGATAGATACAGTCGGTCTGCTCACTGGCAAATAACAGTTCAATTGTTGGTCTGATAATTTCATCATCCACGACAATATAGTCGACTTGCTGTTCCAAACGCTGGGACGGATCACTATGCTGAGCGCCAGCACGTAGTAATGCTTTTACATTCAGGATTTTGCCATACTGGTTTTTGACTTGCACTTCAATTAAATCTTTTGTCATCGTCATACCTCCCTTTATTGGCATTATTAAATTTGCTTGTCTGAATTCTTATAACATAGTTATTTGAAAGGCTTTCAAACGAATATGTAAGATTTTTTAGCGAGCACTTTTTATCGACTATATATTGCCGCTAATGAAGAATGTGCCATACAAATAAAAGAGTCGAAATGATTAACAACTCTCGCTTAGAATTTTGTATTAAAAAGCCCGCATCACTGCGGGCTCTGTATTGGATGGCTAGTGCTAGATTTATTGCCTGAACCTAAGTTCGAGCTCAACTAACTGTCATTGATCCGTCCAACTTATTGGTAGCGTCGTTTCGTTTTATGACCTACCATGAGTTCAATATAGCAGGATTTTTTTTACCAACAATACGCTTTTACACTTCTAAAAGAAGACTTATACAATATTTAAATTGTACTTTTTCAAAAGCAGATTAGAATATTTTGGCTGGATCAATAAAGCACTACAAACAATTCTATTCTTTTCTATCCCTACATCCTATCTATTTAAATTTTAATAAAAATATTCTTTATTTATGTGAAAAATGAATAATTTTATCTAAATATAATTTCAAGTCTTAAGTAAAAGAGTTCGCTATTAAGGCGATTGATTAGCCACTAAAAGTAATAGCGAAAACTAAATTGATAAGTAACCCCATTCAAATCCAGATCATCACTCTTGCCAGAGACACATGCGCCATTCATGCAAATCTTGGCATCACGGTTAAACATCCATTGATAACCAAAAGATCCAATTAAATCTGCTTCAGGAGCAACTTTATAACCGACCTCCAATGCAACGGGAATTGTAAAATAATCCAATTCAAGATCGATTCGACCAAGATCTGCATCCGTTTCACTTTCATCTACCCAGCTCATTCCTAAGCCTATAGAAACTGCTGAATAAAGCTGATCATTTTCCAGAAATTTATTTTTTATCCCAACTGCAACTTGATTGTAATCAATATCTGAACTTTGAAATTTATATTCGGCCCATAAGCTGGCCGTTGGATGGGATTGATATTCACCATTAATAAACAGCCCATCGAATGATTCGGTACCAAAAAAGCTGTCTGCCCCCCATTGCTGTCCCACAATTTTTCACAAGAGGAAGCTCAAATGAGCTTCCTCTTGTTTTATGGGTATTTTATCGGGTGAAAATAAAGCTTTTAAAGTTCTTCTTTCAAACAAATTCACTTGAATTAT
>NZ_VOZF01000048.1:0-11305 GCF_013419905.1 Acinetobacter sp. YH12046
AGAGGTTAAGCAGCCATTAGAGGTGGCTTTCCTTTGTTAGCTTGATGTGGTCTTTCATGGTTGTAATGCCACAACCAGTTTGTTGCATAATCTTGTACTTCATCCAAAGTATCAAATAAATGCTTGCTCAGCCAACTATAACGTATGGTCCGATTATAGTGTTCAATATACGCATTCTGCTGTGGCTTACCCGGTTGAATATATTCAATACGAATACCGTGCTCAGTAGCCCAGCGCACAAATTCGTGACTGATAAATTCGGGACCTGAGATACCGTCTTGGTAGTCAATCAGGTTTTGAGATTATTCGACCACTAAATAATCTCTTTGATAGGCAGTCTGATGTTTTAAAACGCCATAACACAGATGTATAAGCTTGCGCATTGCAGCACCTAAAGCACACATTTTATTTTTACCCTGGTTTAATAATCGTTGATATAAAGCTTCAATGTGTGGATTATATTTAATCGCTGTTAATGCCGACATATACAATACTGAGCGTATTTTACTGTCACCTGCTTTTGATAAGTGACTTTGCTTGTTGACTGAACTGCCAGACAACTGATGTACTGGAACCAAACCTACATATGCAGCAGCTTGACTTGCTTTTTCAAACTTGTGCGAATGAAATAACCCCAACAGTAATAAGCCTGATCGTTCACCGATTGAAGGAATAGTTTGCAGTAATTTCAAATCCTGTTTCAATGTTGGATCTTGATCTATGTGATTATTTATTAACTTATCAATATGTTCAAGTTGCCGATTTAAATAGGCTTTGTTGCATAAACATTTTGCAAGGCACTGATTTTTAAAGGTTTGTGAAAATTTCAACCTAAGAATAAATTTAATAAAATCATATTCTTAGGTATTTGTGCAACAAAGCCGATCCGAATCGGAAGCCAAAAAGCTTTTGGGGCAGATTATTAGGACGGAAGTGAATTCATAGTAACTGTCCAAATGAAAGAAGAATCAGTGTCCTTTACGATAAGAATATGCAATTTATCTAAGAATTATATTGCTGAATAAGCTTTTAAGAATATAGGTTTGGGCAATAAAGCCTTTAAATTCTATTACTGAATAAACCCTAAGTGGCCGATTTGGAATAGGAATGAGTGGTAGGGTGCGAATAGGAATAGGTGGTAGGTTTATGCTGGAATATGCATTGAGTCCAATCCTTGATCGTGGAGACTATTGTATTAGAAACAATAGCAGACCTAAAAGGCTTTACTGGTATCCATTGATTATTCAATAACATTAAATAGAGCCGTGAGACGTTGAAAGGCTCACAGAGTGGGAGGTAAAGTATATCCTCATCTCTCGTAAAACAGCTGACGAAGTCCGAGATAGAATCATTGCGTCAAAAAAAACGTGATATTTGAGAACTAAAAAAGAAGTGGTACTCCTACTGGTTACTAAAATTAAAGTATATTGAATAATAAATTTATAAAACAATACTTTACAAATCTATATGATGCGTAGTGTACGCATCATACATAAAGCGTTCTATTTTGATATAATTGATCCAATCAACCCATTGTTAGGTTTCATTTAAATTCCATGAGTCTTACTGAAATTAAAGTTCGCCAAGCTCATTGTAAGGAAAAAACCAGTTTTTTATCCGATGAAGATGGGCTTAGCCTGAAGATTGAGCCGAGTGGAAGAAAATCTTGGTGCTATCGCTATACAGATCCACAAACTAAAAAACGTCGACGCATTCAGTTAGGTCGTTATCCTGATTTATCGCTGAAAAAGGCACGACAAGTCAGAGATGACTTTAAAGACAATGATTTCTGTTTTGAACAAGATACTGCCTCTAATGTCATCACCTTTGGTAAGGTCGGGGAGGAGTGGTTACAGTTCAAACTGAAAAATGCCTTCAACGATCTACCCCGCTGTGGTGTACTACAGTTAGCAGAAAGATGCTTACAGCAAGATATTTATCCAGACCTTCAGGATCTACCTTTTCAAAACATCAAGCGTTATGACCTGGTTTCAGTAATCAAAAAAATAGAGGGACGCCAAGTAAAAGAACCTGTCAAGAAAGCTTGTAGTTATTTGAACCAAATTTATGACTACGCTGTAGCGATGGGTTATTGTGAATTCAACATCGCGCATGGTTTAAATAAAATCGCCATTAACAGTAAAATCAAGAAAAATTATCCGTATTTGAAAGCGGAGGATATATCTGATTTTAAGTATAAATTACAAAAATTGGATGCCCATCCGATTATTAAAAAAGCACTGCTGTTCAAATTACATACTGGCGTGCGAGGGGCTGAATTGTTATTGGCTGAGCCTCATCATTTTGATTTAAATGAAAAAGTCTGGAAAATACCTGCCTTGCATATTAAACAGTTTCGACGAAAAGTCATATTAGGCCATGAGATTCCCGACTTCTTAGTTCCACTTTCAGATCAGGCTTTAGATATTTTAAAAGACGTCATGCAATGGTCATACGGTGAAAAGTACATTTTTGCTAGCCCACGGAAACATAATCAACCGATTCATTTTAATACATTAAATATGGCTATACGTAAGATGGGCTATGGAAAACATCAATTATCCTCTCATGGACTACGTTCCACTTTTAGTACCATTTTGAATGACTCAGGTTTGTTCCAGGATAACTGGATTGAGGCACAACTTTCACATATTGATAAGAACCGTACCCGTGCCAGCTATAATCACGCTGACTATTTAGCCCAGCGGACTGAAATGATGCAGTGGTGGGGTGATTATTTAAGTACTGCTAAGTGAAAATCGTACTTTTATACATAGACTTAAAACATTATGGGGTTTCAAATGGATAGTAAACAATATACTTGCCGTGTTACATGGTCAGCAGAATATAATGAGTATGTTGGGTTGTTCGAACCACAAGCACTAGCCATTTGTTGTAATTCAGCTTTAAGCGCCCTTAATTCTTTCATGCGTTTATTCACTAGTGCAAGTTGCTGATCAATTAATGCATTAACGCTAGAGCAGCTTTCTTCTGGCTTATTTTTTAATTCGATAAGACGTTTAATATCATTGAGTGATATATCTAGGCTGCGACAATGCTTTACGAATTCCAATTGTTTAAGTGCTTTGCTATCATACAGCCTGAAATTACCTTCTGAACGATTTGGATTTAACAGAAATCCTTCTCTTTCATAATATCTAATCGTTTGTATTGAACAGCCCGATTTTTTTGACAATTCGCCTATTTTCATCAATTTCCCCCAGACATTTGACTCTATAGTTACTATAGAGTCTATAGTATAAGTATGCAACGAAAAGGATATATAAAAAATGACTGAGAAATATTTAAACAATACGAATATCGTTAATTTTGAACACAAAGATATCCAATCCTTGATCGATCAACGTAGGTGGAAAAACTTGGATAACTTCAACAAAATTGGTGCCGCTTATCAGTTTGTAAAAGATGAGATTTTCTTTGGTTATAATGAAAGCGATGATATTGCAGCAAGCGATGTGCTAGCAGATGGTTATGGACAATGTAATACTAAGGGTAATCTGTTAATGGCACTATTGCGTGGACTAGGCATTCAATGCCGATTTCATGGGTTTACCATAGACCAGCAACTACAAAAAGGTGCTATCCCAAGCTATGTATTTTGGTTAGCACCTAAATACATCATTCATAGTTGGGTAGAAGTTTACTTTGAAGGGCGTTGGATAAACTTAGAGGGCTTTATATTGGATGAGCAATACTTAAGCTCTCTACAGGAGAAATTTGACCAAGTAAAAGATGATTTTTGTGGTTATGGTGTTGCAACAAAGTGCTTTTCATCACCAGATACAGATTGGCGTGGAGAAAATACCTATATTCAAAAAGAAGGTATTCATGATGACTTTGGGCTTTATGATTCCCCTGATGAGTTCTATCTCGAAAAAGGGACTAACTTGTCGGGGTTCAAACGCTGGATATATCAACGCTTGATACGTCACTTGATTAATATGAATGTATCAAAACTAAGAAATAGAAAAGTACTAGAGGTACAAAATGCACAACCATAATCATAGTCATCAACATGGTAAAGATGACCGTATTGGTTGGGCATTTTTCCTTAATGTGACATTCACTATTATCGAATTTATAGGTGGTTGGCTCACTAACAGTACGGCGATAATGGCAGATGCAGTTCACGATCTTGGTGATAGTCTTTCAATAGGTTTTGCGTGGATTTTAAGTCGTTTTTCAGATAAAGAAGCATCAGATAAGTTTAGTTATGGTTATCGTAGACTTACTCTCTTTGGCGCATTGATAAACAGTATTGTTTTAATCATTGGCTCAATTTGGATTTTATTTGAAGCAATTCCAAAGCTGTCCAATCCTGAAATGCCTGTAGTCGAGGGGATGTTAGGGCTAGCGATACTCGGCGTTGCCGTTAACGGATATGCTGTATTAAAATTAAAAGCGGGTGAAACATTAAATGAGAAAGTGCTGACATGGCACCTTCTTGAAGATGTACTTGGATGGGTTGCCGTTCTTATAGTCTCTATCGTACTGTTGTTCGCTGAACTGCCGATATTAGATCCCCTTTTATCAATAGGGTTCACGCTGTTCATCTTGTTTAATGTTTTCAAAAACCTGAAATCAACACTCGTTTTATTTCTTCAAGCTGCACCCGATAAAGAGACTCAAAAGCGTATTAAACTATCACTAATGGAATTTCCTGAAGTTAATGGTATCCACCACATGCACTTTTGGTCACTAGATGGTGAAAGTCACGTTTTAACAGCGCACCTTGAGCTGAGTGACAACTTTGACGTTAAAGAATTAATTAGGCTTAAACAAGAAGTTGCAGCTAAATTATCTTCCTATCATTTATCGCATACAACGATAGAGTTTGAGTTTTTAAATGAAAATTGTCGGGATGAAGCGCAGTAAGCTTTATCAATAAAATGTTGGGCATACAATATTAAAAGCAGCTTAATTAGGCATAACCTAGTAATTAAGCTGCTTTTTTTGATTTTAAATTTCGTCGGATTGCTGTTTGCTACTCTCAGAGCCATGCGCCCATTGATATAAAATAGGCAATACAAACAAAGTTAAAATTGTAGAAGATACAATACCGCCGATAACAACTGTTGCTAGTGGTCGTTGTACTTCTGCACCAATTCCAGTGTTTAACGCCATTGGAATAAAACCTAAACTTGCGACCAGTGCCGTCATTAAAATAGGTCTTAAACGAATGATGTGCTGAGTTTCCATCATTGTCTTGGCTTGATGCGGATCAGTCTAAAGCATTCTCAGGAATAGAGGAGCTCGTTGCTGATGTTGTCGCTGATATGATTAGCAATAATGAAAAAGTTCCTACACCACTCTCCGGGAAAATATAGTAGGCAGTTTGTTGTCCTTGTTCTCAGTGGTTCAACAAAAACTAGCCCTCGAAGCCGCAGAACGTGGCGTGGACATAAATTGTTTAGTATCAGTAAAAAGAGCGATGTAATTTTAGTACGAGTGAGTGATAGAGCAGGAACCTATGCTTCATATATTCAGTAAATGGTATGTTTTTGAATTAATAGGTATTTTTAAATAAAGCTTTCTTTGATTTAGTGCTTTTTATTTAATAAATTAATTTTAAAAACAACTTAGGCTAATTGATAAACACTATCTGGAAAGATTAAAAGAAAATATTTTTTAATTTCTGCTAATTCATTTAAGGCAGGTTCCCTTTCAAGCAGTTGAAATGTCCAAATAAGTACAGCCTGATGATTATCATAGCAAGTATTTACTCCAAGAAAATTAGCCATTCCATAACTTCTATTGATGTTCATTTCTTTAATTAATTGATTTCCTAAGTCACGAGCTTGCTGGCTGATCAATAACTCATTTGGTAACACGGCGGTCATCTCCACAAAATAATCTAATGCAGGTTCAATCCTTATATTTAAAAAGTTATAATTTAGTTGAAATGGATAAAATATACTTTCTATAAGTTGTAATAACCTGCTGTAGGTTAATTTTAGCAAAGTATTACTCAGTCAACAACTTCAAATAACCCACAGCAAGTTATTTTTTGTAAATTAATTTAAATATGATTACTTGTAAGTTATCTAGCCTCATGGGCGATAGAAAAATTTTAAAATTAAGTGAAGTGGTGCATGCAACAGGTATCAATCGCAACACGCTCACAAGTATGTATTATGACCGTGCTGTACGTATTGAATTACCAGTCGCCGATAAGTTGTGTAAGTACTTTAACTGTACGATGAATGATTTGTTTGAGTTTAAGGAAGAAGTTGAAGAAAAAGATTAACTTAATACTTCGTTTGATAAGTTTTTCGAAGAAAAAGACTAGCCAATACTTAGTTTGATAAGTTTTTCTCTGCAGATCTAATATTGAATTTTATAAAATATCATTACAAACAGAGGTGGTTCCACTTGTTTGAACAACTAAAAGCGTATTTATAAGTGATATTCCGCTCTAGTTAAGCCACCTTGTTTTGTTGGGGTAGCTGATCATAGTAAAACTCATTTGGTGTCATTTTGTCTAGACTCGAATGAGGTCGTTTCAGATTATAAAACTCAAAATATGCACTCAATTGCTTTTTCGCATCTGTGACACTGCTATAAGCTTTGAGATACACCTCTTCATATTTAACGCTCCGCCATAATCGTTCAACCATCACATTATCTACCCATCGACCTTTACCATCCATACTGATTTGAATGCCATTTGATTTCAATACATCAATAAATGCATCACTGGTGAACTGACTGCCTTGGTCTGTATTCAATATTTCAGGTGATCCATATTTTTCAATCGCTTCATTTAAAGCCGAAATACAAAAATCCACCTCCATACTAATCGATACCCTATGCGCAAGTACCTTGCGGCTATGCCAATCAATCACAGCACATAAATAAACAAAGCCTTTTGCCATAGGGATATACGTTATATCAGTAGACCACACTTGATTACTGCGCTGAATAGCCAATCCTTTGAGCAGATATGGATATTTACGGTGAGCTTGATTAGCCTGGCTTAAATTTGGTTTGCAATATAACGCCTGAATACCCATTTTCTTCATTAAAGTACGTGTATGACGTCGTCCTATATGATGCCCTTGACGATTCAACAAATCACGCATCATACGACTGCCTGCAAAAGGATATTGCATATGTAATTCATCAATACATCGCATCAGCTTCAGATCTGATGAGCTAACAGGTTTTGGGCGATAATAATAACAACCACGAGAGACTTTCAGTAACTTAGCTTGTTTAGATACTGAAATCTGAAGTGAGTGATCGATTAACTTTTGTGGTTGAAGCGGCCCAGTTTCTTCAACACACCTTCTAAAAAATCAATTTCTAATGCCTGCTCACCGATTTTTGCATGTAACTTTTTAAGATCAATGGGAGGTTCTGATGGAGCTTTTGATTGATCGAAAGCTTGTGAGGAAGCTGAGATCAATTGATTTTTCCAGTCAATAATTTGGTTTTGATGAACATCAAACTCAGAACTCAATTCAGCAAGTGTTTTTTCTGCTTTGATCGCAGCAAGTGCTACCTTAGCCTTAAAGTCGTTTGAATGATTTCTTCTTGGTCTACGTGCCATAAAATACTCCATATATTGATGTTTATAACATCATTTGAGGAGCAGAGTATCACTTATAGGAGTTGTTCAAATTTCCGGATCCATCTCTAAGTGAGGAGGAAATGACTCTTACTATTCAGATGTTGTTTCAAGCTTTTTTTGATTGATAGAGTTTTATGTATTAAACTCTATATTGAAAGTAAATATATTGTAAAAATAGTATGTTATTTACTAATTGATTAAATTATTTACACTTATTCTGTATAATGCTCTATGAATTCATTACTTATTTTTTTAAATTAAAAATCATATGCAAAGCTTAAATGATGAAGAGTGTCGCCAAGTTGAAAGTGTAAAACAGCTTTTACAAAAAAATTTTAAAGATAAGCTTTATGCTATTTATTTATATGGTTCGTATGTTGATGGTGGTTTAAAACATAAAAGTGATCTTGATATTTTAGTTATTATTGAACGTGAAATTACCGATCAGGAAAGAAAACAATTAGCGCAGAATTTTCTAAATATATCTGTTCCGATTGGTCATGCTACAGCGCGTGCCTTAGAAATTACGATATTAGAAAAAGGGAGTATTACCAATAAAAATCATCCATATACATATCAGCTACAATATGGCGAGTGGTTGAGAGAAGAATTACTCAAAGGTGAATTACTTTATAGTCAATCTGATCCAGATATTAGTATTTTACTTAAAACTGCCCAATTACATAACATTACTATCTTTGGACCTGATATTTGCGATTGGTTAAATCCAATTAGCTATGAACAATTAATATTTGCCATGCAAAAAACTTATCCACAAATTATTGCTCATTGGAAAGACGATCAGGATGAATGTAATCAAATTTTAGCGCTATGCCGTATAGCTTATACATTAGATCATAAAACAATAGTTGCCAAGGATGTTGCTGCGACATGGTTTTTAGAATTCTTAAGTCAGATAGATCAAGACATTTTGCAACTCATAATAGATGAATATATTGGGCAAGGTCATGAGCAATGTTGGTTAGTTTTACATGATCAGCTTGCTAAAATTGTTAAAGAATTACAGCATAAAATTGAACCACTACTTTTTAACTGATGTGGAAGTAATGGATATGCTTCTTAGATTATTACCTCACTATATCTCTAAATACCGAAGAGACTTGATATTGCAAAGGGGGGCGTGGTTGGAGTTGCATGAAGATTTTAAATAAAAGCGGAGGAACTAGGGTAAAAGTTGCCAAAAAGTTTCTTCTGAAATGACTTTTATATTATGACGTTTAAGCAAAGCGGAGGTAACTCCATTGCCATAGATCTTATTCCCATTAAATTGACCATCGTAAATCATTGAACTACCACATGAAGGGCTATTTTCTTTAAGCACTACCAGAGTAGCTTTTAATAATTGAACTTTTTTTAAAGTTCTATATGCCCCTTCAATATAGATTGAAGTCACATCCTTTCCTGATTTTTCAATTACACAGGCTTTTCCATCTAAGACATCATCGCCATTACCTCCCGAAATCTCGGCAGGTTCGCGTGGTGTTGATAAACCGCCAAGAATCTCTGGACATACCATAGTAGCTTTTCCATCTTTGACTAATTTTTCGATTTTTTCGTTTAAGCTATGCGTCCCGTTATAACGTACCTTTAAGCCAGCCAGACAAGAACTTACTAAAATCATATTTCCTCTATGAAAAAGATATGTATCGATTTGCTATTTAGCCAGTACCTATTATTTTTTAAAATTAATAGGTTAGTGCTATGGATAAAACAAGAATTTAAATATGATCAATGCAAAGTGAGTTATTTTTTTTCTAACCCACAAAGCTTATAGATTAGTTTGATCCTTTTTGTTTAGAAAATTTATCAACAGTGATGTGTGCTGAATTAGCAGGAGACTTTCACTTGGGAGATTCTAGGCAGCTAACCGATAAAAGTCTTCTGCCATTTGATTTGGTGTCTTAAAATCCAAGCCTTTTTGAATTCTTCGCTGATTATAAAATAACTCTATATATTTTGTAATATCCGCTTTGGCTTCTTCCCTTGTTTTGTAGTTGCGATGATGGACTAGTTCATTTTTGAGTATGCCCCAGAAACTCTCTATCGGTGCATTATCAAAGCAGTCGCCTTTTTTGCTCATTGAACCCTGAAAATCAAATTTCTCAAGTAAGTTTCGATATTCATTACTGCAATATTGGCTGCCTCTATCTGAATGTACAATGAGATCTTTAGCAGGTTTCTGATTGCGAATAGCCATATTCAATGCATCACAAACAAGCTTGGCTGTCATGCGCTCATTTAAGCTATAGCCAACAACCTGTTTCGTGTAAAGATCTTTGACAGCTGCCAAGTACAACCAGCCCTCAGCCGTCCAAATGTAGGTAATGTCACTCGACCACGCAAGATTAGGCTTCGTCATTGAAAACTGTTGCTTGAGTAAATTGTCATAAATAGAACGGTTGTGATCACTGTTCGTGGTTCTTTTGAAACGCTTATGGCGCTTACAATACAACTGATTTGATTTTTTTATTTGGCGCACAGCATACGTACTTATTTTGATACCTTGCGCTTGTAAATGCTTGGTTAATCGAACATAGCCATAGCTTTGTTTGGTTTCTTCATGGGCTATTTTGACCAAAATTGTCTGCTGATTTCGCTGAATTGATCTTTTACTCATGCCTCGCTTTAGCCAATCATAAAAGCGAGAAACGGATACACGAAGTAATCGAGCCATTAAAATAATCGGAAATAAGTGGCTTTGCGATTTCATATAGGCGTACCTCACTGACTTTCTTTGGCAAAGTACGCTGCTGCCTTTTTTAAAAATTCACGTTCCATTTCAGCTGTTTTGAGCTGTTGTTTAAGCTTCTTATTTTCTTCGAGTAAGGCGTTTAGATCGGGCGAATACTGTTTTGTGCCTGCTAAAGTTCCAGCCTTTGCTTTGTTATTCCAGTTCGAAAGGGTTTGCATTGAAATGCCAAGTTGTCTAGCGGATTCCGATACATTACCTTGGTTCTCTTCAATGGCTTTTATGGCTTCAGCTTTAAATTCTGCGGTGTAAGTCTTCTGTTTCTTGCTCATGGTAAACTCCTAATGAGTATGTATAGTTTACCAAGTTAAACCCTCCTGTTTTTTAAGCACACATCAATAGAGTGGGAGTGACGGGCACTGGCTGGCAATGTCTAGCAACGGCAGGCATTTCGGCTGAGGGTAAAAGAACTTTCCGCTAAGCGATAGACTGTATGTAAACACAGTATTGCAAGGACGCGGAACATGCCTCATGTGGCGGCCAGGACGGCCAGCCGGGATCGGGATACTGGTCGTTACCAGAGCCACCGACCCGAGCAAACCCTTCTCTATCAGATCGTTGACGAGTATTACCCGGCATTCGCTGCGCTTATGGCAGAGCAGGGAAAGGAATTGCCGGGCTATGTGCAACGGGAATTTGAAGAATTTCTCCAATGCGGGCGGCTGGAGCATGGCTTTCTACGGGTTCGCTGCGAGTCTTGCCACGCCGAGCACCTGGTCGCTTTCAGCTGTAAGCGTCGCGGTTTCTGCCCGAGCTGTGGGGCGCGGCGGATGGCCGAAAGTGCCGCCTTGCTGGTTGATGAAGTACTGCCTGAACGGCACTGTTGCAAATAGTCGGTGGTGATAAACTTATCATCCCCTTTTGCTGATGGAGCTGCACATGAACCCATTCAAAGGCCGGCATTTTCAGCGTGACATCATTCTGTGGGCCGTACGCTGGTA
>NZ_VOZF01000049.1:0-11247 GCF_013419905.1 Acinetobacter sp. YH12046
ATCAATTACGCAAAATAATTCGGTACTATTAAACATCGGGACTAGAGTTTTAAGTTTTGTGTGGTAACTCAACTGATGGCTCTAGTCCTCTTATTTTTCAAGTCAATTTTTTATCCGCGATTCGGGTAATAAGCTAAATAGATAAAACTCCCATGCTCTATACAATGCCCAGAAAAATTCAAATTGCTCCATCTCAAGCCAAATGGCAGCTTGCTGCTGCAGATTCAGTTTTGGTCTTGGTTGGGCTGCATAATTTAAGAATGCAGGCCGGGATTCAAGAGTCTGAGCTGATGAATAATCTGATTCAGATCAGCAATAAAGCTAAAGCACTTGATATTCCCATTGTCGACCTATATGGCGATGACCTGATTCAAGGCATGCAGCAACTTGGAGAATATGCTTCAACTCATCCTCAACTGATTTTTGCCGGACAAATCACACCGATGCTGAAACAGATCCTGCCACATCTGCAAAGTGTGACAGACCAAATTTGCATAATTAATGATGCAATTTTGATGCCTAGTCAGGAACAGCATATCCAGTGGATTGAGAATATAGTGGCACAAGGTTTGCATCATATGAACAGCTATAGTCTGACCCGATTGTGGAACTTAAGTGCGCCGTCAGAATATGTATTGTCAACCAAAGGCATCATGTTAGCAGTAGCTGAACAGCTGAATATAGATGCGCTGGAAATTGATCCTTATGCTGATTTAAAGCAGTATGGACTGGACTCTGTAGCAGTAGTCAGTCTGGTTGGCACATGGCGTGCGCATGGTGCTGATCTGCGTTATGAAGATGTGCTGGAACACCCGTCATTACATGATTTAGTGAGCTTTGTAATGCAATCTGCACGTCGATAATCGCTAATTGGGTAATTTTCTTAAAATAATCGGAAATTTCATCGCCATTTACATAAATGCGCATTGTAATTATCACTCAAGCTTTCTATTATGGCCGCCTTGTTTTTCGCGATCAGCGTGGGATTGAACTTTGAGTAATTTTCTAACCGAACATCTGATACATCGTGATGAAGATTTTATGGTCATCCATAAGCCTGCTGGCTTACTCACAGTGCCCGGTAAAACAGAAGATTTACAAGATTGCCTGATCAATCGCCTCATCAAATTAGAACCTAAAACTTTGCTGATCCATCGCCTGGATCGAGACACTTCCGGTATCTTAGTATTTGCTTTAAGCCGAGAAGGGCAAAAATCCATTTCTCGCCAGTTCCAGGAACGCCAAACCGATAAAACCTATCAGGCCATCGTGGCTGGAACATTAGAAGGCAAGGGTACAGTTGATGTGCCTGTCATTTATGATCCAAGCTGTCCACCACTGCATATTGCTGAACCGAATCATAATAAGCCGGCAATTACAGAATGGCAGGCCATCGAACATTTTGAAATTCAGAGGCAAGCTGTGACTCGGGTGAAACTGACTCCGATTACCGGTCGTTCACATCAGCTCCGTGTACATATGCAATATCTCGGGCATCCGATTATTGGCGATACCTTGTATGCAACGCCAGAGCAGCAACAGCTTAGTCCGCGTCTATGCTTACATGCCGAGCGTTTAAGTTTTTATCATCCTAAAACACAACAGTTAGTTGAATTTAATTGTCCGGCTGAATTCTAGGAAATACTTGTTTAATCGACGTGAATTATGCTCACTTTTTAGTGGGCTTTATGTCAAAATACATTGCTTGAAGGTGTGAAATTTTGCTCAAATGACTTTTCGTGATTGAGCCTGATATTCATAATCTTGTACTTAAGATAAAGGTGGAAAAATTGCAGCAATTTGCTATTGGTCAACGTTGGTTATCAGATACTGAAACAGAACTCGGTTTAGGGGTTCTCATTGATGTTGATGAGCGATCGGTCAGCATTTTATTCCCAAAAAGCGATGAAACTCGCGTCTATGCTCGCAGTAACGCACCCTTATCTCGTATCGTATTTAATGCGAATGACGAACTGCAAGATCAGGAAGGTGCGATCTGGACCGTTGAGTCAGTTGAAGACCGCAATGGTGTAGTGCGTTATCACGTGGTTCGTACTCTTGAAGATGGTACAGAAGAACGTAAAGCTTTAAATGAAACCCGTGTAGGTGCAACGATCCAGTTGTCTAAACCTTTAGATCGTTTACTGGCTAGCCAGATTGACTATAAAGAGTGGTATGACCTGCGTATTGAAGCCTTGCTGATGCAAGCCAATATGCAAACCAGTCCATTGCGTGGCTTGGTCGGTTCGCGTGTGGGTCTGATTCCACACCAGTTGTATATCGCACATGAAGTCGGTCAGCGTTTCGCGCCGCGTGTTTTACTGGCCGATGAAGTAGGCTTGGGTAAAACCATCGAAGCAGGTCTGATCATTCATCAGCAACTTAAAACTGGCCGTTCTGAACGTATTCTGATCTTGGTCCCGGATTCACTGCAATATCAGTGGATGATTGAGATGCGCCGTCGTTTCAATCTTGAATTCTCCCTATTTGATTTGGCTCGTACTGCATCGATCAAAGAGCATGATCCTGAACTAAATCCATTCCTGACCGAACAGCGCATTATTGCTTCTGTGGACTTGATGGTGGATCACGAAGATCTACGCGAACAGGCGATTGAAGCGGGCTTTGACCTGTTGGTTGTCGATGAAGCGCATCACCTGATGTGGTCTGAGGAAGAAGGCGGCAATGACCGTTATGATCTGATCGAAGAGCTGGCAGAGAAAACACCGGGCGTATTGTTATTGACTGCAACACCAGAACAGCTCGGTGTAGAATCTCACTTTGCACGTCTACGTTTACTTGATCCGCAACGTTTCAGTTCATTGGATCGTTTCCTAGATGAAGAAGAGCAATATCAGCATACCGCTAAAATCGCTGAAGTACTGATGTCAGACCTTCCACTGGAAGCTGAGCATTTCACTGCGATTGAAAGCCTGCTTGGTCATGCGATTGAAGATACCCCAGAGCAACGTTTCCGTGCCATTCATGAATTGCTAGACCGTCATGGTACGGGTCGTATCCTGTTTCGTAACACACGTGAAGCGATTCAGGGCTTCCCGGGTCGTGACTGTCAGCCAGCACCATTGCCAGCGCCAGAAAACTGGTCTAAAGATGGCAAACTACGTGAACAGATGTGGCCGGAAGAATCTCAACTTGATGGCTCGTGGATGGAAACCGATCCGCGTGTAATGTGGTTGATGGAAAAGCTGCGTACTGATCTGAAACACAAAAAAGTATTACTGATTGCTCGTAGTGGTCCAGTGGTTGAAGCACTGGAAAATGTATTACGTCTGCATGCAGGTATCCGTACTGCCATGTTCCATGAAGGCATGAGTCTTTTGGAACGTGACCAGGCAGCAGCTTATTTTGCTGAAGAATCTTATGGTGCACAGATTCTGTTATGTTCTGAAATCGGTTCAGAAGGCCGTAACTTTCAGTTTGCATCAGACTTGATCCTGTTTGACTTACCGGCCAATCCGGATGTTTTGGAACAGCGTATTGGTCGTCTGGATCGTATCGGTCAGGAAAACCGTATCCAGATTCATGTGCCTTATCTGGTGGGTACTGCGCAGGAGCGTATGTTCCGTTGGTATAACGAAGCGCTGAATATTTTCAGCAACATTTCTCCAACGGCGCAAACGCTGCAAGAAAACTTTATTGTTGCCCTGAAAGATTGCTTGCTGGCAGATAAAGGTCAGGAATTTGAAGATCTGCTGGAAGAAGTTAGCGTACAACGTGAAGCGCTTGAAGCCGAGTTGCAGGAAGGTCGTGACCGTCTGCTTGAGTACAATTCTTGCCGTCCCGTCGTGGCACAGGAAATTGTTAATGCGCTTGAAGACTATGATGACAATACCACCTTGCCAATGTTCATGAAGCGTTTTATGGCATCGACCAATATCGACTTTGATGAGCAAAGCAATGGTACGGTGATCATCAAGCCAACGGATCAGATGCAGGTACAAGGTTTGACCCTGGATGAAGAGGGCATGACAGCCACCTTCTATCGTGACCAGGCTCAGATCCGTGAAGATGCTCAATATCTAACTTTAGAGCATCCATTCACTGAAAGCGTGATGGAAATGATCAATACTCAGGGCTTTGGTAGTACCAACGTTGCGGTCTTAAAGTCTGCAGCATTGCCACAAGGTTCTGTATTGATGGAAGTGTGGTTCAAGGTTGATGTGGTTGCACCAAAAGCACTGAACTTACCGTCAAGCTTGCCACAGCAGCTGATCCGTGTATTGTTGAGTGAAAAAGGTCAGGATCTGTCTCAGAAGATTGCGCCTGAAATCCTGAAACCATATCTACATCATTTAGATGGCAATAGCTGCCGTCAGGTGGTGAAAGCACGCCGTGAAGTGATTGAAGCGCGTTATCAACAGGCATTGGAATTAGCTCGTTCAGCATTGCCAAACTTCAGGCAGCAGGCTAAAGAAGCGTATGGCAATAAATGGCAGTATGAAATTGACCGTCTGACTTACCTGAAACAGTTCAACCCAAGTATCCGTGAAGATGAAATCGCACGTTTACAGAAGCTGCAAAAAGAAGGCTTGAGTTTGTTAGAAGGTTTATCTGTAACACCTGAAGCGATTCAAGTAATGGTCGTGGTTAAGCCATAAGATCTAATGAATTATGAAAGCAGCTTTCGGGCTGCTTTTTTATGGCTGGAATTAAAGTCATGATTGAGCTTTTGGTCGGGCTGTGCTAGCTGATATTTTCTGTATTGTTTAAAATCAGCACCTCTAAGAATAAGAAATAAAATATCATGTCCAAAGCATTGATCACTATTGGCGCGAAAACCAGCCATGGCGGTATGGTCACTGAATGTGAAAACTCTTTTTTAATTAATGGCATGGCGGTGCATCTGAATGGCATGAAGCATTACTGTCCCAAGTGCCAAACTACCGTGACAGCTATTGCTAGTGATTTATCTACAATAGTCAAAGGCAGGGCTGTAATCATTGCTGGAGATAAAGCCAGTTGTGGAGCCACTTTTTTGCCGATGCAAAACCTGACTATTTCCAAAAAATAATCATCTATATCCAGACATGAGTTCATAGTGACTTAAAGGTCATAGATTGATGAATTTGGTTCTGTAGAATTTTGCATTTCAATATTAAGCTTCTTTCAGACTTTATAAAGAAATGATCAAAGAAAATAATGAAACAGGTTTTGCATTTTACTCATGCCAATGGCATTCCATCGGCAAGCTATCGCAAGTTTTTAAATTATTTTCAGGATGAATATCAGGTCAAGGCAATTCCGCTGATCGGGATGAATCCAGCCTATCCAATTACCAAAGACTGGCGTTATCTAGTAAATGAAGTGATACAGGATATCCAGCAGCAATCTCCGGATCAAAAGGTGATTGGGCTGGGACATTCATTTGGTGGTTTGATAACTTTAATGGCAGCCTATCAACGTCCGGATTTATTTTCCAAACTGGTGATCATGGATCCACCTTTCGTGATTGGTAAAAACAGTGCACTGTTTGAAGTCGTGAAAAAGCTCAACTTAAAAAGTATTGACCGTTTCACTCCGGCAGGTATTACCCTAAAACGTAAAGATTACTGGCCATCTAAACAGGACGCCGTTGAAGCGCTGAGATCGAATCGTCTGTTTAAGCATTTTGATGAGCAATGTTTTCAGGATTATATCGAAAGCGGGATTGTGCCTGATCAAGAGCGTGGAGGGGTAACTTTAGCCATTCCCAAACAGATTGAGGCAGAAATTTTCCGGACTGTACCGGCTTGGTGGTGGCGTACACCAAGAAAACCACCCCAGGTTCCGATACATTTAATCACAGCAGAGCGCAGCCAGTTTTATCAGCAAGGTTTACCACAAGGCATGCATAAGGTTTACCAAATTCATTATTCGGTGGTGCAGGGCGGACATATGTTTCCACTAGAGCATCCGGAAATGACGGCAAACCATGTTAAAGCCAGATTGAATAAGCTTTAATCTTGGTAATAAAAAAGACTCACTAAGAGTCTTTTTTTTCAGCTGGCTTAACGGATCTGAGATTGATCCAGATGACGGGCACCTTCCAGAATCATGCGAATCATGATCATGGTCTGTTCCGCAATTTCCTTACGGTCTTCAGGTGCCATATCGATCACATTGGCACCCATATTAAATACCAGTTGGGTAATCGCTCTGGCCGCAATCTCGGGATGAAATAATTTTTTATTATTTAGTCGTTCCAGACGGATCAGGTCTTCCTGAAGCTCCTGCTGGAAATAATTCAATTGGCGTTCGACTGCCTGTTTATAAGATTTTGAACCGGTATAACCTTCACGTAATAACAGGCTTAAATTACCTTCATCAGCATCCAGCTGGGCAATAAAGACCTCAACAGAGCTACGAATAATACTGTTCTGTTTCGATGCTTTTAGACGAGATTCATTGAGAATCTGACGCAGCACAATCCCGGCACGATCAATCAGTTCAATCGCCAGTTCATCGATATCTTTAAAATGACGATAAAAACTGTTCGGAGCAATTCCAGCCTCACGAGCAACTTCACGCAAGCTTAAAGATGAAATACTTTTTTGTGGTCCGATCAGGTTTAAAGCAGCCTGGAACAGTTCTTCCTTGGTAATGGTCGCTTTACGGCCCACACTACGGACAATAATGGGCTCATCAATGCTTTTCGATGGTAAAGACGCGTCACTGCTTATTTTCATTGAAGGCTCATTCATGAGGTGATTAGTAAAAGGCATTAACACATTATAACGAAGGCAGTCCAGCTTGTGAAATGATTAGAAACAATACAAATGTATATACAAATATATATACAAGTGTATAATAATTAAAAATCCAAGGTGATGTCTATAACGATGCCTGTACTCGAAAAGCTTAAAACGCCATTAAATACGCTGAAAGAGAGTGTGATTGATCCATATGCGATTAATTTCTGGATGCAGAAATTAAATCCTTTATGGTCAATGAATCAGCCCTTAGGCAAGATTGTGCGCAAAGAACATGCTGCGCAGGATATGCTGAGCCTGACGATTCGTGTCAATCATTTATTCCAGTTCGGTCAGGCGGGCCAGCATCATCCTGTATTTGTGGTGGTGAACGGCATTCGTTATGAACGTAGCTATAGTCTGACCCGTATTGATCAGCAGCATATTTTATTGACGGTTAAAAAAGTGAATGCGGGTAAAGTTACTACCTGGTTTGCTGAACAGGCTGAAGTCGGTGATATCATTGAATTCGGTCAGCCTTTCGGTGACATGACTTTGCCAGAACAGAGCAGCCCATTGCTTTTGCTTGCTGCGGGTAGTGGTATCACCCCAATGCTGAGTATGCTGGAAGCTTTAAAAGATAAAGCTGAACTGGCTGCACCAGTAACTTTATGGTACTGGGTTAAGAAAAACCAGGATGCTGCTTTCATTGCGCGTTTTGAAGAGTTGGCACAAAAATATTCAAACTTTTCTTATCGGGTATTCGCAACTCAGGAACAACCGGCTGCGCCGCGTCTTGATGAATCTTATCTAGATCAATTGCAGGCATTGGAACAAAGCACAGTCTATGCATGTGGACCATCAGGTTTTGTTGCGACTGCAGAACGACTATTTGCTTCAGCAAAACTGTTCAAAAGTGAAGCGTTCAGCATGAGTCTGAGTGATGAAGCTGATACCGGCTTTGTCAATGTAACCCTGACTCAATCGAAAAAAATCGTCACGATTCCTAAAGGCCAGTCGATTCTGGTGAGTCTGGAACAGCAGAATATCCGACCGACCCATGGCTGTCGTATGGGCATCTGTAATAAATGTGCCTGTAATAAAGCGGAAGGCTCAACCAAGAATCTGGTAAATGGCGCACAAAATACCGAGCCAGGTAATCTTTTAAAAATTTGTGTTAACTCAGCGCAGACTGACCTTGTCATCGACTTATAAGCGAGTTTTATCCTATGAATATGCCAGTAAAATTACAGTATTTTAAAAATCCTAAAAACCGTGAACTGACCCAGTCTGAGCTAGATGAACTTGCACGTGAGCTGGATGCCATCAAACAGGAAGTGCTGGATGATTTAGGTGAAAAAGATGCCAAATATATCCGTCGCGTATATTCGAGCATCCGTTATTCATCGATTGCAGGTCGTGCCTTATTATTCGCAGGCTGGTTCCCGCCAGCATGGTTATTAGGTACAGGCTTATTAGGCTTTGCCAAAATCATGGAAAATATGGAATTGGGTCATAATGTCATGCACGGTCAATATGACTGGATGAATGATCCGAAGCTCAATGGCCAAACCTACGAGTGGGATATTGTAGGAACTTCAGACAACTGGCGTCAAACTCATAACTTCAAGCATCATACCTATACCAATATTAAAGGCATGGATGATGATATCGGTTATGGCTTATTGCGTTTGTTCCCTGAGCAACGCTGGAAACCAGGTTATTTATTACAGCCAATCTACAGTATTCCATTTTGCTTACTGTTCCAATGGGGCGTAGCTATTCAAAACCTTGAATTGGGTAAATACTTCAAAGGCCGTAAAACCAAAGAGCAAACCCTTGAAGAATGGAAGCCAATGCAGCGTAAAATTGGCAAGCAATTATTCAAAGATTATGTATTCTTTCCATTGATTGCAGGTCCTGCAGCATTACCGGTATTGACAGGTAACCTGGTGGCAAATGGCCTTCGTAATATCTGGACTTTCAGTATTATTTTCTGTGGTCACTTTACTAAAGATGTAGAAGTGTTTCCGAAAGCTGTCATGGAAAATGAAAGCCGTGGTCACTGGTATATGCGCCAGATTCGTGGTTCTTCAAACTTGACTGGTTCTGAAGCGTTTCATATTTTGACTGGACATTTAAGCCATCAGATTGAACATCACTTATATCCAGATGTGCCTGCACGCCGTTATCGTCAAATGGCGCCAAAAGTAGAAGCAGTATGTAAAAAATACGGCTTAAACTATAATAATGCCAGTCTGGTAAAACAGTATGGCAGCGTGATTAAACGTATCGTGAAATATGCGTTTCCGTTTAAGAAGTAAGATAGATTTCAATAAAAAACCGCTATTCATAGCGGTTTTTTATTAGTCTCAGTTTAATTAATTATTTTAAGCTCTGACTCAGGTAAAGTCATTTCAAGTAGTGGAAGTACTTTATCTCGGCCTTCCAGATAAGCATAATGTGCAAGGCTTAACATTGCCTCATCTTCTTCGCTATTTCCATAAGCATAAATTTCAGCATAATCTTCTAAATTATATTTTTCCAAGATTCTACTTTTCTTCTGATCCTTACTACAATCAGGTGTGTTGTATAAACCTGTCATTTTGCCTGTCAGAATTTCTACTTCACTACAAATCAGGTCAATGCCTAAATAAGTACAAACCGGTTTTAAATATAAATCCAGTGAAGCAGAAACGAGAACGACTTGATGCCCGAGTTGCTGGTGTTGTTTGAGTTGCTTTAATAGCTTGGGATTTAATCTTAAAACAAGCTGCTGTGCATATTCTTCGGCAAGCTGCTGAATTTCATGCGCATGACTATTTTTGAACATGGTGTAATACAGCTTTGGGCGCATTGCATGAGCAGGATAGAGCTTAAGATAGTAAGCCTGAATCCAAGGCAGAATACGAATGCCACGTTTTAAAATCTGCCTTTTCTTTAAAGCATAGAAAATGAACCCTGTAAAACTGTCATAAGGATACAGGGTTCCATCAAAATCAAATAAGGCTAGAGTTTTATGTTTTTGATGCGGCGCATGCATGTTTGATAACGACCATCGACACGGCTGGCAAACCAGTTAGTATTATACTCACGACTCAATTTCGGGCCTGAGATCACGACTTCTGGCATCATTGCATACATTGGTTCTTTACCGGTTTTTTCTTGATAAAGTTTACTGATACCACGATAAGTCATAGTATCTTCAAAATCTTTAACTTTTTCTTTTTTTAGATCCGCCCGAATCTGACGTTCAGTAATAATAAAATTATTTTTTGCAAAAACGCTGATGAGCTCTCGTTCAGATTGACTCTTTTGTGAGCGAATCGCGCCATCTTTAGTATATAGTAGTAAATCGCCATCCAGGCTCAATTCGGCATCGGTTAAGCTATTTAACATGCTCTGGAATGCTGCATTACGGCTGGAATACATCCCAGAGTTATAATCAGCAAAACGATAAATCGGTTTTTCATAATCCGCAGGGTACATCATCAATCGATGAATCCCGTAATACAGTCCACCATACTGGCTATACAGGTCACTACGCAAATCAGCAATACTGCCCCCTTGACGTTTATATTCCTTGGCATAGCTGATATGAACCTGCATGGAACCCAAAGTTGTAATTGGATTCATTTTTTCGCCAATATTTTGTCCAAATAGTTTGGCTGCACCTGTCAGTGCACTTACATGATAATGCTTGGCCATGTAATCAAAGATTTCACGATAAAGTTCATCTAATTGACGTTCGGTTTTGACCCGGCGCATCTGACTGAGATAATTGTCTTCTGGACTTGGCTGGTTTTTCAGTACATCCTGGAAATATCCTGCAACTGTTCCACCGATACTTTCACCAAGTTTATCTTTAAATTTTTCTTCCAGACGTTCCTGAACTTCTTTAACGGCTTTCTCACCAAGACCAGGAACTACCGGGTCTGCATTAAAGTTAGATTCCTGATCGACAACTGCCACGATTGAACAGATATTCTCTTTGGTTTGTGGAATACCGAGCTGGTCAGTGATGTCATAAATATCTTGTGCCCAGGATTCACGCTGGCTGACACGACCTGGAATGGCTTTGCGAATATGTTCAACTTCAAGAGTGGGTTCATCATTTGACCACCAAGAACCATTGCCACACCCTACAAGGCTAATAGATAAAGCAAGTATGGATATGGACTTAAGAGAAAAAACTTGAGCAAAATATTTGTTCATGGTGTCGTAAATAAATTGAAAAGATGAGTGAACAAGGCAGATGCAGTATACTATGTCCATCAGAAAAGTGATGAATTTATATCTATATTGATTGGGGTTAATAGTCGGTTTCTCAAGCGTAGATGTCTAAAGTCCATGGAAGCATATTTACAAAATAAAATTTTTTCTAAGATATAGAATTCGCAGATTCAAATCCCAAGTGCAACACATTTGTAATTAGTTGAAAAAGTTAGGTGTATTCATAGAATCATTAGACTTTTTCAACTCGCAATTGGAAAGCACACAATGAAGAAATACACCCAACTTTCTCAAGATGAAAGATACGAAATTTATGCTACTTTGA
>NZ_VOZF01000050.1:0-11221 GCF_013419905.1 Acinetobacter sp. YH12046
ACAGATTTACCCACTGCTAGATTCTCTCCCTGATCATCGACTGCCTGTAATTGAACGGATTTCACTTGATACATTGGAAAACGAACGAATACACCACTTGCCTGACGAGGTACAACATCTTGCTGTGTTGTTTCTATTTTTAAATTTATTGGTAGGTTTAGGGTATCAACTGCTACACTATTATGCTGATATGGATTTAGACGATCCAATAGCAAATATCCTTTCTGATTAGTTTTACCAATCAAACGATTCTCCATACGCACCGGTACGCTAGCAATATTATCTGTTGAGACAATAGCAAATGAACCGTTACTCAAACGTGTGGGGAGTATCACATCTTTTAGAATAACTAAACCTCCGTTGACTGAGGCAAAAGCGCTGGTATTATTTTGTTGGTCTGATGCTGTATGTTGCACATTTAACTGTGCTAACCCATAGCGACCGAGATAGTCGATCTGCCCCTGAAATTGTGAGTATTGATCTGTACGATTGGCCATGGCTTGCCATCCCATCCCTCCCTGATCTTGATTTAGCGCATGCATTATATTGAGACCAAACTGTTGGTTATCATGACTACGCTGTATTGATGCTGTGGCTGAGTTGCGTTGCGCCCAAGGGATATTAAGTGATAGATAGTAACTATCTTTTTTATTAATTAAATCATGACTATAACCTAAATTCATGTTCATACGTCGCGGCAAGATATAAGACCAGTTCAGCAATACAAACTTACTCTCTTGCTCTGTGTATTTTTGCTGGATATAGCTACTTCCCAACTGACCAATTTTAGTATTAAAACCTATATAAAATTGGTCTGATTTACTGGCAAATGCCGCATCATTCAAGCTGGCAATGTCATTAAACTCACCAAACTGTCGTAGTCCATTATAATTTAAACTTATTAATGTAGAGTTCCAGCTATAACCTAGGCCTAATAATTGTCCATGTTGCTCAGGTGTACGACTATAAGCATAAGAGAGATTAAGCTGTCCTGCACGTTTGCCTAATTGATAGAGTGTGCCTAGTCCTACCTGTTGCAATTGATCGGTCAATTCAGTATGTGTTTCCAGAGTAAGTTTATTTGATATTCCATAACGATAGCTCCCACTAAATGCAGGATCTTGTGCATAATCAAATGAAGATAAGCCATAATTTAACTTTGGATAACCTACATTAAAAGACCAGTCATTTAAGCCTTGTGCGAGTAGGTTATTTGTACCATATAAGGGAATACTCAGTACTTGCTGTTGGCCATTAATATCTGTAATGACCATTTGTGCATTGCCTGCACCTGTAATACTCGGTACTGATTGAATATCAAATTGCCCAGGTACTATATTTTCTGAAAACTGCTTAATACCATTAATTATTAGATCCACTTGTGATGGTAATGCTACCTGGCCTTTAAAACTCATTAAGGGAGTCGTCACGGTATAGGGTTGTAAAGCGAAATTTTTCGATAAGCTAAGACCACTCAATCGAGTAGAGCGTGTCCATGATAGTGCATTACTTTGTGCATCACCTAAACGTAGTCTAAGCAATTTTTCTGGGATATCTTTTTCCCAATATGTATCCAGTATATGATGATTTATAAAGGCATTATCTTGATATTGGTAGTTACCAGAAAGGCTGAATACCCCACCAAATAGCCCAAAAACACGAAATTCATTCCAACCATTTAAAGAAAATATATTCTCATACTGCTGAGCAAAAGCAGTGTAATTGAGTAAGATACCTGTTTTTTCATGCAATGGATTAACTTTTGCAGCAGGCAGATGCTGATAGCCATATTGATGTTGACTGCTTAACAGTGTAATAGGTACTTGGATTGAGATTTTTTGATTGAGGTCGTCATATTTATAGCTTAGCCCTTCAATCTGATCAAGTGCGATATAGGATACCTGATCAATTATGATTGGTTCTATCTCGGTAGTAATGGCGAAATTTTTTAAGGAAGCTACATCAATATAGAGTTGCTGATCTTGTTGTAAAAAATGACCAATTTGAATCTGTGTAGACTGATTTACTTCTACATCCAAATACAATTCCTGTTGAATCGCACTGGCTATATTGGATGAGTATTGTTCTGCAAATGTTGTCGGTGCTGTGACCAGCATCATTCCTGCAAGTATAAAATTGCTTGCTCGAACATTCAATGATCAGAAACTCCCTATCCCTAAAGCTTATTTTGTATTAGGGAGATAATGGTAGAGTTTGTTCACGAAGATCCATATTAACTACAGCTATAAACTTTCCACCACGCGTAACATTTATATTATTTGGAATTTTCCATTGCATGCTTTTCCCACTAAGTACATAACCCATCAATCCCATTTGAATTGGTATTTTTTTGCCTTGCGCATCCATGTAGGCAAACTGACTAAAGCGCTTATAATGACCAGACTGATTGTTGATTGTTAGTGTTTGCTTATTATATTTAAAGCTCATACCTTGCAGGGATGTTATGCCTTGATCTGTATCATTAATGTCCGATACTTTTAAAAAAACAGGAATGGAATATTTGAGTAACAATTGTAGACCACTTTGTACATTAGTCTGGGAGTTAGGTAATTCATCCACGATGAGGCGATAAGCTTGTTCAGTCGTATTTGCTATTTGAGTATTGCGGATCAATCGAACCAATTGCCGTTGTCCGGCAGGAATGCTAATGACCATAGGACTAGCAATTAGATCTTTGGAGTTTGTTAAAATATCTTGTTGATTGCTTTGTGTCCAAGCGTTCACTCGTACTTGTGCACGAATACTCTCATTACCTGTATTGGTCAACCAAAGTTCTTTGACTTTTTCTTGCGGTGAAAATTCTAATAAAATAGGCGCAACTTGCAAACTGGCAGCATGCGCCTGTGTTATAAAAATACTAGCTGCCAAGATTCCTGCACCACAAATGTGGAATACATGAGAGAATTTGGCTGGCTTTTTCATGTGGACTCTTTACGATAATAAAAATTAATAAGTTACTGTGGCTGTGACGGTATCTGCATAGTTACCAGCGCGTACATTTGTAGAGCCAGATAATTTAGCAACTACCGGGATAGGCTGTACACTACCTGAACCAGTTGCAGAATATCGATTATTGTCGTTGTCCCACTCTGCTGTATCACTGGATGCTTTAAATAATTGATAAGCAATGCTAGACGTAGGGTCAGTCGTATGAGTCATTTTTCCACTACTAGATAAACCAACGCTGTAGGGTGTCTGACTGGTACAGGTTACATTTAGATTACCTGTTTTATCTGTTGCTGCGATACCACTATTTACTTGACCAAAATCGATATCTGTAGCACTGATCGCACATGTTGATACAACTTCAATTTTAACTTGGAAGGTTGTATCCGCAACTTTAGTAGAAGCATTCGTCTGTCCTGCTATAAATAATCCAGAAGAAGCTAATAATGCGGTAGTGATAAAGTTTTTCATATAAGGGCCTATTAATAATGAAACAGATGGTTTTTTTAAAAACTTGCTGTTATTTTTTAATAGTTTCATAAAAAAATTTTACTACTAAAAAATAGAGTGTGAAACATATCACATTTTATGACTTTTTCAATATTTATTGACGTTATTTTAAGCGACTTTAACTCGTATCCTGGACGGCACACCCGACGCTGATTTAAGAAATCTAAATAATAAAAAACCCCGGCATCCTGCCGGGGTTTTTTATTGTCGCTGATTGTGCTGTTGTACCCTCTGGTCCATGTGCAATAACTTATAATTTTTGTTTTATGTTATGGAACTTCCTGTTCCTGATGAGTTCATCATAGGAAAGTTCCAGTATCCTAGATAGCCGCAAAGGGCCGAGATTCACGTAAGCCTGAGCGTACAAAATAGCCTAAATTTTATCCCCAGCAATTGGGGATAGTTTTGGAACTTGGATCCGTATGAAATGGGCACTGATTACTAAATCGATCGTTTTTTAGCCAATTTTCCTGGCAAAATGTTACAGATTCGCTTAAAAACTCACCAACTTATTACAAAAGCCATTTTTTGTGCATTTTGTGATTAGGGTTAAATTTTTAAGTATTTGATTTTTATATTAATATACAAATGTACTTCGTATAATCGCCATTATGTTAAATAAATGTATGTGCTGGTTCTTGTACCTTGTATTTCATATGTAAAGTCTGACTTTTTAGTCCATTTCTTTTTAGATATGCTTTCATTTCAGAAGTAAAAGTTCTTTTTACTTTATTAAACTCATGAACTTTAATTAATCTATCTTTTTTAACTTCTTGAATAAGTTTCTGTGTTGTTTGAAGCTTATTCATTCTAGCAAATTCTCCCATCATCATTAATTCTTTATGCTGATTCGCAAGAATTAACTTTTGTTGTGAAAGAAAATATAAAGTTCCACTTCCAACTAAAAAAAATAGAAAAATTGCGCTAATAATTAACTTCATAATTATCTCAATAAGCTCCTATACCAGCTTGTTCAAAAATACTTCTTAATGTTCCTATATCGAGATCACCATGATCTGGAATGGTAATTTTTCCTTTTCTAATAGGATGCTTGAAATGCTTATGGCTACCCTTTTGGCTATCGAAATACCAGCCAAGAGATATAACTAACTTTAAAACCTGTTTTGTTTTCAATCTTTTAAATTTCATGTTATTCCCCTTAAAAGATAGGGCTCTAAAGCCCTATCTTTCAAACTTATTCATATCTAGGCTAGAAAAAAATGGGTGGAAATGGAGGTCTTGGTAAAAGAACCTCTATAAAACCTTTCAATGTGTCTTGCATTTCTTTTCTCCTACTTAAGGCTTTCTTTTACTGTTTCTTTGATAACTTCTGCTGCGATGTCGATTAAGATGTCTAACATTGTTGTTTCCTTTTTGGAAATATTTACTGTGTAAATAATGCTATAATAAAAATATTTCTTGCGTCAACTTGTTTTTTCAATTATTTTTAAATTAGTTTTTAGGAGTCTTTATGAAGAAGTACAATTTGAAAGTTGAGATAAATGATGTAGCTGGAGCTACCTTATCTTATATACGTAATTTGCGAGGAGTTAACCAACGTGAGTTAGCCTATGCATTGGTTACAACAGCATCCTCTTTATCTAAATATGAAGCTGGTATTAGAACTATTTCTTTAGAATTATTATTAAGCTCAGCAAGCTTATTAAATTTGACGCTCTTGGAGTTAGTGTCTTTTATTGATCGAACAGTTAAAGAGCTAGATGCTCAGCATATTTATGTTTATAACGATAAAGAAGTTCCAACTCGTTTAGAAGAAGATGTTCTGAATCCTGAGCTTGATGAGAAGAATACAGTCGATCATATATATTCTAGTGAGAGTTATGAGATGTTACGTGACTCTTATCGAACTGTAAGAAAGTTTGGGTGTATTAATAAAGGATTTAATATTCCGTTCAGCGATGAGGATGGCGATGCTAAATTAGAAGACCGATTAGCTGATTTATATCGTCTAGATGCTGGTGATATCGTTAAGTTTTTGGAAAGAAATAAACTTTTTACTGAAGAGTTAAAAGTTTAATTTTTCTAAAATTAACATAATACACGTTATACGAAATGAGTTATAATTGTCTTTATTAATCAATGGTATATATCATTTTGATTGGCCCGTATCCTCCAGATCGGGCTTTTTTATGCATTTTTCATGTTCCACGCTTATTATTTAATCAAAGTTTCACGACTTTGTTCATATCAGTTAAACAATCGTGGTTAATCATAGGGTCTAAAAAAACGGCTCCAAAAGCCTCTTTTCGGTTGCTCCGGTTCAACATGCTCCGGTACTGGAATACGCTTATTTTCTTTTTGATCTGGAGTAGTCAATCCGTCATGTTTGTCGTTATCTACATTCAATGTAGATTCTACTTGAGATGGACTAGATTGAGCTGAAGTTGGTGTGGGATGAACCTGAGTTGGCTTCATTTCAATTAGGGTAAGTAATGTATCGATACGAGAATTTGCTTTAGCTTCGCGATCTTCTGCTTTTTCTAACTGTTTCTTTAGAAAATCGATCTGATTCTTTAGTTCAATAACTGTATTGTCTGTGTATTCAGGTGTATTTATAGTTTGTGTTGGAGACGTATCAGTGTGTTTTGAGTGTTTTCCACTAAAAGGTTCACCGTAAACGCGGAGTAACTCAGAGAAGTCGATAGAGCCATCATGATCACGACTTAACACCCCATTTTTTATATCTTTATAAAGTGTAGCACGAGATTTCTTATACAGTGTGGCTGCATCACTAACACTGTATTTTGTACTTGTTTTCATAGTGTATTGCTGTGTATTTAGGATACGTATTGAAGAATACAATAAGTGTATTCTTCAATACACTCAAGCTTTAAACCCTAAGTTCTTTAAGTGTGGCAAAAACTGCTGTTGTTGGTGAGGGTTTCTAAGCATATCCTTAATTTTAGCAGCTAAAATCTCATAACTTTCACCTTCTGAGGCTAAATGGGAAAGCTCATGTAAACGTGATAATTGATTCCCGAATAGATTAATTTGAGCATCAGATAGCTGATAAAAATCTTTCGAGGTATGTGTTATAGATTTAGATTTTTCTTTAAAAGAAAAGATAATATGAGTGACTTTACGCCCTGTTTTTTTCTGCTCATAAGTGACTTTTAGAGGGCTGTATTCATTGATTTGGTCTATAGCAGTGTCAATTACTCGTTTCTTGAAATCAGCGAATAATGGGTACTTTTTACCGAGTTCTAACATTGTCCGTAAACTCTCAACAGAAATTTCACGCTTACCTATTTGCCGATATTGAACCAGTAGTTCATAGATACGAATACCGTATCCACTATTGATCCCAGCAATGTCTGATAAGGCATATTTGGTGAATTCTCTACTTAGATTGGAAATGAATGGCAGAATGGGTTTTGAAAAACGGATTCCAATGACACTTTGACTATCTAAAAATTGGATTTCTTGCACCCATCTCATTTTTATAGATTTATCATCAATACTGAGATTAATAGACCTCTCATAGAGTCTATTAATACCTTCCTTTAAATCTCTGTATGCAGTTTTCTCATGTACGCCCAATTGTTTTAATTCATCGACGCTAACAGGGTATAACTCATCATCTGTAATAAGCTGATTTTTGGGAATCCGTGAAATGGCAGCTAAGACAATTCGTTGCTCTACGGCACTTAATTGATACGATGCTTCTATTACTTGATTTGATTTTACAACGTGATTTTTATTCAAAACAAAACCATTGATTTTTCTAATATATGACAAATATATACTTGTCATAGTTGGTAGTCAATCCGTCATAGTTAAGTAGTCAATCCGTCATAGTTAGTAGTCAATCCGTCATAGTTAGTAGTCAATCCGTCATATTTAAACGCTGAAACCTTTGCTATATAAGGCACAGAGACAACTGAAAAGATTTAAAAGATTTAAAATATATTAAAAAGGGAAGAATGAAAAATTGCCCTTGGTTTTCGCTACGCTCAAACTCTATTGAACTTCGCTAAAGCTCAGTTCGTTGGGGCAATTTTTTGGCTAATACCAATCTGGAATTTAATAAAAAGCAAAAGCAACTCGGAATTCGCTTCGCTCATAAATTTTTTATGCTCGCTTCGCTCGATCTAGGTTTAAAGATCTGCATCTAATTTCTTATTGTTCTAAGTTTTCATTTTTAAAAGAATGTTTTTCAGAGAGTCTAGGCGCGACTTTTCTTTGTGTCGCTCGTAGACACTCGCTAAAAACTATTGTAAATCGTCATATTTTGCGTTTTTAGCTCTGTTTACAGGTTTTTATAGTGATAGGTAATTTAAAAATAAAAGAAGCTTAAATCGCAAATAAGAGCGTTCTATGGTGATTAATCAAATTGGTGAAAACCAATTTTGAAATTGATATCTGCATGTGCTGACGCTCGATTTATGGAACTCTTATTTACAGAAAAACCATCATTGATCAAAAAAAACACTATTTTATAAAAATCTTGTTTTTTGTTCTTTTTTAATCAAAGATAAACTTTTATGCTTTCCGCATAAAAGTTATATTTTGATTAGATAATGATCTACTACACAACAACGAAAACGGACTGTCTTCTCAGTCTTATGCAATGCATTTCGAATGGAAGTGCTAAGTTTTGGTTTTCTGATACTGTGCCTTTTTCAAAGTTCCATCATGTGCTTCCAAAATTAATTTTGGAGTATGGCCTCGATCTGACTGAATCTGAGCGTAAGAAAAAATCGGACTACGGGGAACCAGTATGGAGTCTGGTCATCAATTATGATCCGGCCAAAAATGAGGTATTTCAGTTTTGGTTATTTACTACAGGCTATAGAGAAGCACGGAGAAGTAAGCTGACTTTAAAAGAAATACTTGCCAAAAATTCGAGCATGGTACAGAAGCAAAAGTTGAATAGTCTTTTGACCACGAAAAAAGAAAAACTGTTGCGCTATGGGGATTATGTACTGGGACAATACATTGAGTTTAGTGATCTTAAGCCACAATTTTCTCGGGTTTATTATCATCCTGAACGCTTTGGCGTTATTTTTAATGTTCATGCCAAGCGTGTAAAAACTATTGATAGTAACCAAGATCTGGTTTATCGGGTGTTTAAGCCTTTTAATGCCTCTGATGTCAGGCGTTTTTCCAGTATTCAACGTATTTTTGGCTTTGCTTTTTTAGAAAATGAACATACCCGTTGGAATCAGGCATCCGTGAGTGCATTTTTACTGCAACGGTTTGGAATTAAATTTAACGATGACGTGAGCTATAACGAGCGGTTGAAAGAGCTAACTCGTGCATTACGCGGGGTTCGTAAAAAGCATTTGGAGTTTTTTCAACGATATTCTCAGAAGAAAATCCGTTTTACCTGGTATCTATCGCAAGAATTTATGCAGTCGGCAACGCGGGAGTTGAATAAAAAAATTGATTTAATTTCAACTGAACAGGCTGATCGTTTGAAAGAAGCCACTTTTAGATTGAGTTCTAAGGGGAATTTTCATGGTACACGTCATCAAATTGGCACGTTACAGGCTAAAATGAGATCGATATTAAATGCCCGAAATCCCGAGCAGAAGAAGCTGAATCAAATGTATTTTCCAAAAAACTTACACTATGTACGCTTCACTGCCAAGAAGGCTTGGAGTATGAAAGAGTTTGAAGTGGCTTGTCGAAATGCAGATCAGATTTATTTGAATAAACGGAATAAGCAAAAGCCTAAAGATCAACGATTAAGAAGAGACAGAAAAAAATGCTAAAGCTTTTTTTCTTAAATTTCGCATAAGAGATTTTATGTTAAATCTAGCCTGTTTGCCCTTTTATTTTTGAATTGTTTACTAGATGGCAGCATAGTTGAGTAAAATCGAATAATATGATTAGAATCATGAAATTTAGTGCGTAATCCAGACTATTACTTTAAATAGTTACCTTTTTACTCTCTACAATTCAGATTAATATAATTATCTATATTGGATATAGGCACATTCAATGAAAATTTTTAAATATTCATTTGTAATTCTAGCTGTAGTTTCAGTCTCTGCTTATACCATGAGTGACCGGCAGTCCACACAGTTTCAGGTCAAAATAAAAGTCAATGAAATTTGTGATATCGGCACAGGTTCTACTTCTAATATAGATTTTGGTACGATTTCTCGTAATACCCAAAATATCCAGGCAACGGGTAGTCTAAATGTTTCATGTACTAATGGTACGCCTTACAATATTTCACTAAATAGTGATGGTACACTAAAGAATACTCAGGATGCTTCCTTGAAGCTTTCATATCGACTTTATCAAGATGCATCTATGAGCAAAGAATGGGGAAACAGCTCTGAAAATCGTTTTTCACAACACGGTACAGGACAAACTCAAAATATTACCATTTGGGGGAAAGTGCCTGATACTAACGTTCCTGCCGGTCAATATATAGATACAGTTACTGCTACGATTACCTATTAAATATAGAGTTTTCTAATAAGTTAAAGTCACAGTAATGGTATCGGAATATTTCCCTATACTGCTAATGCTTTGCGATGGGACCATCGCATAAATAGGGATAGTCTGGTGGGTTACAGAATATGAAGTATCCGCCTGCCAAATGTTCGAGTGACTTGGATCCTGATATAAACCGTATTGAATATAACTTCCTAAAGAATTTTTCATACGTCTTTGTGAGCCCAATGGATTTAGACCATTATTTAAACTTACCTTCATATTGGTACCCATTGGACATGCTAACTGAATAGTCCCTGAACGATATAAAGTATTATTCAATAGCTCCACTGAACCAAAATCTATATCTGATGCAGATAAAATCAAACAGCTATTTTCATAGTTAGAATTGACGACTATATTGTTAGTTGAGCTATTTTGACTAGCTAGAGCTTCTAAATCTGAAGGTACTTCTAAGCCATAGCGATAAGCATAGTATAGCTTTATGGAAGTACTATTGGTTTTATAGGAGCCGGCAGGTACATTTTGTCCTGCAAGAACTTGACCATACATTTTGACCAATGTACTCGGACTTCCTGTATTAGCACCTACTTGAACAGACTGGCACTGAGCTGTATTTTTAGCGTCTGAGTTTGGTATCTTGCGTGTTCGTGCGACATCATAATATAAGTTATAATTTAATAAGGAAGCAGGATAGTTATCATAGTTAATCATTGTGCGAGGATCTTTAGCCGCTGGATCTATACTATCAACTACCATACATATCTTATATGTCACGGGCTGACTCCAGTTTGAATTACATGTTACGGTAATATCCGTAGAAGCTGTCATCGAGCCTTGAATGTTCGCTGTGCCTAGGCTTAAATTACCTCCACTTACCCAGCAACTCTCTGCATAAGCAGATGAAGAGCATATGCTATAAGCTAAAAACAATAAGCTCATACAAGCTAAACGCTTGATGAGGCCATAAGCTTTGATTCGGTTAAATTGATGAGTTATTGACATACCACCCTTCCTAAATCGCTAAAACCTTCAAGAGTGGAAACTTCAGGAAGATTCACTTGGCATTGCTTAAGCTCATCGCCAATATATAATTTATTATTTTTCACATCATCTAAATATACAATACCATCATGAGCTACAATGGTTTTAGGAGGCTGCTGTATTGATGGTTGAATATCCCAAACAGATTTACCCACTGCTAGATTCTCTCCCTGATCATCGACTGCCTGTAATTGAACGGATTTCACTTGATACATTGGAAAACGAACGAATACACCACTTGCCTGACGAGGTACAACATCTTGCTGTG